>JBPBQT010000169.1:0-4561 GCA_050955065.1 Janthinobacterium lividum | reverse complement strand
CGGGGTCCGGCGGTGCGTCCGACTCGTCCGTCTGGCCCGCATGGCCCGACTTGCAGGCGTCAGGGGGATCCCGGCGTCGGTTCAACGATTCGAGCATCTTTTTTCATCGAAAAAGGCGTGCCGGTCTGGGCGGGGGGTCAGACAACGGCGATGTCGACCTCGCGGGGTTCGTGCCACGCGGCCAATAGTCGGGTCAGTTCGGTTTCCAGCAGTGAAACGTGTTGCGAGAGTACCTGCCGGGTGGAGGGCGTCTCGACGTTGAAACGAAGCGACAGATGGAAGCGCGAAAGTTGCACGTCGAGCGTGGTGTCGGGCAACAGGGCCGGGTCCAGCGTCAGGTGGGCTTCCCAGTTGCCGGAGGCGGCAATGTGCGGATCGGCGCACCACGCGGCGACCTCGCGGGCGATCTGCAGCGTGAGCGTCAGGAAGCGGGTCTGCTGGCCGTACACCGCCTCGACGATCGGCGCGCTGGCCTCGCTCAGCCGCCGCGTGACCTGTTCGGCGGCGCGCGGCGCGCCGGTCCTGCCGTGCCCGGCGGTCTGGGCGTCGGCCTGGGCGTCGGCATGCGCCTGGCCGGCGCCGGAGCCGTGCGATCCGCTTCCGCGGGTATCGGCGCGGCCTGGCGGAGGCGGGTCGTCCGCGTCTTCCTGCAGCGCGCGCTCGCGCGCGGCGCCCGCGAGCAGCGCGGCATAATCGAAACGCCGTTTCTGCGTGCCCTGACGCGGGTGTGAAACCGCAGCCTCGAACGGGGCCGCGTCGTCGGCCGCATGGACGATGGGGCGCGCATGCCGGCCCAGTGAGCGATGCGGCATCAGATCGTCACGCGTCCGATCGGCATCAGGTCGACATGGCCGCCCAGCTCCTGATAGGAGTAGACGGACAGCCAGGTCAGCCGGCTCTCGATCATGCGCCGTACATAGCGCCGGATGTCCATCGACGTGACGAGGGCGACATCGTCGCGCGGCGCCTGCCCGGTGAACTGTTCGATGTGATCGATGAGGAAATTCACCTCGTCGGGCGGCAGCGCCAGGTAGTTGCCGGTCGGCGTCTGCTTGATCGCCTGGCGGATGTGCTGCTCGACCGGCAGGTCGAGCAGCACGGCGGACAAGTGCCGGCCGCCGCGCGTGGCGCGATGCGCGAGAAAGCGCGCGAGGTCGCCGCGCACGTATTCCGTCAGCATCAGCATGTCCTTTTCCTTCGGGCCCCAGGCGATCAGGCTCTCCATGATGTTGCGCGCGTTGCGGATCGAGATCTGCTCCTCCAGCAGCCGGCGCAGGACGTCGGCGATGCGCTGCGGCGGCATCACCTTCTGCACCTCGGCGACCAGGCCGGGATAATCGCCGCCCAGTTGTTCGAGGATCCATTGCACTTCCTGGACACCGAGAAACAGCGAGGCATGCTTGCGCAGCAACGTCACCGACGTATGGGCGATCACCTTTTCCACGCGCCAGGATTCGGTGCGCGCGGGGACGGATTTTTCGTCGATCCAGTAGGTGGGTTGCGCGCCGCCGTCCAGCGCGGGATGGATGTCGCATTGGGCGATCAACGCGGACAGGTCCACGGGCGCAGGCTGTGCCGCCGGCGTCTCCCGTGTCTGCGCGAGGATCGGCGACGTGGCGGCGGCGCCCGGCGCGGGCAGCAGCGCCGGCGACGACGCGGACGACGGCGCGGGTAGCCGTGCGGACGGCGCGGACGGCAGGGCGGACGACAGATGCGGCAGCATCACCTTGCCCGCGGGAAACGCGAATTGCAGGTACGGCACGTCGTGCATCAGGAATTCGCCATGTTCCGCGGCCAGCCGGGGGCCGGTCCACATGCTGATGCCGGGAAACGGCACGCCCAGTTCCTCCTGCAGCGTGGCGCGCTCGGCTTCGAACGCGGCATTGAGCGCCTGCGCGTCGAGCCGCCGGGCCAGATCCGGCGCCAGCCGCACGCCCAGGGCGCTGGTGAATACCGGCGCATGCTGCTGGATCGACGGCGTGCCGGTTTTCGCGCCCGCGCGCTGCATGGCGTTGACGGGCTCGCCCTCGTGCCCCTGCGCGTCGCCGCCTTGCCTGCTCACCCGGAAGCCCGCGAAACCGATGACGGCGGCAAGCAGCACGAACAGGTAGGACGGAAAACCCGGCACGGCGGCGAACGCCAGCAGGAGCAACGCGGCGAAGAACAGCGCGCGGCTGCTGGTGGTCATCTGCCTGCCGATCTCGGCGCCCAGCGACAACGGCTTGGCCTGCCGCTCGTCGGCCACGCGGGTGATCATCACGCCGGCCGCCACCGACAGCATCAGCGACGGCACCTGCGACACCATGGCGTCGCCCACGGACAGGATCGAGAAGCGGTTCGCGGCTTCCCCCGCGGTCATGCCGTGGTAGGCGACGCCCACCGCCAGCCCGGCCACGATGTTGATCACCGTGATGATGAGCCCGGCGATCGCGTCGCCCTTGACGAATTTCATCGCGCCGTCCATGCCGCCGTGCAGCGCGCTTTCGATCGCGAGCGTCGCGCGTTTGCGGCGTGCCTCGTCGGGCGTCAGGATGTTGGCGCGCAGGTCCGCGTCGATGCTCATCTGCTTGCCGGGCATCGCGTCCAGCGTGAAGCGCGCCCCCACTTCGGCGACGCGTTCGGAACCCTTGGCGATCACGATGAACTGCACCACGGTGATGATGATGAACACCACCATGCCGACCACGAGATTGCCGCCGACCACCAGCTTGCCGAAGCTTTCGATGATGTGACCGGCTTCGGCGTGCAGCAGAATCGCCTTGGTCGACGCGATGTTCAGCGACAGCCGGTAGAGCGTGGTGAACAGCAGCAGCGACGGAAAGGTGGAGAGCGAGACGACGCTCGGCACATACAGCGTGATCATCAGCAGCGTCACGCTGACGGCGATGTTCACCGATACCAGCGCATCGATCAGCCAGGACGGCAGCGGCAGAATCATCAGCGAGACGATGCAGACGATCAGCGCGGTGATGGCGATCTCGCCACCCGCCGGAAGTTTGAGCGTGCGGTTCATGGCGTTACTCAATGGAAGAGGGCGAAGGCAGGGCGGCGCCGGCAGCGCGGTTGCGCATGGCGATGGGGCGAGGCGGCGCGGCAGACGAAGCCGTTGCAGCCGTGGCAGCCGTTGCAGCCCCCGGATGCGCGCCGGCGTCGCTCGGCGTTGCCTGTGCGGCCTGTGCGGCATCCGCGTTCGCGTTCAGGCCGAGCGCTTGCACCCAGCGCAGGATGGCGGCGACGACCTCGAACATCTCCTCCGGAATCGGCGCGCCGGTGGCGACCTTGTGCAGCGCGCGCGCGACCGGCGGGTTGCCGACGATCGGGATATTGGCGAGCGAGGCTTCATGGCGCATGCGCAGCGCGTCCCGGTCCATCCCCTTGGCGAGAATGACGGGCAGCGGGTTTTCCGCGGGCACGTAGCGGATGGCCACCGCGTAATGCGTCGGATTGACCACGAGCACGTTCGCGCCGGCGACGCCTTGCCGGGGCGCGCTGGTCGCCATCTCGCGTCCGAGACGCTTGCGTTCGCCCTTGAGCATCGGATCGCCTTCCTGCTGCTTGTGTTCGCGCTTGATCTCGTCCTTGCTCATTTTCTTGCCGCGGATGAATAGGAACTGCTGCAGCTTGACGTCGGCGGCGCCCAGGATGATGAAGACCGCCGCGGCGGCGGCGAACAGCTTGAAGAACATCTCGCCGATCAGACGCATCAGTTCGGGCAGCGTCTGGTAAAGCGCGCCGGCGACCAGCGGCATCAGGTTCTTCCCCATCTGCCACAGCACCGCGAGCACGATGATCGAGCGCAGCACCATCTTGACGAGATCGATCAGCGCCTTGACGGAGAAGATCTTCTTGATCCCCGCCACGGGGCTGATCGCGTCGAACTTGAACGCCACGGGCTTCATCGATATCTGGAAGCCGACCTGCGGCGCGAGCGCGGCCAGCGCGGCGATCGCGGCGGCCAGCAGCACGGGCAACACCGCCGACAGGAGGTTCGCGCCGATGTGCACCAGCCCGCTGTAAAGCGCCACCATGTCGTGGTCGCCGTGCACGAAGTCGAGCGCCAGGAGGATGGAGGCGCGGATCCGCTCCATCATGCGCGCGCCGGCGGCGCACAACGCCAGCAGGGCGCCGGCGAGCAGGAAACCGTCGATGAGATCCTTGCTTTTCGAGACTTCGCCGTCCCGCCGTGCATCGCGCAGCTTCTTGTCGGTGGGTTGCTCGGTTTTTTCGTCGCTCATGCGCGTGCGGGGTCAGGTCTCGTCAGCTCTTGGTATCCGATCGTGCGACTGTACGGCGCGCGCCATGAAACGATGGGCGGCGGGTCCGAAGGACTTGCCGGAAAAGCGAAGGTCGGCGCGGCGACGGGCCGCTTCGCTTGTCCATGCAACGCTTCGTGTGGGAAGACGCCGCTGCGCGGGACGATTGCTATCGTCGGCCTGTCCACTCGTTGCGTTGCCCCCGCGGGGGCGCGCAGTTTTCCGGAATCCAGTCGGAGTCACCCGCATGTCCGCGAATTCGCCCTTCCAAGCTCGCCAGGCCAAGGCGCCGTATCTCGAATGCCATC
>JBPBQT010000168.1:0-4773 GCA_050955065.1 Janthinobacterium lividum | reverse complement strand
CTCGTCGGCCACCGGTTCGTTCATGTCGTCGCCCTCGACCAGCACCGTGTAGATCGCGGTGATCGATCCCCGGGCATCGTTGCCGGCGCGCTCCAGCAACTGCGGCAGCAGTGAAAACACCGAGGGGGGATAGCCGCGACGCGTCGGCGGCTCGCCCGCGGCCAGGCCGATCTCGCGCGCGGCGCGGGCGAACCGCGTCAGCGAATCCATGATCAGCAGCACCGAGCGCCCTTGTGCGCGGTGGTATTCGGCGATCGCCGTCGCCAGGTAAGCCGCGCGACGGCGCTCGACCGCCGGCCGCTCGGCGGTGGCGACGACCACCGTCGTGCGTGCGCGGGCCGGGGCGCTCAGCTCGAACTCGAGGAATTCGCCCACCTCGCGACCCCGCTCGCCGATCAGGGCGACCACGCAGACATCCGTCGCCGCGCCGCGCAACAGCATGCCGAGCAACGAGGTCTTGCCCATTCCCGCGGCGGCGAAAATACCCACGCGCTGCCCTTCGCCCAGGGTCAGCAGACCGTCGATCGCCCGCACGCCGGCGCCCATCGCCCGGGTCACGGGACGACGCGTCAGCGGATCGGGCGCGGGCCGCATCAATGCGCCCCGCGCCCGATCCGCGCCTGACGACGCGGGCTGCGCCGGAACACCGAGCAGTTGCCCGGTGCCGTCCACCACGCCCCCCAGCAGGTGATCGCCGACATCGACCATCCCGTCGCCCGCGAGCCGCACTATTTCGTGCCCGCGCGTGAGACCCGCCAGCGCGCCATACGGCAGCAATGTCGCGCCACGGCCGTCGATGGCGACCACCTCGGCCCGCCCGCAGCAGCCACCGTCCGGCGCCCGCACCGCGCAGAGATCGCCGATCGCCGCGCCCGGCAGACCGGCGCGCAGCGCGCTGCCGACGACCGAGTCGATCCGGCCGGAAAGACGCGGCATGCGCGGCGCGCCAAGGGTACGCGCGAGTTCCGCGAGCCAGGCATCGGTCATCGGCATTGCCGCAGCCGGTGCTTGAGTTCGGCCAGCGCCGCCGGCAGCGAATCCGCCATGCACCAGCGCGCGTCGCCGTCGCCGTCGCCGCCCTCGACGCGATAGCTGTCGCGTGCGAGCAGCGGATCCGCCTGGAGGAGAATGTCCAGCGCCGGAAAGCGTTCCGCCCAGGCCGTGATCGACGGCTGCAGCGCGTCCGCCTGCGCGGGATGGACGACGAGGCGGATGCGGCCCGGCGACGCGTGCAGCGCGGCCAGTCCGCGGGCGACGAAATCGCGCAGGCGCGTGGCGTCTTCCCGTTCGGCGAACGCCGTGTCGAGGGCGTGTTCGATGACGTCGACGATCGCCGCCTGCTGCGCCGCATCGTTGCACAGGGCCGCGCGCGCGGCGTCGCTGGCTTCGCACAGATGCGCGAAGCCGGCGGCCATTCCCCGCGCATGGCCGGCGGCGTAGCCCGCGTCGCGCGCCTGACGATGCAGCGCATCGGCCTCGTCTTGCGCGCGCGTGACGAGCCGGCATGCCGTGCGGCGCGCCTCGTCGAGCAGCCGCGTCGCCGCCAGGATGCGCTCCGCCGTGCGCCGGGGTATGACCTTGCACTCCGCCGGCACGCGATACCGTGGCGCGGCCTCCTCCGTTCCGTCTTCGTTTACCAGAAACACTGTCGTGCTCCCCAGTTCCAGGTGCGCTCGAGAAAACGTTGCTCCGCGCGCGCGCGCCGCGCGCATCGATGCACGGCACCGGCCGTCGGGCCGCGCCCGTTGGACGGCTGATTGAATGGCGCCTCGTCATACGGCAGCAACAGCCGCAGACGCGCCGCGATCGCGGGCGCCTGCGCCGCGTAATGGCGGCCCAGATAGCCGGCACCCGTCCTGGCGGGCGCATCGGCAACGCGTGCAAGCCCGCGCGCCGACATGCCCGCCACACCGTCGTTGCGTGGGGGATCGCCCGGCGTTTCGTCGCCCGGCGTTTCGTCGCCCGGCGTTTCGTCGCCCGGCGGATACAGCAAAGGCGCGCTCGCACGCGCCAGCGCACGCTCCTCGGCACGCAATACGGAATCGGCACCGATGCCGGTACATGCCCCCGCACCCTCGACGGCAT
Source organism: Janthinobacterium lividum (assembly GCA_050955065.1). Taxonomy (GTDB): domain Bacteria; phylum Pseudomonadota; class Gammaproteobacteria; order Burkholderiales; family Burkholderiaceae; genus Robbsia. The sequence continues at coordinate 2,688 of JBPBQT010000168.1, read as the reverse complement.
CGGCACGGGCGCCTGTGCTGACAGCGCCATGCGTGCCGGCGTCGGCGCAGCCGAGTATGCAGTCCAGTACCGCGACGAAACGCGCGATGCGACGATGGTCGAGACAGGCCAGGATCGGGGCATCGGGGGGCCGCGGCGGATCGGGGCAGTCCGTCATGGCCGCCAGACCCGTCAGGACCGCTTCAGGCCAGGACGCATGGGCATACCGCTGCGGCGCGTGATAGAACGCGATCAAATGCCGCACATGCCGGAGCGTCCGGGGCGGGCGCACGGAATCCTTCATGGCATCCACGCCATCAGTCGGACGTCTGCCGCGCCGGACCGCCCGGCAGACCTGTTCGAGCGGCGCGCGGCGTCACGCCCACCGCGCCCGCCGCGTCCGCCGCGTCCGCCGTGCTTGCGACCCGGCCGGCATCGCGTGGCGCGATCCGGCGCAGCACCGCCGCCAATCCGGGCGGCATGCCGGCACCCGGACCCATGCGCGGCCACCACGCGCCGCCCTGCCGCCGCCACGACCACAGCAAGGCAGCCGCGATACCGCCCGCGATCGCGCCGGCGTGCGAAAGCCAACCCCGCCAGCCAGCGCCCGAAATGCCACCAGCCGAGGCGTGCGACACGGCGAACAGCGCGGCGGGCGTCAGCGCGTGGTCGTCGACCGCCGTGGCGACCACCACCACGCGTTCCGGCACCAGCCCCGGCACCGCGTTGGCCACCAGCCGCTGCAGCGCGGCATGCATCGTCGCCACCCGGGAGGGCGGCCGGTATTTCAGAAATACGCTGGCGGATGCCGGCACGCCGTCGCGCACCAGGGAGCGCGCTTCCGGCATCACGACATGGACCTTCGCGAAGACCACGCCCTCGATATTGCGCAGGGTGTTTTCCAGCTCCTGCGAACTCGCGTAGAGGTAGCGGGCCCGTTCCTCGAAAGGCGATGTCAGCATGCCCTCGTTGTTGAATACATCGCCGAAGCTGCGATATTCGGGCCGCGGCAGACCCTGTTCGAGCAGCGTGCGACGGGCCAGCGCCATATGCTCGCGGGGCACCGTCACGGCCATCCTGCCGTCCTTGCCGGGCCGCGCGGTGGCCTGGACGTCGACTTCCGCCAGCGCGTGCTGGATCGCAAACGCCTCGCCGCGCGGCAGATCGGACAGGAGCGTCGCTTCCCGCGAGCACGATGCCAGGAGTGCGCCGGCGACAACCAGCGTACCCAGCCGCAGGCGCCGCCGCGCGAAAATCATGCCGTGCGCGGCCATTTACTGGATCCGCACCAGTTGATCGACCGCCTGCGTGCTCTTCTGCACCAGCTTGCTCGCCAGATCCATCTGCAAGGACACCTGCAGCATGCGTCCCTGCAGCGCCAGCATGTCGGCCGGTCCCCACCGCCCGGCGTGCATCGGCGCTGCCGCCAGACCGGTCGCCGCGGTCCAGTCGCGATCGAGCATGGCCGCCGCGTCGCGCAGGCCGTCGCGCCACGCATGCGTCGGCTCGCGTGGCGCGACGGTCCCCCGTTCGCGCCTCTGCCCGACTCCCTGCCCAGGTCCCCCTTCGATTCCCGGCCGGTCATCACGCGTATCGTGCGCCCCCTGCTCACGCGTCAGCGCCTGCGCGAAACGCGCCGCTTCGTGTGCGGCAGACGCGGCGGACACATCATGCGCGGCGGACACGAACGGCGTGTCCGCTCCGCTTCCGGCCGTGGTGCCCGGGGCCCCGCCCGCATTCATGTTTCCGCTCGAAATGGTCAGCATCCCTGAGTTCATTGCCGTCATGTCATCCGTTCCCTGCGTTGCCGTCATTGTTCAGGCGGGCCAGACTGGCCTTGATCATCGCCCGGGCGCGTGACACCCGGCTTTTCAGCGTCCCGGTGGGCACGCCCAGTTCGGCGGCCAGGGTCGCGTAATCGCTGTCGCAATCCGAGACCGCCGCACGCCACAGCGCTTCCCGCGTTTCCGGGCGCAGCAGATCCATTGCATCGGCCACCTCGCGCAGACGCTCGCTGACGAGCAGGGCGTCGAGCGGATCCGGGTACAGCACGGGGTCCGCCCGCAGATCGGTGCTCAGCGCGGCGTCCTCGTCGCTCTTGACGCCGATCCAGCGCTGCGCGAAACGCTTGCGCCGATGGTCGCGTATCACGTTCATCGCGATGCCGAAGACCCAGGACGACAGCAGCGCTTCGCCCCGGAACTTGGGCAGCGACGCCGCGGCGATGACAAACGTTTCCTGCGCCAGGTCGGCGGCATCCGCTTCGTTGCCGACACGGCGCAATATCGCCCGGTAGAAATGCTGGTACCGCTCCGCCGCGAGACGTTCGAGCGGAATGCGCCAGCGCTCGTCGCCCGCGCGTTCGTCGCCAGCGCGGCGGTCATCGCCACGAGGGTCGCCGGCACGCGGCGGCGCAGGCGCGGGATCGACGAGGGTGGGCGGCGCTGGCATGGGTCCGTGCGCTCAGAATTTGCGGATGATGTCGCTTTGCGTATCGTGGATCGCCTTCGTGATCGCCGATGTCGCGTTGTAGCTCTGCAGGTATTGCTGAAAGTCGACCTGCAGCTTCAGCAACGTCGCCTGATCGGTTTTTTCGCCAAGCGCATCGATGCGCTGGTTCAGTCGCGTTTCCTGCGCGCCCAGCGCGCCCTGCACCTGGTTCAGGACATCGCTGGGCGTAAAACGGGACTTGAGATCGCTCACGGGGGT
>JBPBQT010000167.1:0-5246 GCA_050955065.1 Janthinobacterium lividum | reverse complement strand
CGGCGCGGATCACGCTTTCATGGCCGCCGGTATCCAGGTGGGCGAGCTCGCCTTCGAGGATGAAGGTCACGGTCTCGAAGCCGCGGTGCGGGTGCGGCCCGAACGGCAGACCGCGGTTGTGCGGCGTGTAGGTCTGCGGACCGTGATGGTTCAGGAACAGGAAAGGGTCGAGCTGGGCGATTCCGGGACCCGGTAACGGACGGCGGGTGGACAGGTCGCCGATGTCGTCCCGGTAGGCGGGATGCAGGGTGTCGATCGTTCTCGATGTCATGGCAGCAGGGCTTGAGGGGTCGTCGATGGACCGTCGATGGCGGCCCGGGCGGAAAAATGTCCGGCGTTTGCGTACGCCAGGGCATGGGATGGGTTGCGCGCCAGCGCGCGGGTCAGGACGCCGCTTCCTGCTGCGGCGCCTTCGACTGCCGGTTCGCATCCAGGCCGAATTGCTTCAGCAGGGCATCGACCAGCAGCGAGGCGGCGCAGCCGAGCACGGTCGCCGTGATCCGGTGAAACAACAGATCGAGCTCCTGCGGGCGCGCGACAGACAACAGGAACACGATGAAGGCGGTCAGGGACAGGCTGAAGAAAAAGTAGTTTACGCGCTGCAGCGCGTAGGTACACGCCGCCAGCACGCAGGTCATCGTCATCAACGTCTTCAGATTCGCATGACTCAGATAGACGACGCCCGACGCGATGACCGCGCCGATGACCGTGCCCAGGCACCGTTGCAGGACGCTGTGGAATTCGTCGTGCAGCGATGGTTTCAGCACGGAAAGCGCGGTCATCGGCGCCCAATAGCCGTTGCGCATCGACAGCCCCATGACGGCGACCGACGCGAGCACCGAACTCATCGATGCGCGCAGGGCCGTGGCGAGCGCGACCGGCCGCGTGGTCGCGATCGATGTTTTCGACACATCGGGCGGTCGCAGCGCGGGGAACACCAGGATCAGGCTGCCGAGAAGGGCCACCTGGATCAGGCCGCCGGCGCCGACGAGCAACGCGCGGTCGACCGCCTGCGCCGCACCCGGAAAACCGCCGGCCACGAACAGCGCGATGCTCCACTGCAATGAAATCCAGGTCGCCCCGGGGCCCAGCAGCGAGGCGATGCCGGTGACCGCCGCCCAGGCAGCGCTGGCCAGCAGCAACGCGGGAAAGGAACCACCGAGCATCGAGCCGGCCCATGCCGAGGCCATCATGCCGAAGCAGGCGAGCAGCATCGGCGCCAGCGAGAAACGCGTGAAGCGCTGCATCGCCCCCAGCCCGACGGTGAAAGCGCCGCCCGCGGCCACGACGGCCTGCAGCCGGTGTCCGTCGTGCACGCCGACGAAGAGGCAGATGGCGACGGCGGGCCAGCCCACCGCGCCGGTGCGCCAGAGCAGTTGGGTCCAGTTGGATTCGAATAGGGTTTTCACCCCGTCGATGATAAAGGAGATTGCAACGGCTCATCGCGTTGGTTGCCCGGGGCGCCGCGCCGCGGAAAGACCATGCGCACGGTGACCCGGCCCTGCGGCGTACAGGCGATATCCGCGGTGCCGCCGTGCAGCGTCAGGATCGCGCGCACGATCGGGAGGCCCAGGCCGCTCGATTCGGTGAAGGCACTGCGCGAGGCGTCGCCCCGGTAGAAGCGGTCGAACAACCGTGCCAGCTGGGTCGCGGGAATCGGCTGCGCCTGATTGCCGACGGTGATCACCGCACCATCGGCGGTGGCGTGTCCCGATAGCCGGATCGTGGTGTCGGGCAGCGCGTAACGTACCGCGTTGACGACGACATTGCTGATGGCGCGCCGGCACATCACCGGATTCGCCTGCATCGACCCGGACGCATCGAGTGCGAAACGCAGTCCGCGTTCCTCGGCGAGTCCCTCGAAATAGGTCTGGATCGTGTCCAGCTCGTCGCCGATGTCGAGCGTCGCGCACTCGATGGGCTGCGTTGCGTGATCGGCCTGGGCGAGGAACAGGATGTTCCGGGCGATGCGCGCGAGGTGTTCGAGTTCCTCCAGGTTCGATTCCAGCACGCCGCGGTATTCCGCGGGCGAACGGGCATGCGCCAGCGTCACCTGGGTCTGCCCGATCAGCACGCCGATCGGCGTACGCAGTTCGTGCGCAAGGTCGGCGGAGAACTGCACCAGGCGATGATAGCCGGTCGCAAGCCGGTCGAGCATGTCGTTGAACGAGTGCGCGAGCTGCCGCAATTCCGGCGGTGCCGCCGCGACGTCGAGCCGCGTCGAGAGGCGCTCCGGCGTGATCTCGGCCGCGCGGCCCGCCATCTCGCGCAGCGGCGAAAGACCACGGCGCAGTGCCCAGAAACCGCACAGGGCGGCGGCCAGCACCGCGCCGGCGATGGTCCAGAACACGCGGGCGCGATAGACGCGCAGCACCCGTTCCTCCTGCGTCATCACGTGCGCGGCGACGATCTCGATGTTGTCGCCCTGGCCGCCGATCTGCGCGTTCGCGGCGAGCCAGCGCGTGCGCGCACCGTCGGCGCGTCGGCCTTCGTGAAGCGCGGCCAGCCTCACGACGCGGTTCGCGGGAACCGGTACGAGCGCCGGCAGGGGCATGTGCTCCGGGTTGACGTCGATGAAGGGCGGGGTGCCCGCCCGCCGAAAGACGATCACGTCCTGCTCGTCGCCGAGCATCGTCTCGAACAGCGCCGGCCGCGCCTCGATCTGCTGCATGGTGTAGAGATCGTGCAGCAGCGCGCGCATGTGCTCGACCCGCGCGATCAATTGATAGTCGGCGCGTTTGGCGAGCGCTGCCCGGGTGGCGTCGTAGAAGGACATGCCCACCGCGCATACCGCCACGCAGGCGATCAGCGCGAACAGGCAGGCGACGCGCGCGGTGATCGACACCGAACGCGACCGCCACGGCGTGCGCCCGCGGCGCATGTCGCTCCCGTCGCTCCCGTCGCTCATGTCGACTCTCCGAACGCATAGCCGATGCTGCGCACGGTATGGATCAGCTTCAGCTCGAACGGCTGATCGACCTTGGCGCGCAGCCGCTTGATCGCGACATCGACGACGTTCGTGTCGCTCTCGAAATTCATGTCCCAGACTTCCGATGCGATCAGCGTGCGCGACAGTGCCTCGCCCTGCCGTTTGCAGAACAGGTGCAGCAGCGCGAACTCCTTGTTGGTCAGCACGATGTCCATCCCCTGGCGGCTGACCTTGCGGCGCAGCACGTCGAGGTGCAGGTCCGCCACCTGGAAGGCGTCCGACTCGCGCGTGACGCCGCGGCGCAACAGCGTGCGCACGCGCAGCAGCAGCTCGACGAACGAGAACGGCTTGACCAGATAGTCGTCCGCGCCCAGTTCGAGCCCGTGGATGCGGTCGCGCAGCTGGTCGCGCGCGGTGAGGAAGATCACCGGCGTATCGCGACGGCTGCGCAGCGCGCGCATGATCTGCCAGCCGTCCAGCCCGGGCAGCATCACGTCGAGGACGATCAACTGGTACTCGTGGTTCAGCGCCAGATGCAGCCCGTCGCTGCCGTCGCGCGCCAGCTCGACCTGGTAGCCCGATTCGCCGAGACCCTTTTTCAGATAGTCGCCGGTCTTGCGGTCGTCTTCGATTACGAGGATGGTCATGCGGTGGAAGAGTGTAAAGGCGGGCGGGGTGGGCGTCGCGCGTGGGCCTGAACCGGTGATTTTATGCGAAAGAAGTGTTGCGGCCAGCACGAATATCATGACAAAAAAGTCATGCGGCGGTCATGCGTAAGTCAGGCGCTTGATCCTATAATCGATTCACGATCTTTCCCGCAGAGGTTTCCTTGAAACAGCCGCCGCATCCGACGATTCAACCCTGGTGGGTGCGACTGACGCACTGGCTGACGGCACTTGTCGTCGTGGTCATGGTCAGCAGCGGCTGGGCGATCTACGATGCCTCGCCGATCTTCCCGGCGTTGACCTTCCCCGGCAGCGTGACGCTGGGCGGCTGGCTGGGCGGCGCCCTGCTGTGGCATTTCGCGGCGATGTGGCTGCTGTTCGCCAGCCTCGTTTTCTATCTCGCAATGAACGTGGCGACGGGACGTTTCCAGAGACGCTTCCTGCCGTTCAACGCCCGCATGCTCTGGACCGACGGCACCGCCGCGTTGCGGGGCAAACTGGGCCATGCCGACCTGTCGCGTTACAACGCGGTGCAGAAATTCGCCTATCTGACGGTCAGCATCGATCTGGTCCTGCTGATTCTGTCGGGGCTGGTGGTGTGGAAGTCCGTGCAGTTCCCGCTGTTGCGCGGTTTGCTGGGCGGCTATGACAGCGCCCGCGTCGTGCACTTTTTCGCGATGACGTATGTGGTCGCCTTCTTCGTCGTGCATGTCGTCATGGTCGCGCTCGTGCCGCGCTCGCTGCTCCTGATGATTCGCGGGCGTTGACCCGTATCGAACCGGCACGCCGACCAAGGATCCGTCACTCATGTCTTTCAAGAAATCTTCGCCGTTGCGCCGTACGCGCCCGTCCGATGCGCCCGACGCGGCAGGCATCATCGCCGATGTCCGGCGCGAACTCGATGCGCCGGCGCGGCGTCTGTTCGGCCAGCGCATCCTGACCCTCGGCGGGATCGCCATGCTCTCCGGCTGCGACCTGATGAACGACACGTCGGTCAACACCGCGCTGCGCCGCATGTCGCGGTTCAACGACACGGTGCAGGCCTGGATGTTCAATCCGAACCATCTCGCGCCCACCTATCCGGAAGCGATGATCACGCGACCGTTTCCGTTCAACGCGTTCTACGACATCGACTCGGTGCCGCAGGTGGACCCGGCGACATACAAACTGGAGGTAGGCGGGCTGGCGAACGGCAAGAAAGTCTGGACGCTCGGCGAGCTGCACGCGCTGCCGCAGGAAAGCCAGGTCACCCGTCATATCTGCATCGAAGGGTGGAGCGCGGTCGGCAAGTGGGGCGGGGTGCGTTTCGCCGATTTCCTCAAGGCCGCCGGCGCGGACCTGACCGCAAAATACGTGTCGTTCAAATGCGCCGACGATTACACGACGAGCATCGACATGCCGACCGCGCTGCATGCGCAGACGTTGCTGACGCTGACCTACGACGGTCAGATCCTGCCGCCGAAGTACGGCTTTCCGATGAAGCTGAGAATGCCCACGAAACTGGGCTACAAGAATCCCAAGCACGTCATGTCGATCGCGGTGGGCAATGCCTACACGGGGGGATATTGGGAGAATCAGGGATACAACTGGTTTGGGGGAAGCTGAGCCGCGGACCAGGACGCCGGAGCCAGCGCGCCGGCTCCGACGTCCTG
>JBPBQT010000166.1:0-5262 GCA_050955065.1 Janthinobacterium lividum | reverse complement strand
GCCTTCGGGCATCACTTCGACGCCGATGCCATCACCCGGGATGACGGCGATACGGTATTTCTTGCTCATGTCGTGGTTCCTTCCAGCGGCCTGCGTTCAAGGGAGCCCGGCGCGCGCACGACGCATCCGGGTGAAGTGACGAACATTCTATTCCGGCGGGTCGGAGATAGAATGGCTGTTTTGGTTAATCCACTGAACACGGTCCGTGAACAATCGCGTTGCCGGCTTCCCTGGCAAGCCAGCGCTGAGTCACCGCCAAGCCACCATCAAGCCGCCATGCCACCTGTCGCTCCGTTCGATGACGCTTCCGGCGTCCACCCCGTACCGCATGCGCGCGCCCCGCATATCGACGATCTGCGCGTGTTCTGCGAGGTGGCGCGGCGGTGCAGCTTCAGTGCGGCGGCCGAGGCGCTCGCGGTGTCGCCCGCCTATGTCAGCAAGCGTGTAAACGTGCTGGAGGCGACGCTGGGCACGCGGCTGCTGTTCCGTTCGACGCGGCGCGTGGCGGTCACCGAGGCGGGCGAGCGCGTCTATGCATGGGCGGAGCGCATCCTCGACGACGTCGACCAGCTCGTCGAGGACGTCTCGACCACGCGGCGTGTGCCGCGCGGCACCGTGCGCATCTCCAGCAGTTTCGGCTTCGGGCGGCATATCGTCTCGCCGGCGCTGTCGCGCCTGTCGGCGCAGTATCCGCAATTGAGCGTGCGGCTCGACCTGTTCGACCGGCTGGTCGATGTCGCGGGCGAGGGGTTCGATCTCGATATCCGCATCGGCGACGACATCGCCTCGCACCTGATCGCCCGGCGACTTGCGTCGAACCATCGCGTGCTGTGCGCCGCGCCCGCGTATCTGGCGCGGCACGGCACGCCGCGTCAGCTGGCGGAGTTGTCCGGGCATGCGTGCCTGGCCATCAAGGAACGCGATCACCCGTTCGGGCTGTGGCGCCTGCGCGAGCGCGGCGAGGTGGTGTCGATCAAGGTCACCGGGCCGCTGTCGACCAATCATGGCGAGGTGGCGGTGCAGTGGGCGCTGGACGGGCGGGGCATCGTGCTGCGCTCGATGTGGGACGTCCGGCCGCTGCTGGAGAGCGGCGCGCTGGCGCGCGTGCTGCCCGAGGTCTGGCAGCCGGCGAATGTGTGGGCGGTGTATCCGGCGCGGCTGGCGTCGTCGGCGAAGGTGCGGCTCTGCGTGGATTTTCTCAGCGAGGAATTCGCGCAGTGGGACGTGGCGCCGCCGCGCGGGAGCGCCGCGACCGATCAGTAGCCGGCGCCTCGCGCCCGGTGGACCACACTCAATGGTTCTGGGAAAACAGCGATTCGAGCGGATAGTGCGTCTTCACGAACGGCGACTTGATGATCACGAAGCTGAAGTATTTCTCGATGCCGATATCGCGTTCGAGCAGACCTTCGATGATGCTCTGGTAGTGGCTGACGCTGCGGGTGACGAACTTCAGCAGATAGTCGTAACCGCCGCTGGCGAGATGACATTCGACGATCTCGTCGACGTCGCGGATCGCCGCCACGAACTTGGTGAAGTCCTCGCGCCGATGATCGGCGAGCGTCACTTCGGTGAAGACCGTCTGCACGTCGCCCAGCTTTTCGAGCTGGATCTGCGCGCCGTAACCAACGATGAAGCCGGCTTTTTCGAGGCGCTTGACGCGAATCAGGCAGGGGCTGGGAGACAGGCCGACCGCGTCGGCGAGCTCGACGTTGGTGATGCGCCCCTTCCTTTGCAGTTGTGCAAGGATACGCAGATCGATTCGGTCAAGCTTGCTGTCGCTACTCATCTCTGTGATGTCGGTCCGGGCGGGTCGGGAAAGGAGCCGCGCCCGGCTGCCTTCCGCTGCCGCCTGCTGCCGCACCGTGACCCACGCCCCGTGGGTGCCGCGAGACATGCTGCAAGGCACGCCGTGGAGCACGGAACGTCGGCGGAATCGATGCGCGGTCGGGTAGCGGCAGAGAGCAGCCGGAACGCGCATCGATCTTATCATGCGGTGACGGCGGTCCTGGGCTCTTTCGTGCGCAGCGCGGCACGCACCTCGGGCTGGTCGAGCACGTCGTCGAGCGTCTTCTTCAGACGGGCGAACAGCAGGTCGAATTCGTCGGCCGTGTAGCACAGCGCCGGCGCGAAACCCAGAATGTTGTCGCCGAACGCGCGGAACACCAGGCGGTTCCGATAAGCGGACGTCGCGATGCGCTCGGAGAGCTTCAGCGCCGGGTCGAACCCTTCCTTGCTGTCCTTGTCGGCGACGAGTTCCAGCGCGCCGAGCAGCCCGCGGTGACGCGAATCGCCCACCAGCGGATGCGCGAGCAGCGCGTCGAGCCCGGCGGCGAAGCGCGGCCCCTGGGCGGCGCCGTTCGCGAGCAGCCCGCCCTCATGGTACAGGCGCATGACTTCCAGGCCGATCGCGGCGCTGACCGGGTGCGCGGAGTAGGTATGGCCGTGACCGACGATCGCGGTGGCGTCGCCGTCGGCGATGCCCTGGTAGAGGGCGTCCGACATCAGCACCGCGCCCATCGGCGCATAGCCGGAGGTCAGGCCCTTGGCCACCGTCATCAGGTCGGGCTCGACGCCTTCGGCCGCGCAGGCGAACAGCGGGCCGGTGCGGCCGAAGCCGGTGATGACCTCGTCGGCGACGAACAGGATGTCGAGCTTGCGGCACGCGTCGCGCATCGCCTTGAGCCAGCCGAACGGCGGCACGATCACGCCGCCCGAGCCCTGGATCGGCTCGCAGAAGAACGCGGCGACGTTCTCGGCGCCGAGCTCGGCGACCTTCGCCTCCAGCGCGGCCACCGACGCGGCGATCAGCGCCTGCGCGTCGTTGCCGTGTTCGCTGCGGTACGCGTACGGCGAGGGCAGGTGGTGCTGGGTCGGCAGCGGCAGGTTGAAATTGCGATGGAAGGCCGGCAGCGCGGTCAGGCCGGCGCCCACCGACGAGGAGCCGTGGTAGCCGCGCTGCAGCGCGATCATGTGCTTCTTCGCCGGGCGGCCGGTCGCATTGTAGTAATGCGTGATGAAACGTATCGCGGAGTCCACCGCGTCGGAGCCGCCGAGCGTGAAATACACGTGCTGCAGCGACGCGGGCGCGAGCTCGACGAGTTTCTCCGCGAGTTCGATGGCCGGCGCCGAGCCGAAATGGAAATAGCCGGTGGCGTAGGGCAGCCGGGTCATCTGTTCGGTCGCCACCTTGACGATGCTGTCCTGCCCGTAGCCGACGTTCACGCACCAGAGCCCGGAGAAGGCGTCGAGCAGTTCGTTGCCGTTCGCGTCGCGCAGGAAGGCGCCGTGCGCGGATTCCAGGACGGTGACGCCACGTGCTTCATGCGCGCGGTAGTTGATGACGGGGTGGATCAGGTGCTTGCGGTCGGACTCGATGAGCGCTTGGGTCGGCATGGTGGTTTTCTCGTCGCGGAGGTGGGACTGCGGGGTGAGCGCGGGACTGAACGGGATGGTGGCTCCATAGTACTGATTCCCTCCCCCTGCCCGTACCGCCAAAAAAAACCCGAAAGAGCGCGGGAATGGCGTTTTGCCCCGCGCATCCGGCATTTTCTGCTGTCGTGGCCTTTCGGGTGTCCGTCCGGGCGATCAACCGGGCGACTACCCGAGCGCCTGGCTGATGAGCCCGAACGCCTTCGGCGTCAGCGCGTCGCTGCCGGCCGCGTCCGGCGCGGTCTCGCCCACCAGCACGCCCGACGCGTCGCCGCGGACCATTTTCACGACGGTATCCACGCCCGGCATGCCCAGGCCTTCGAGCCATTGCGTCAGGCCGCTGTCACCGGGCGTGTCGATGCGCACGAAAACGCCTTCGTTCAACGCCAGCCAGTGGCTGATCAGCGCTTTCGCCCGGCTCGAATCGGGGGCGTCCGGCGCCACCACCGGGCCGATCGTGAAACCCCGGCCGAAGCGGCGAAACAGCGCGAAGCCGAGCAGTTCGCCATCGCGGTCGAGCGCGATGCCGTCGGCGACGTCGAGCAGCAATGGAAACAGCGCCTGGCGGTCGAGCCCGCAGGCGCGCGACGCGAGTTCCGCCAGCCGCGGCGCGTCGTTCGTGCCCAGCGGGCGCAGGCGCTCGCCGGGCGGCAGCGAGATCAGCGGCGGCTGGAACACGGTGCCCTGATGCTGGTCGACCGTGCCGACCGCGCGGAACCCCAGTTTCTCGTAAAGCGGCTTGCCGGCGGGCGTGGCGTGCAGCAGTATCGCGCGCTCGCCCAGCGCGGCGATCAGCCGTTGCATCAACTGCCGGCCGATGCCCTGGCCCTGATGCTCGGGCGAGACGATCACCATGCCCAGCGACGCGCGCTCGGGGCCGTAGCGCCAGCACAGCCCGGTGCCGATCATCTGGGCGTTCTGCTCCGCCACGAAGCCCGTGCCGGCGCTTTCCAGCAGACGCCAGTCGTCGGCGCGATGCGGCCAGGCGACCTTGACGGACAGCGCATGCGCGGCGGGGACGTCGTCCGCGGTGAACGGGCGGTAGGAAATCGGACCGGAGAGGGGGCCGGCGGGGGAACCGGCATGGGAACCAGGCACGGCGTACTCCTGTAAAGGCATGAGGAATGAACGGCACCGGCAGACGTCCGGCCGGAACGGCAAAACGGGACGGCGCGCGCCGGTCCCGTCGAGCGGGACATTACCGGCACTCTGGCAGCGGGGGGCGGCGGTGACTAGGACGATCTTTCTATCTCGCGAAGCGCGCCGGTCAAACGCGGAGATCGATGCAAAACGCGATGTCGAAAACGTCATTACGCGCGCGATCTGCCGAAACGGGATTTTTATCGGCGCAATATGCGGCGCCCGCGGGCATACGATGCCGGTGTGGGTTTTCGGCGGCTTCCACGGAAATGCCGCGCCGGGTTTTTTTCATGCCGCCGGTCAGCGCCGGGTAGTTACAGGGCAAGCACAGGGGACGCGTCATGGACAGTTTCGACCCAAATGGGATCAAGGTGCGCAGCGGCCATTTCATCGGCGGGGAGTATGTCGATGAAGGATCGCGGCGCATCGACGTGACGCGGCCCTCGGACGGCGCCGTCTACGCGTCGGTGCCGCTGGGCGACGCGGCGCTGGTCGACCGCGCGGTGGAGAACGCGTGGCAGGCGTTTCGCACCAGCGGCTGGGCGACGATGGCGCCGCGCGAGCGCGCGCGGATCCTGCGTTGCTTCGCCGATCTGATCGCCGCGGACGTCGACACGCTCGCGCCGCTCGAGGCGCTCGGCTCCACGCGTCCGGTGCGCGACGCGGCGGCGTGGGACGTGCCGTTCACCGCCG
>JBPBQT010000165.1:0-5273 GCA_050955065.1 Janthinobacterium lividum | reverse complement strand
CGACGAACCAGCGCGGCATTTCCGGATCGCTCGCGTCCAGGATGCGCGACGGCGGCCGGTGCCAGTCGATGCGCGCCGCCTCCGCGGCCCAGAACGTGGCGGGATCGTCGATCGATTGCTGATAGAGAGCGCGTTCCATCGTGGCTCATCGCCCGCGCGCGACCAGACCGTCCGCGCCCCGCGCGAACGGCGGATAGTGTGCGAGATCGGCGCGCATCAGGTGATGGGGGCGGCCATGCACGGTGATCTCGCTGAGGGTGCGCCAGTGCAGCCGTCGGAACAGGCGGACGTTCTGGCTCTGCACCTGGGCGAGGAACAGCGTGCAGCCGCGCGCATGCGCGCTCGTGACCGCGAGCCGGATCAGCGCTGCGGCCAGCCCGGCGTGGCCGCGAAACGCCGGATGGATCGCCAGCCGCGAACCGTGCCACACGCCCGGCTCGCGCTCGTCGATTCGCACCGTGCCGGCGATCTGCTCGGGCATGCCCGCCATGCAGGCGAAGGCGACGATCGGCGTCGCGCGCGCGTCGATCGCATCCCGATCGCCCATGCCGTCGATGTCGTCGAACAGCGCCTGCTCGACGCAGAACACCCTGCGGCGCAACTGAAACGCCTGGTCACGCTCCCATCGCCCCAACGCGAACTTGACGCGAAACTCGGTATGGACATAGTCGACGACGGGCTCGATCAGCATGAGGTCACCACCCCGGCGATGGCGTCGAGCAGGTGCCGCGCGTCGCGTGCGACACCGGAAAACCGGCCGGAACCCCAACTGTACTGCCAGGGCAGACCGAGGAAATACAGGCCCGCGGCCGGCGTCACGCCGCGCGCATGGCGGGGATAGCCGCGCGCGTCGAAGATCGGCAGCTTCAGCCAGCCGTAGTCGCTGCGAAAGCCCACGCACCAGACCACCGAGGTGATGCCGCTGTCGGCCAGGTCGAGCGCGCGCACCGGCGCGCCAGGTTCCCAGACCGGAACGTAGCGCGCCTCGTCGGGGGCGGCGATGCCGTGTTGCGCGATAAAGGCGTCGATGCTGGTCTTGATGCTCTCGGAAACGGCGTCGGCGCCGTCGAGACAGGCGCTCAGGCGCGCGTCGAACTGCGCCACGCCGTCGCGGATCGCTTCCAGTCGGCCGTACAGCCGCATCCCCTCGCGGGCGAACTGGCGCAGGTCGATGTCGTGCCCACCGTCGCGGCCGGTCACGTAGTGGTTGGTCTTGTCGCGGACCCCGACGCCGAGCGGATGTCGATCGACCGGCAGATCGTAATAGCCCATTTCGTCAAGCCAGGCGACCACGTCCTTGCCGCGATAGCGCCGCGCGACGCGCGGCGCATCGCCCACGCACAGATGCACGGTCCGCCCGGCGAGATGCAGGTCCTCGGCAAGCTGACAGCCGGACTGCCCGGTGCCGACGACGAGCACCTCGCCAGGCGGCAACGCAGCGGGATTGCGATAGTCGATCGAGTGCACCTGCGTGATCGACGCCGGCAACGCGCGCGCCATCGCCGGGAGGACCGCCTCGTGATAGCCGCCAGTGGCGACGACGATCTGGTCCGTGACGATGGCGCCATGCGACGTGTCGACGATATAACGGCCGGCCCCCGGATGGCCGGTCCCCGGATGGCCTGCCCCCGGATGGCCGGCCCCCGGATCGCCGGCCGCCGAATCCTGCTCCACGCCCACCGCCGCGACGTTCGCCCGTACCTCCCGTACCTCCCGCACCGTCACGCCTTCGACGACCGGCGGGTCGAAGTGCGCCCGGTAGCGTTCGAGGTAGCCGACGATCTCGTCCTTTTTCATGAAGCCTTCGGGATCGTCGCCATCGTAGGGGAAACCGGGCAATGTGCATTGCCAGTTCGGGGTGACCAGACAGAAACTGTCCCAGCGCTGCTCGCGCCAGGCGAAAGCGACGCGCTCGCGTTCGATCACCAGATGCGCGATATCCCGCTCCTTGAGCAGATAGCTGATCGACAAACCCGCCTGACCGGCGCCGATGACGACGACCGGGTACGATGGCCGCGCGAACGCGGCGGCAGTGGAAAGCGGCATGGCGATACGTTCCGGAGAAAGACGGCGCCGCTTGACGTACGCGGCCGACGCAAGAGTTAGAGAAAGGCCTCGACGGTGACGACCGCGTCCGGCTGCGCGTGAAAGCGCGCCGCCTGCGCATCGATCTGCGCCATCTGGTCCGCCGCGGCGGAACAGGCGAAGCCGTACTTGGCGCGCACGCGGTCGCTGGCGATCGTCAGCGCGGTACGTGATTTTTCGACGAACACCGGGAGCGGATAGCACTCGCCGACGGCGAGATGTTCCTTGATCACCAGCGACGGGGAATAGCACTCGCTGACCGAGGCATCGGGCCAGCGCACGCGAAACAGCATTTCAGGCATGGAGGATTTCCCTAAAAGGATCGTCACTGTCGGAAGGGGCGTCGCGGACCTCCCCGCCGGGCGGCGCGGCGCGAAACGCACGATACAACTGCAGATGCGCGCGGGCGGAACGCGGCCAGCCGTAGCGCGCGCAGACCGCGAAGCCGGCCGTGCGGCGCGCCGCGGCGCGGGCCGGCGGGGCGTCGAGCGCGCGCCCGAGCGCCGCGGCGATCGATGCCGCGTCCTCGGGCACCGCCCACTCGACCGCCGCGTCGTCGAGATATTCGGTGAACGGCGCGATCCGCGAGACCACCGTCGGCGTGCCGCTGGCAAGCGCCTCGAGCACCACCAGACCGAACCCCTCCGTCAGCGACGGGAACAACATCGCGTCGGCCAGCCGGAACAACGCCGGCATCGCCGCATCGTCGACGCGGCCCAGCGGCACGATCGGCGCGTCGGGCCCGAGCGTTAGGCCGGCCGCCGCGACGGCGGCGCGAAAACGCGCCGCGTAGGCGCCGTGGTCGAGCAGGCTGGCCCCGCCCGCGATCCACCACCGCGCCCGCGGCCAGTGCTCGCGCACGCGCACGAAGGCCGCCAGCGCATTCAGCGTGTTCTTGCGCGCTTCCACCCCGCCGACCGACAGCAACCGGGGCTCCTCGCCCGGGCCGCCCATGCCGAGGCGCCGCGCGAGCACCGCATCCTCGTCGGTCGCCACGGGCGAGAAGCGGCGTCGGTCCACGCCATTGCCGACCACCCGGGCGGCGATGCCGTGCTCGCGCCCGAGCGTATCCCGCCAGCCGTCGCTCACGCACAGCACCTGGCCGGCGGCGGCGACACCGCGCGTCTGCCAGGCGTCGAGCCGGGCATCGGCGAAGCGATCCAGGTGATGGACGGTGCGCATGTAGGCACGGATCCGGCCGCGCTCGACGAGGGTCGCGAGCGCGTTCGCGCTGATCGAATCCTGCGCGTGGAAGATGTCGTGATCCAGCGCCCCCGGCGTCGTGTCGAAATACCGCAACCAGTCGGCGATCCGCTGCTCGACGAGCGCGGGCAGCGGACCGTCCACCGGCGTGGCCGGCACCGTGACGAAACGGCAGCGCGCGGCGCGCGGGGCGCGGAACAGGCCGGCGCGGTCCGCGTCCGGCGCGCACAGGCTGACGTGCTGACCCGCGTCGGCGAGCGCGTCGCCCAGTTCGAGCGCGTGCACGACGCCACCGCGCGGCAGCGTCGAATGCGTCAGCAGGCAGATCCGCAACGGTCGCGTCGTCATCGTCCGGCCTCGCGCGGCCCGCAACCGATCAGCGCTTCCCGCGCGAAATCCCAGACCATCGCTTCGGCATCGGCAGCGGCAACCGCCTCAACGGCGGCAGTGGCATCGCCCGCGTCCCCGGCACGCAGACGCACCACCCGGCTCGCATCGAAACAGCCGATCGCGGCGACCGCGAGTTCGCGTTGCGCGAACGCGGCCAGCACCGCCGGCAACGCCACGTCGTCCACCGCCAGCAGAAAACCGTAGCTTGGGAAGATATCGAGCCAGCGCGCGAGCGGCACCGTCGCGGGGCGCGGTATCGCGTCGACGTCGATCGCGAGACCGCAGCCGGAACACTCGGCGAACATCAGCGCGGTACCGACGATCCCCGCCATGCTGATGTCCTTCGCCGCGCGGCACAGGCCGGATTCGGCCAGTTGCGGCAGGATATCGAGATCGGCGCGCAGGCGCGCGGCGGGCGCGCCGCTGCTCGCGTCCCAGTACGGAAACGGTTCGTGGAAACCGCCGCGCAGATCGATGACCGCGACCAGATGCTCGCCCGGGCGCGCCGCGAAGCTGCTCAGCAAGTGCGTCGCGCGGCCCAGGATGGCGACCGACAGCTGCTCGCGGTCGCACTGGCGGTTGCTGTGTCCCCCGACGATCGGCACGCCGTAGACGCGCGCGGCCTGGACGAGGCCGTCGAGGATCGGCGTCGCCGCGCTGCCCGGCCGGCTCCACAGCGCATCCACCACGGCGATCGGACGCCCGCCCATCGCGTAGATGTCGCTGACATTGACCATCACGCCGCAATAACCGGCGAAACGCGGCTCGGCCTCGACGAAGGCATTGACGAAGCCTTCGATGGCGAACAGCAGGAAGCCGTCGCCATCGGCCCAGGCCGCGCAATCGTCGCCGATCGGAACGGCCGGCGCGATGGCGCTGCCGTCAAAACCGCCAGTATCCTGCGTCCCCTCGGGCAGCCCCGCTCCCGCCATTCCCCCAGCGCCCGACCGACCCAACCGTTCAACCACGTCGGCGATATCGCGTTTGTGCGCGACGCCGCGCGCGTCGCGCACCTGCCGGGCCAGCGCAGCGAGCGTGACCACGTCGGTGGACAGCGCGGCGGGCAGGCGGGCCGTCATGCCGGCACCCGGGTCTCGAACGCGGCCAGCGACGAGCAGGCACCGCACTTGCCGCAGCCCGCCTTGATGTCCCGCGACGACAGGCCGGCCGCCGACAGCATCGCTGACAGCGGCGCGTAGAGACCGCGCATGAAGGCCGGCGCGGGCGCCGGATGGTCTTCGAGCGGCGTACCCGAGATCGGCACGAAGGGGACGACAAAGGGATAGACGCCCAGCGCGATCAACCGCTCGCTCATCGCGAGGATCGCCTCGGCCGTGTCGCCCAGTCCGGCGAGGATATAGGTGCTGACCTGGCCGCGGCCGAACACCGCGACCGCCGCGGCGAACGCGTCCATGTAGCGTTCGATCGGCACGCTCGCCTTGCCGGGCATGATGCGCTGGCGCACCGCCGGCGTCACGGCCTCCAGGTGCATGCCCAGCGCGTCGATGCCGGCGGCGCGCATCCGCTCGAACCAGACGTCGTGGTCCGGCGGTTCGCATTGCCCTTGGATCGGCAGGTCCACCGCGGCCTTGACC
>JBPBQT010000164.1:0-5473 GCA_050955065.1 Janthinobacterium lividum | reverse complement strand
GCGCCGTCCGGCGTGCGCGGAAAACGCGACGCCATTGCCGCCATACCCGACGGCGTAATACACGCTTTGACGGGGATCCGGCTGCACGATGCGCGGCATCATGTCGTGGCTGACGTCGACCCAGCCCCACCAGGAGAAATCCACATCGATGCCGCGCAGACTCGGAAATTTGCGATACAGCCCCTCGGTCAGCACGGCGAGGTGCCGGGGATGGTCCGCGTCGGCGCCGGTGATCGCGCTGCGGCTGCCGATCTGCAGGCGGTTGTCCGGCAGCAACCGGTAATAGTAGCGAAGCGTGCGTGTGTCGGTGATGACGAGACGACTGCGAAAACCCGTCGCGACGATCTCGTCGTCCGTCAATGGGCGCGTCACCAGCGAATTCGACAGGATCGGCATGATCTTCGCCTGTAGCGCCGCATGCATGTCGTTGCGCGTGTAGCCGCCCGTGGCGAAGGCGACGGTGCGGGCCCGGACGACGCCGCCGGGCGTGCGCAGGTAATGGAGGCCATCGCGGGTCTCGACATGCTGGACGGGCGAACCCGGAAACACCCTGACGCCCAGGGACCGCGCCTCGCGCAGATACCCGAAAGCGAGCTTCAACGGATGCACGCCGATCCCGTCGGGTTCCAGCAGCGCGCCATGGCTTTCCCGATCGTCCACGTAATCCCGGCATACCTCGTCGCGGCCCAGCATGCGCGTGTCGTACCCGAACACGTCGCGCATGACCTGGGCCTCGTGCCGCAGGAAGTCCATCTTCCGTGCGCGATGCGCGATATAGAGATGGCCGCCCGGTTGCGCGTCGCAGGGAAATTCCGCGACCAGCGATTTGAACGTCTCGAACCCTTCGCGGATTTCCGCGTCCAGGCGCAGCGCGATTTCCTTGCCCCAGCGCGCGATCCATTGCGACCGGTAGAGACGGCCGCTGGCGTTCTGCCCCTGTCCGCCATTGCGGCTCGTGCAGCCCCATGCGGCGCGATTGGCCTCCAGCACCACGGCGCGGATGCCGTGCTCGCGGGCCAGGAACAGCGCCGTGGACAGGCCCGTGAAGCCTGCTCCCACGATCACGACGTCCGCGTCGATGTCGCCCTGGACGGGACCGTCGTCTTCCGGCGGGGGACCCGCCGTGGCCACCCAGTAGGTGGGTGCGTACGCCATGCGGTAACCGGGCTTCCTGCTCACGAGCGGATCGTACAGCGGGTCGTAGGGAGTACTTGCGGCGGGCGGTTCAGCAAACGTCGTCGAGTCGATGGTCGCCACGGGGGGATCCTCCAGAATGGTCCCATCTTGCCTCGAACAATTTCGGCGTCCGAGTGCCAGCGCCATGCGGCGATGGTGCCAGCAGGGTGAATTCCGGGAGGATGCGGACGAATCCGGCGGTGCCCCGGCTCGCGTCGTTCAGGCAGGCGCCGGATCGGCGCTTCGTGGCGATCCTGTGGTGGGCGGCAACGACGCGGCGATTCCTGCCATCAGGCGGATGCCCGGCTCGATGTGCGCCAGGGGAATCGACGAGAATCCCAGCCTGACATGAGGGCTCGGCAGGGGTTCGAAAAAAAAGGGATCGCCCGGGTCCAGCAGGATGCCCTGCGACAGGCACGCCTCGCGCAGCGTGGCGGCGTCCAGCCGGCCCGGCAACGCGAGCCACACCGACGCCCCGCCCGTCGGCGCGTCGAAGACGGCATCCGGAAAGTGACGCCGCAACGCCTCCGTCACGGCGCGGGCGCGTTCACCCAGCAAGGCGCGGGTGCGCTGGAGCAGCCGGTCGTAGTGCCCCAGGCGGATGAACAACGCGGCGGCCATCTGGTTGTTGCCGGGCACGCTGCGGATCGTCAGGCGCCGCAGCGCGCGCAGGCGCTCGCAGACCGGCGCCGGCGCGACGATGTAGCCGATCCGCAGGCCCGGCGCGAGTAATTTCGAGAGACTGCTGACGTAGACGACGCGGTCGCAGTTGTCGATGGCCTTCAACGCGGGCAGCGGTGCGCCCACGTACTGCGTCTCCGGATCGTAATCGTCCTCGATGATGACCTGGTCGTGCAGCGCCGCGTGCGCCAGCAGGGCCAGGCGGCGCGCCGTGCTCATCGTCACGCCGGTGGGACACTGGTGGCTGGGCGTGCAGTAGACGTAGTCGCATCGCGCCAGCGCGTCGCCGGGCACCAGCCCTTCCGCGTCGACGTCCAGCGCCGCCAGCTGCACGCCGTTGCGCGCGAAGATGTTCCGGGCGTCCATGTAACCGGGATTCTCGATCCCGAAGACGGCGTCGGGGCGGCCGAAGAGCGAGGACAGCAAGTACAGGCCGTGCTGCGTGCCCATCGTCAGCACCACCTGGTCGGCGGTGGCGACGATGCCGCGGCGCGGCAGCACGCGCCGGATCAACTGGTCGACGAGTTGCGCGGCCGCCCCGGTGTCGCCGTCCTGCCCCCAGTTGCGGACCGCCATCACGTCGAGGGCCTGACGGCTGCACTCCCGCCATTCCGCCAACGGAAACAGGCTGGCGTCGAATTGTCCGAAGACGAAGGGATAGCGCAGGGCCTGCCACCCGGCGGGACGATCGAGCCACCGCGCGCGCGTCGTGTCCGCGACCAGGCGGGCGTTCCAGTCCGGGGTGCCGGGCAGTTCCGGCGTCCTGACCGATCGCACGCTCTCGCGCGTGATGTTCTCGCGGATGAAGAAGCCGTCGCGCGGCCGCGCTTCGACGAAGCCATCCGCGACCAGCCGTTCATAGACGAGCACCGCGGTGTTGCGCGCGACGCCGACCAGGACGGCCAGCGCGCGTCCCGAGGGCAGACGCAAACCCGGGTTCAGCCGGCCATCCAGTATGGCGTCGACCAGTGCCGTGCGCAATTGCACCTGCAGCGGCGTCCCGTCGCGCACGAGCGTGGGCAGCAATTGCCGCCACATCAAAAGGTGCCCTCTCGAATTTCCGTCGCCGGGCATGCTGGCACCATCGAAACGTTCCGGTGGCATTGTACGGGTGCCAAAAAACGCCCGATGATGGCGCGACCGGTGGCGCGGCACCGGTTCCGGCGTACGCGGGAATCTACTGGGGTACTTCGCCCTATTGTTCTGCGCGTCCACGGTGATCATCCTTCGCGAGCACACCGCCACGATGTCCAGTCTGGTCACGGCGGCATGGCGGGTCCCCGCTTTCGCCGGCGGCGTCGTGCTGGGCGAACGCGTCGCCCGCACCCTGCCCGCCGTCTGGATGGATCGCCTGGTGTGTCTGCCGCTCACCGCTTCGGGTATGGCCGCCCTGTGTTCCTGAGCCCGCTTCATACTGGCACCACCATTATTTCCGGCTGGCCCTATTGCCCGGTTTTTTTGCGCGGGGATACTGGCCGCACCCCGTCGACTTCCCTGGAGGAAACATATGCTGAAATTTCTGATTGGCATCGGTATTCCGTATGTCGCCGTGATCGGCATGCTGCCGTGGGTCGCGAAGGTCGATCGGGCGGTATGGGGCATTCCTTTCATCTACGCGTGGATCTTTTCGTGGTTCGTGCTGACGTCGGTGTGCCTTGGCATCTGTTGGTACTGCTTCGATCGCAACCTGCGCGACGAGGACGACATCCGGCCGACCGATCGGCCATCGCTTTGAACCCGGAGGGATGATTCCATGGCAAGCACCGTTTTCATCGCGTTCATCGCGCTGTCCCTGTACCTCGCCCTCCGGGCAAGACAGGGGAGCGGGAATCAGAGCGTCCACGACTTCTTCGTCGCGTCCCGGCAGTTCGGCATGGCGCTGGTGTTCTTCCTCTCGGCGGGCGAGATCTACAGCATCGGCACGATGGTCGGCTTTCCCGGCGGGATCTACGCCAAGGGGCCGACCTATGGCGTGTGGTTTCTCGGCTATATCCTGCTGGCCTATCCGCTCGGGTATTTCATCGGGCCGAAGATCTGGGAGGCGGGCCGGCGCTACAACGCCATCACGTTGCCGGATCTGTTCAAGGGCTATTTTTCCGTGCCTTACCTGGAGCGGATCGTCGCCGTGACGGCCATTCTGTTCCTGCTGCCGTGGGGCCAGCTGCAGTTCACCGGCCTGGTCGCGGCGCTCAAGGGACTGGGCTGGGACCTGAATCCGATGGTGCTGATCGTCATCGCGGGGGCGATCGCGTTCGTCTATATCGCGATCGCCGGCGTGCGCGCATCCGCCTACATCGCGGTGCTGAAAGACATCCTGATGGTGGCGGCGATCGTCGTGACGGGGGTCGCCGTGGCCTGGAAGGTCGGCGTGGCGCCGGTGTTCGAAATGGCCGGTCGGCAGGTCAGCAACCAGATGACCAACACGCAATTGACGTTCTCGATGAGCACGATGCTGTTTCAATCGCTCGGCTTTTACGTGATGCCGTTCGCCGTCCAGAATTTCTTCACGGCCAGGAACACCCAGACGATCCGCAAAACCCAGATCGTCATGCCGCTCTACATGCTCATGTATCCGTTTCTGGTGGTCGCATCGTATTACGCCATCTCCCAGAACCTGCATCTGAGCTCGCCCAACGAGGCGTTTTTCGCCGCGGCGGTGCGGCTGCTGCCGGCGCCGCTGCTGGGTCTCGTCGCCGCGGGCGCGTCCCTGTCGGGCCTCCTGGTATTGGCGGGCATCTGTCTGGCGATCGGTCCGATGGTCACGCGCAACATCCTGCCCGCCATGCCGGAGTCGAAACAGAAGACGGGCGCCAAACTGGTCATCGTCCTGTATCTGCTGCTGTCCATCGCCATGACGCTGGTCACGCCCAAACTCATGCTGACGCTGATCAACATGACGTACTACGGCGTCACGCAGTTTTTCCCGGGCGTGATGATCATCATTCTGGGTCTGCGCGTGCGTGCCGTCGCCGTCGCGACCGGCATCGTGATCGGGGAGTGCCTGGCCGTCGCGTTGTATATCGCGAACCCGGACCTGGGGGGCGTGAATCTCGGCCTGCTGTGCCTGCTCGCCAATCTCGCGGGCCTGGCGATCGTCCATCTCGGCGTGCGGCGCAGTCGCGTTCCCGCCGTTTCGTAACAGGCGGCGCGGTGCGGCGCGACGCCTTCGCGCCGCCCGCCGCCGGTCCCGCGGCCGATCCGGAAAAGACATGCCTCCCATCGACAGCACGAACGTGAAGGGCGCGCGCCACGACGGCGACACGCCGGTGTGTATCTTCAGTGCCCGCCATATCCTGACCATGAATCCGGGCCAGCCGACGGCGACCCACGTCGCCATACGGGACGGCAGGATTCTCTCGGTGGGCGACCGGGAGGACATGCGCCAGTGGAGCGACGCGGCGCCGGACGACCGGTTCCGGGACAAGGTATTGATGCCGGGACTGGTCGAGGGCCATTGCCACATGATGGAAGGCGCCATGTGGGATGCCGCGTACGTGGGCTTCTACGAGCGGCGCGGACCGGACGGTACGTGCTGGCCCGGCTTGCGCACGCTCGACGCGGTGATCGAGCGCCTGCGGGATGCCGAGCGCGAGCTGCCTTCCGCCGACGCGCCGCT
>JBPBQT010000163.1:0-5539 GCA_050955065.1 Janthinobacterium lividum | reverse complement strand
GTGCCGAGGGAAACCCGTGAAACGCGCCGCGATGGCGGAATGACGCCGGCGCTGGCCGCGGCCCGTGGCCTCGGTTCGACGACGGGCCCGGTCGTCACGCATCCCGGCGCGGATCAGGAAGAACCGCTGCCGGCCCGGACGGCCGCGCCGACGCCGGCCCCGGTGGCGTCGGTCGCTCCGGTGGCGTCGGAAGTATCGGACGTGCCGGAAGTATCCGCAGCACCGCAAGTGTCGCAAGCGCCGCAAGCGCCGCAAGCGCTGCAAGCGCCGCAAGCGCCGCAAGCGCCGGTCGAAGCCCATGTCGCCACGCCGGTCGCCGCGCCGGTCGTCGCGGTCGCCGCCCCCGCACCGCAGGTCGCATCGCCTGTCGTTTCCCCTGCTGCAACGTTGCCGGAGTCGGCGGACGGGCAGCGCAGCGCCGAATCGCGCACTGGAGCCGCCGACGTGGAAAACACCGCCCCAAGCTTCGCCCCCTCGTCGTACGGTTCGCAGACGCGGGTCAGGACGAATGCCGGCATGACCCCGGTGGGCCTGACGCTGCCTTTCGTCGGTGCCGCCAGCGCGCCGGGGCCGGTCGTGGCTGCGCCGGTTGCCGCCGGCCCGGTTGCCACGGCCGAAGCGGCTGCGCCGGTCGAAGTCGCCGCGCCGGTCGAACCGGTTGCCGCCTTCACCGCCGCCGACGTCCCGGCGCTCGATCTGGCGAGCGCGCCGATTCCGGCGGAAGTGGAAAAGACCGTCGTGCAGCCCGAGACGCCGGCGCCCGCCAGCCCGCGCGCCGTCGCCGGTGAAGTGCTCTCCGAAATGCGCACGCTGTGCGGCACGCTCGGCGAGCAGCTCGCGGCCCTCGGCGAGGTCGAGCGCGAGCGTCGCGATCCGATGCGCATCGCGATGACGCGCAAGCTGCTGGCCTGCGGCTTCTCCGCGCAGCTGGTGCGCCTGCTGCTCGCGAAGATGCCGTCGGTCGACAATCCGGAGCAGGGCATGGCCTGGGTCAAGGCGACCTTCGAGCGCAACCTGCCGGTGCTGGACAACGAGGATTCGCTGATGGAGCACGGCGGCGTGTTCGCGCTGATGGGCCCGACCGGCGTGGGCAAGACGACCACCACCGCGAAGCTCGCGGCGCGCGCGGTCATGCGCCACGGCGCCGACCGCGTCGCGCTGCTGACCACGGACTCCTACCGGATCGGCGCGCACGAACAGCTGCGCATCTACGGCCGGATCCTCGGCGTCGCGGTGCACGCGGTGAAGGACGCCGCCGACCTGTCGCTGGTGCTCTCCGAACTGCGCAACAAGCACATGGTCCTGATCGACACGATCGGCATGAGCCAGCGCGACCGCGCGGTGTCCGAGCAGGTCTCGATGCTGTGCCGCACGCATCTGCCGGTGAAGCGCCTGCTGCTGCTGAACGCCACCAGCCACGGCGACACGCTGAACGAAGTGGTCCGCGCCTACGGTGCGCAGAACGAAGCGCAGGGCGAGAGCCTGAGCGGCTGCATCATCACGAAGGTCGACGAATCGAACGGCATCGGCGCGGCGCTCGACACGGTGATGCGCCACCGCCTGCCGGTGCACTACGTGTCCAACGGCCAGAAGGTGCCGGAAGACCTGCGCGTCGCGCGCCGCGGTTTCCTGATCGAGAACGCGTTCAGCGAACGGCAGCAGGCCTCGCCCTTCCAGCCCGACGAAGACGATATCGCGCTGATGTTTGGCGGCGACACGCACATCGCGTCGTCCGCAATGACCGCTCAATCCGCTGAGGTGCATCTTGGATAAGTTCGTGACCGATCAGGCAGAAGGACTGCGTCGCCTGCTGGCCCGGCGGCCGTTGCGGGTCGTGGCGATGCTGGGCGCGAAGCAGGGCGCCGGTGCCACCACCGCCGCGATCAATCTCGCGGCGGCGCTCTGCCACCACGGCAAGCGCGCGCTGGTGATCGACGAGCACGCGACGCCCGCGGCGGATCAGGCGACGCTCGCCGACGTCGTCGCCGGACGCATCTCGCTCGAAAGCGCGTTCTTCTCGCTCGACGAGGGCAACGGCGCCGCCGTGCTGGCCGCGCCGCGCGGATCGCTCGCGCGGGTGCCGGGCGAGGAACAGCTGGCCGCGCTCGACGGCGGCGCCGATCTGGTGCTGATCGACGCGCGCATCGGCGAGGACGGTTCTTTCTCGCCGCTGGCCGCGCTGGCGCACGATCTGCTCGTCGTCCTGGATGCCGACGCGGCGTCGCTGCCCAGCGCGTATGCGCTGATCAAGCGGCTGCACCTGTCGCATGCGAACCAGCAGTTCCGCCTGCTTTTCAACCGCGTCGCGCAGCCGATCGACGCGCAGAACGCGTATCAGAATCTCTCCGGCGTGGCGACGCGCTACCTGGGCGTGTCGCTCACACCGGCCGGCGTGATCTCGCGCGACCGGGAGCGCATCGCCCGCGCGGCGGCGCTGGGCGTGAGCGTGGTGTCGGCGTTTCCGGCGGCGCCGGCGGCGATCGACTACCGCCGCATCGCCGCGGACATGCTGCACTGGCCCTGGCGGCCGATCGCCGCGCGCGCCGCGGCCGTGACCGCGGAAACGGTCACCGAGCGGCTGGGCCTGCGCCCGTCCGCGATGATCGACGCCGACAGTCTCCTGGCGGGCAACCGGAGCCGTGAACTGCAGCATGAAGCGAGTGATGCGATGGACCGTCAAAAGAGCAGGGGCACCACGTTCCCTTTATATGAAAAAGCCTTGTCGCGACAAGGCAATCCCGCGCACGCCGTCTGAGAGGACCCCACGATGTACACAGCAGACGGAAAGATGACGCAAAAAGATCTGGCTACCCGCTACGCACCGCTGGTGCGGCGCATCGCGCTGCATATCGTGGCGAAGCTGCCGTCGAGCGTCGAGCTCGACGACCTGATCCAGGCCGGGATGATCGGCCTGCTCGACGCGGCGAACCGCTACAAGGGAGAATTGGGCGCGCAGTTCGAAACCTATGCGAGCCAGCGGATCCGCGGCGCGATCCTCGACCAGTTGCGCGACAACGACTGGCTGCCGCGCAGTCTGCGACGCTCGTCGCGGCAGGTCGAGCGCGCGGTGCACGAGGTCGAGCAGCGCGTGGGACGCTCGCCGAGCGAGTCGGAGATCGCCGCCCACCTGGAATTGCCGCTGGGCGAATACCAGGACATGCTGCAGGAACTGCATGGCAGCCAGTTGTTCTATTACGAGGACTTCGAACGCGAGGGCGGCGACGAGTCCTTCCTCGACCGCCACTGCGTGGACCGCTCGGACCCGTTGGCAGCGTTGATGGAAGGAGCGTTTCGCGAGGCGCTGATCGGCGCGATCGACCGCCTGCCGGATCGCGAGAAGCTGCTACTGAGCCTGTATTACGAACAGGGCCTGAACCTGCGCGAAATCGGCGCGGTGATGGACGTCAGCGAATCGCGGGTCTGCCAGCTGCACAGCCAGGCGGTGACGCGCCTGCGCGCGAAGCTGCGCGAGTTCGTGCCCACGCCGGCATGATGTGATGATCGAGCAACCGCGCGAACGTGGCCGCGCGATGGACATCGCCACGCGGCGGTGCCGCGGGCGTGAAGGGCCGGCGGGCGTCGCGCCGCGACGGGCGGCGCCCGATCGCGCTTCGTCAACCTGACGAACGTTCCCACCGGCCCGCGCCGCTGATCGCGTCCTCTCTCCAGAAAGCCTCGCCTTCCATCGATGGCGAAGGCGAAGACGCCATCAGACTCTCCTCCCCCCTACCGTGAACGCGCGCTGCTTCACGGTATGCATGCCTATTCCACAGGCAAGTGTTTACTCTAAAGTTGTCGGTCCGGAAGCCGTAACCCTGTAGGTAACAGGAAATCGGATTTCGTTGCATCGCCACGGCGACGTCGCCGAACTTTCGCTGCGCAAGACCAAAATGAAAAAAATTGTCATGCAGACCCGCGATATCGTTCAAGAAAAAAGCATCTATCGCCGGGCGACAGTCAATGTCGGCGTCGTGGCGTGGATCACGAGGGACGCCATGTTCTGCGCAACGGACCTGCTGAAGAAGGCGGGCGAAGCGATGTATGCCGCCAAGCGGAAAAAGCGAAACCGCAGCTCGATCCGAGAATAATAATACGTTTTCCTACGCACATTCCGGATTTCGCACTCCGGCAATTACCGCGTCGACGCGTCACTGACCGATATGTGCGATAAGCACGAAACAAGGAATTTATGCGCTTTTCCACTCGTCTTCTTGTCTGTTTCGTTGCGCCAGCAACCGTTTTCACCGCTGCCACGGGGGTCGGCATCTGGGGGCTTTATCAAACCCAAGCCGATTTCGACCGGTACATGGGCTCGGAGCAGAAATTATCCGAGGGATTTTCCGAGATGTATGCCCAGGGCCTTCAGTCGGGGCAGGCACTACGCAATATCGTGTTGAATCCAGCGGATCACGCCGCTTACAAAAACCTGGACGCGTCCAAAATTGCCTTCCAGGCGTCTTTCGATGAAATGAGCAAGATCGCGGACGAACCCACGATTGTTTCTTCGCTCGCGACCATTTCGGCCCTCAAGAAATCGCGGGACGACATCATCCAGACGGTGCTCGCACAGGTGCAAACCGATAGTCGCGCAGCCGCCTTGCTGCTGAAAGACGATGAAACGGTCGCATGGCGAAAGCTGCGTGCGGAGTTGGTCTCGCAGCGTCAACTGGCGCGGAATCGGGCGCGGGACTCCCATGAGATAGCGGAAATCCGAGGACGCAGCGTCATCATCATCGCCATCGTACTGGGCTTGCTTGCGATAGGGGTGGCCTGTGCGCTCGGTTTCGCAGTGCGTCGAAATGTCAGTCGGGAATTGGGTGGAGAACCGTCGGATGCACGGGATGCGCTGCGCAGTATCGCCGCGGGCGATCTTTCAAGCATCATTCCCGTGACGAAGCATGACGGCAGTTTGATTTCCGAACTGGCCACCATGCAGGAGCAGTTGCGGCAACTGGTCGATCAGATCCGTCGAGCGTCCACTACCATTCAGGCCGCCAGTTCGGAGGTCGCGAATGGGAATCTCGACCTGAGCACGCGCACCGAAGAGGCAGCGACCAGTCTTCAGGAGACCGCCGCATCGATGGAGGAGATCGCCAGCAACGTCGCCCACACCGCGACTTCCGCCGAGAACACGGCGAAGCTCGCGGCGTCGGCGAGCGAGGTGGCGCAACGCGGCTGCAACGCAGTGGCGAGTGTTGTCACAACGATGGATGAGATTCGCGCCACGTCGCAGAAAGTCTCGGACATCATCGCCGTGATCGACGGCATCGCCTTCCAAACGAACATCCTGGCGTTGAATGCCGCGGTCGAAGCCGCCCGCGCCGGAGAGGAAGGGCGCGGCTTTGCCGTCGTTGCGGGAGAGGTGCGGCAACTCGCGCAGCGCTCGGCGCAGGCGGCGAAAGAAATCAAGTCCTTGATCACGCAGAACGTGACGAGCGTCGAGCACGGAGCGGGTTCCGTCAGAAACGCGGGGGAAACGATGTCCGAAGTCATGGAAAGCGTGTCCCGTGTGAGCCTTTTGGTGAGCGAGATCAGCGCG
>JBPBQT010000162.1:0-6066 GCA_050955065.1 Janthinobacterium lividum | reverse complement strand
CGGCATCGACGCCCGCGGCGGCGCGACCGTCGCCGATGACGACGAAGCCGAGTTCGTGCGCGCAGGCTGCAGCCTGGCCAAACGGATCGTGGTGCTCGCCTATCGGCCCCGGCTGGGCGATGTCCACGGCATCCCCATCTGCGACGCGGACCGGGTCGACGTACTCATCGTCGATGACGGCTTCGATGCCAGAACGATCGATCTGCTGGCCAGCCAGGGGCTGGACATCGTTCGCCGCGGCGAGAACGCACTGGAATTACGCCGCACCCCGTCGAATATCTAAAAACCATCAAGGAGACAGCATGACAACATCCCATCGCCTCGCCACCCTCGCCCTCGCGGCCACCGCGCTCGGCGCGCAGGGCGCGCACGCAAAGGACATCACGATCGGCGCGTCGCTGCTCACGCAACAGCACCCGTTCTATGTCGAACTGGGCAACGCGATGAAACGCGAGGCGCAGAAGGACCATGCGCATCTCGATATCGCCATCGCCAACCAGGACCTGAGCAAGCAGATCGCCGACGTGCAGGACTTCGTCACGAAGAAAGTCGACGTGATCGTCATCTCGCCGGTGGATTCGAAAGGCGTCAAGGGCGCGGTGCTCGCAGCACAGCACGCCGGCATTCCCGTCATCACCGTGGACATCAGCGCGCAGGGCGTCGACGTCGCCTCGCATATCGCGACCGACAACTACGCGGGCGGGATCGACGCGGGCAAGCTGATGTGCAAGGTGCTGGGCGGCAAGGGCAAGATCGGCATCATCGACTATCCGACCGTCCAGTCGGTGATCGACCGCGTGACCGGCTTCAGGAAATCGATCGGCACGTGTCCGGGCGTGCAGATCGTCGCCGACCAACCCGGCATCACCCGCGCCGAGGCGCTCAACGCCGCGCAGAACATGCTGCAGGCCCACCCCGACATGGCCGGCATCTTCGGCTTCGGCGACGATGCGGCGATGGCGGCGGCGGTGGCCGCGAAATCCGCGGGCAACCATGTCAAGATCATCGGCTTCGACGGCATGCCCGAAGCGCGCGCGGCGGTGGACAAGAATCCGAACTTCGTCGGCGTGATCCAGCAATACCCGGACAAGATGGGCGAGCTGGCGATCGACAGCGCCGTCAAGGTCGCGAACAAGCAGCCCGTGCCGAAGCTGCAGCCGGTCGCGCCGGGACAGTACTTGAACGCCGCGGCCAAATGAGTATGACGGACCTCGCCCCGGTGGAGCGCGACGCGGTCCCGTGCGGTGCCGCCCCGCGCGCCATCCCGCTGCTGGAACTGCGCTCGATCGCCAAGTCCTTCGGCCAGGTGGAAGCGATCAAGGACGTCTCGCTGTCGATCCACGCGGGGCGGGTGCACACGCTGCTGGGCGAGAACGGCGCCGGTAAATCGACGCTGATGAAGATCCTGGCGGGCGTGCACGCGCCCTCGCGCGGCGAGATCCTGTTCAACGGTCAGCCCGCGAACTTCGCCAATCCTGCCGCGGCGAAGCGCGCGGGCATCGCCACCATCTATCAGGAACTCAGCCTCGCGGCAAACCTGGCGGTGGCCGAGAACATCTACGCCGGTCATGAACCACGGCGTTTCGGCGTCGTCGATTTTCGTGCGCTCTACGCCCGGGCGCAGGCGCTGCTCGACGAGCTCGGCATCGACATCGGCGTGCATGAACCGGTCGCGCGCCTGTCGATGGCGCAGCGTCAGCTGGTGGAGATCGCCAAGGCCCTCAGCCAGCCCGCGTCGCTGGTCATCATGGACGAACCCACGTCCTCGCTGTCCGATCGCGAGGCCGACATCCTGTTCCACATCGTCGGGAAACTGACCTGCCGGGGTTGCGCGGTGGTCTACATTTCGCACCGCATGGACGAGATCATGCGAATCTCGGACGACATCTCGGTGATGCGCGACGGCCGTTACATCGCCACCGTCGACAAACGGCAGACGACGATCCACGACCTGATCGCGATGATGGTCGGGCGCGAGATGGCCGATGCCTATCCGCGGCGCGAGCGGCCCTTCGAACCACCGTCGCGACCGCTGCTGAGCGTACGGCACCTGAACGTTCCGGGCAAATTCGTCGACATTTCGTTCGACGTGCATGCCGGCGAGGTGCTCGGATTTTTCGGGCTGATCGGCGCCGGGCGCTCGGACGTCATGCAGGCGTTGTTCGGCATCCGGCGCGCGCAAGGCGAAATCGCGATGGACGGCCGGCCGCTCAGGTTGCGCCATCCCCGGGACGCGATTCGCGCCGGCATCGGTTTCGTGACCGAGGATCGCAAGCACCAGGGCCTGGTGCTGATGCATTCCATCGCCCACAACGTCACCATGGCGAGCTTCATGTCGGAGGGGTCGCGCTTCGGCATTCTGAGCCGGAAATTCGAGCGCGAGCAGGCCGACCTGGCGATCGCGCAGATGAAGATCCGCGCCGCGGGCCCCCATCAGGCGGTCGGGCAACTCAGCGGCGGCAACCAGCAGAAAGTGGTTTTCTCGAAATGGCTGGCGCTCAAGCCGCGGCTTCTGATCCTCGACGAGCCCACGCGCGGCGTCGACGTCGGCGCGAAATTCGAGATCTACAGCGTGATCCGGGAACTGGCCGCCGCCGGCACCGCCGTGATCCTGGTGTCCTCGGAATTGCCCGAAGCGCTCGCCATGAGCGACCGACTCATCGTGATGCGCGAAAAGCGCATCGTCCAGCAAATCGACGCGGCGGGCCTCACGCAGGAAACCGTGATGGCCCACGCAACGGGAGCCTCCGTCTCATGAATTCCCCCCCCACCGCGCCCGGCACGCCCGACTCGCCCCGCACGCCGGCCAGCCCGAAAAACCCCCGCGGCGCGCAAGGCCCGCTGGCGCGCGTCGCGCGGCACTATGGCGGCATCGTCGCCGGCCTGATCGGCCTGTGCATCCTGTTCTCGGTGCTGTCCCCCACGTTTCTGTCGGTCGGCAACCTGCTCAATATCGTGATGCAGGTCTCGATCATCGCGATCCTCGGCTTCGGCATGACCTATGTGCTGCTGCTCGGCGACATCGATCTGTCGGTGGGCGCGACGATGGCGCTCGTCGGCACGGTATGCGCGTACGCGCTGCAGCACGGCGCCCCGCCGGCAATCGCCGTGCTCGCGGCGCTGGGCACGGGCCTGGTGCTCGGCCTGATCAACGGCTCGCTGTCGGCGCTGCTCAGCATTCCGTCCTTCATCGTCACCGTCGCGACGATGGGCGTGTTCCGGGGCTTCGCCTACATCGCCTCGGACGGCGTGCCGATCTCGGTCGACAGCGATGCGTTCGCCTTTCTCGGCAACGGCGCGCTGCTGGGCATCCCGGTGCCGATCTGGATCCTCGCCGTCCTGCTGCTGCTCAATCATTTCGTCCTGTCGCGCACGGTCTTCGGCCGCAAGGCGTATCTCGCGGGCGGCAACCGCGAGGCGGCGGCCTACGCGGGCATCGACGTCGGCCGGCTGCGCATCATGATCTTCATGATCTCGGGCCTGCTGGCGAGCATCGGCGGCGTGCTGATGACCTCGCGCCTGTATTCCGCGCAACCGAACACCGGCATGGGCTATGAACTCGACGCGATCGCCGCGGCCGTGCTCGGCGGCACGAGCCTCGCCGGCGGCTACGGCACGATCACCGGCACCCTGATCGGCGCGCTGATCATCGGCGTGATCAACAACGGCATGAACCTGCTGAGCGTCCCCTACTTTTATCAACTCATCGTCAAGGGCATCGTGATTCTGGTCGCGGTCTGCATCGATGTTCAAACGAAGAAGCGCAATGGTTAATCTCCCCCTGCAAGACGGCGCCATCGTGACGATGGGCGAAATCCTCGTCGAAATCATGGCCACGCGGATCGGTCAGAGCTTTCGCGAACCGGGCACGCTGATCGGACCGTACGCCAGCGGCGCGCCGGCGATCTTCATCGACCAGGTCGCCAAACTGGGCAGCCCGTGCGCGATGATCGGTTGCGTCGGCGACGACGATTTCGGCGTGCTCAACGTCGAGCGCCTGCGCCGCGACGGCGTCGACGTATCGGGCATCGCGGTGATCAAGGAAGCCACCACCGGCAGCGCCTTCGTCACCTACCGGGCCGACGGCGAGCGCGATTTCATCTACAACATCGCGAACAGCGCGTCCGCGCATCTGTCGGCCGCCAATCTGCGCGACGACCTGCTGACCCGTTGCGCGAACTTCCACGTGATGGGCTCGTCGCTGTTCTCGTTCCGCATCATCGAGGGCATGAAGAAGGCGATCGAGACCGTGAAGGCCAACGGCGGCACGATCAGCTTCGATCCGAACATCCGCAAGGAGATGCTGCGCATTCCGGAAATGCGCGAGGCGCTCGATTTCATTCTCGATTACACCGACGTGTTCCTGCCCAGCGGGCACGAGGTGACGCTGCTGGCCAGCGCCACGTCCGAACGCGGTGCGATCGACGAAATGCTCAAGCGCGGCATCAAGGAGGTGGTGATCAAACGGGGTAGCGAAGGGTGCAGTTTCTACGACGCGCAGGGCGAGCGGCATCACCCGGCGTTCACGGTGGAGGAGCTCGACCCGACCGGCGCGGGCGACTGCTTCGGCGCGACCTATATCGCCTGCCGGTCGCAGGGTCTCGACACGGACACGGCACTGCGTTACGCCTGCGCGAGCGGCGCGCGCGCGGTGACCGCGAAGGGACCGATGGAAGGCACCGCGACCTTCGCCGAACTCGACACCTTCATGGCGCAATGCGCTGCACAAACGGCTTGATAGCGGAAACCATCATGAGCGATCTCGTTGCACGCCTGAGTCATCACCACCCCGCCGCCGACCGGCTCGCGGGCCTGTATTCGATCTGCTCGGCGCACCCGTGGGTGCTGGAAGCGGCGATGCGCCAGGCGCTGGCCGACGGCACCCCGCTGCTGATCGAATCGACGTCGAACCAGGTCGACCAGTTCGGCGGCTATACGGGCATGACCCCGGTGGAGTTCGTCGCCTTCGTGCACGGCATCGCCGCGAACGTCGGCCTGCCGCGCGAGAGCCTGATCCTCGGCGGCGACCATCTCGGGCCGAACGCGTGGCAGGCGCTGCCGGCAGATGCCGCGATGCAGCGCGCCGAGACGCTGATCGACGCGTATGTCGCGGCGGGTTTCACGAAGATCCACCTGGACACGAGCATGCGCTGCGCGGACGACCCGGCGCAGCTCTCGGACGCCACCGTCGCGGCGCGCGCCGCGCGGCTGTGCGCGGTCGCCGAAGCGGCGGTGCTACGCGAGAAACCGCCCGCTGCGCCCGTCTACGTGATCGGCACCGAAGTGCCGGTGCCCGGCGGCGCCGCCGAGGAACTCGACGCGCTGCAGCCGACGAGCCGGCAGGCGGCGCTGCAGACCGTCGCCGTCCATCGCGCCGCCTGGCGCGAACACGGACTCGACGCGGCGTGGGAGCGCGTGATCGCGCTGGTGGTACAGCCGGGCGTCGAGTTCGATCACACGAAGGTCATCGACTACCAACCCGAGCGGGCGACCGATCTCAAGTCGGCGCTCGACGAATTGCCGGGGCTCGTGTTCGAGGCCCACTCGACCGACTACCAGACGCCGGACGCGCTCGCGGCGCTGGTGCGCGACGGTTTCAAGATCCTCAAGGTCGGGCCGGGCGTGAGCTTCGCGTTGCGCGAGGCGCTGTTCGCGCTGGCCGACCTGGAGGACCAGCTGTTGTCCGACGCGAACGAACGCTCGCAACTGCGGGCGGTGGTCGAACGCGTGATGCTCGACAAGCCAGTGTACTGGGAGAAGTACTATCACGGCGACGCGGAGGAGACGCGACTGCTGCGCACCTTCAGCTACAGCGACCGCGTGCGGTACTACTGGGCCGACGCCACCGTCGACGCGGCCGCGCGCCGGCTGTTGGCGAACCTGGGCGCACGGCGCATTCCGGAGAATCTGCTGAGCCAGTACCTGCCGAACCAGTATCAGGCGATTCGCGCCGGGTTGCTCGACAACCAGGCCCAGGCGATCCTGCAGGACCGCGTGCGCGAAGTCATCCGAATCTATGCGGCGGCGTGCCGGCGCTGACCTGGCCCCGGGGCCGTTGCCACTGAC
>JBPBQT010000161.1:0-6369 GCA_050955065.1 Janthinobacterium lividum | reverse complement strand
AGCGCGCTCGCCGACAACGCTGCGTCGATGTCCAGCGTCATGTGCAGCGGATCGGTGATGTGCGCGTCGCGGACCTCGAACGCGAGCTTGGTCGCCTCGACGCAGGCGTGCACATAGGCCGCGCCCACGGGATCCATGTCCGGCGTCAGTATGCGGTCGAGGATGCCGAGGATCAGCAGCGACACCAGCCCCTGGGTGGGCGGCGGCATGTTGTACACGGTGCCCAGCGAATGCGTGAGCGCGAGCGGCGTGCGCAGCCGCGCCTGGTGCCGTTCCAGGTCCGCGAGCGCGACGGGGCTGCCGAGCGCGGCGAGGTCGCCGGCGATCGAGCGGGCCAGATCGCCGCGATAGAAATCGTCGAGACCGGCGCGCGCGAGGTGTTCGAACGTGGCCGCGAGGCGCGGCGCGACGAAGCGCGCGCCGGTCGGCGGCGTCTCGCCCTGTTCGAGAAACGCTTCGGCGAAGCCGGCGACGGGCAGCAGTTCCGCGCGTTTTGCCGCGACGCACCGTGCCTGGCTGGCCGTGACCGGAACGCCGTTCGCCGCATAGTCGATCGCGTCGGCGAGCAGGCGGGAGAGCGGCAGGCGCCCGCCCAGCGTGCGCTGCGACCATTGCTGCGCTGCGTGCCATCCCGAGATCGTGCCGGCAACAGTGTTCGCCGCGAGCGGACCGCGTGCCGGAATCGTCGTCAGGCCCTGTTCCCGATAGCGGTCGATCGTCGCGCCCAGCGCGGCCGCGCCGCAGGCCTCGATGCCCACGGGGGCCTCGCCCGGGCGCGCGATCAGCCAGAAGCCATCGCCGCCGATGCTGTTCATATGCGGATAGACGGTAGCGATCGTCGCGGCGGCGGCGATCATCGCCTCGACGGCGTTGCCGCCGTCGCGCAGGACCGCAAGGGCGCTTTGCGCGGCAAGCCCGTGCGGGGCGACGGCCATGCCGTGCGTGCCACGCATCGGGTTCAAGGTATCGAAGGACATATCGTATCGGGAAAGAGGGAGCGGGAGGAGGGGCGGCGCACGGTCGGGCAGGGCGGACAGCGGCAACCATGCGTCACAGGCGGCCAGCGTATCACAGCGTGTCCCCGGCGCGTTGGCCGCGACCGGCGATGTACCCCCGGCGGCGCCCGGCGGAAGGCGGGCGCAAATCAGATGAGGCCGAGGCTTTCCTCTCCTATAGTGGTTTCAGCGCGCCCTGCCGGCGAACGGAGGGTCCGCCGGCTTTTTCTACCCAGGCGGCTGGTCGCGCGGCGCGGTTTTCCGACACCGCCGCACGATCGGCCAAGGAGTTCAGTAATGCGAAATGAAAACCGTCGATTCCTTTTCGGCAGCGAACGCGATCCGCTTGCCGGCGCGCGTTGGTTCTGCGCGGCGGGCGCGGAGGACCGCTGCGACGTCAGCGTCGTCTGTCGCCGGCCCGACGCGGCCGCGTTTGCGCACCATCTGGCGATGGCGACCGGGACGGCCGGCGAAACCGCGGCCGCCACGGCCGCCCTCGACCCGACGGCGTTCGCCCGGCCAACCGTCGATGCCGCCGCCACGGCCGCTGCGCCGTTGTCGCGCGAAGATTACGCCACCCGGTTCGCGGCGGATCCGCGCGATCTGGACAAGGTCCGGCGTTTCGCGAGCCGTCACCGGCTGCAGATCGTGCGCGAGGATGCCTGCGCGCGCACGTTGCGACTTTCGGGGACGGTCGCGCAGATGAACGTGGCGTTCGCCGTCACGCTGCAACGCTATGCGTGCGGCGGCATCCGTTACCGCAGTCATGTCGGCCCGATCCTGCTGCCCGAGGAACTCGATGGCGTCGTGGTCGCGGTCCTCGGCCTCGACGACCGGCCCCAGGCGAGCGCACGCCTGCGGCACGGTCCCCGCCAGCCCGGTTTTTCAAACGTTGGCGCGACGTCGGCGGCGGCTGCGCTGCGGTCGTTCACGCCGCCCGAACTGGCCCGCCTGTACGACTTTCCGGAAGGCGACGGCGCCGGGCAGACCATCGGCGTGATCGAACTGGGCGGCGGCTATGACGCCCATGACCTGCAGACGTATTTCGCGGAACTGGGGGTAACCGCGCCGGAGGTGATCGAGGTCGGCATCGACGGGGCCCGGAACAGCCCGTCGGACGACCCTTACAGCGCCGACGGCGAGGTCATGCTGGATATCGAGGTGGCCGGCGCGCTCGCGCCCCGCGCGCGCATCGCCGTCTACTTCGCGCCGAATACCGACGCGGGCTTCCTGGGCGCGTTGAACCAGGCGGTGCACGACCGGATCCAGCGCCCCTCGGTGATTTCGATCAGTTGGGGCAGCCCGGAAGCGGCCTGGTCGACCCAGTCCCTGCGCGCGTTCGACGATGCGCTGGCCGCCGCCGCGGCGCTCGGCATCACGGTGTGCGTCGCGTCGGGCGACGGCGGCTCGTCCGACGGCATCGCCGACGGTGCCGATCACGTCGATTTTCCGGCGTCGAGTCCCTATTCGCTCGCATGCGGGGCGACGCGCATGATCGCCGACGGCGCGCTGATCCAGAGCGAGACGGTATGGAACGACGGTTCCGCCGGCGCGAGCGGCGGCGGCGTCAGTAGCGTCTTCATGCTGCCTGCCTGGCAGAAAGGCCTGAGCGTGCGTTATCGAAACGGTCGGCGCGCCGCGCTCGCCGCGCGGGGCGTGCCCGATGTCGCCGGCGTCGGCGACCCCGCCACCGGCTATCGGGTGATCGTTCATGGCGAGCATGTCGTCATCGGCGGGACCAGCGCGGTGGCGCCCCTGTGGGCCGGGCTGATCGCGCGCATCAATGCGCAGGCGGCGCGCCCGCTCGGCCATCTCGGCCCGAAAATCTATCGCAACGGCCACGTTTGCCACGCCGTCACGCAGGGCGACAACGGCAGTTTCGCCGCCACCACCGGCTGGAACGCATGTACGGGCCTCGGCAGCCCGGATGGCAGAAAGGTCGCGCGTCTGAGCTGAATGCGGCGGCGGTGCATGACGGATCGCCACGCGCGAGGCGCATCCTGCCCGCATCGCGTGCATCGGCGGATTTGTCATTACAATGGCGCTGCGCGTGGGCACGCCACGCGCGCCGCGCCGTACCGTCCCATGGAGACCTCGTCCCCGCTTCACCGAAGCGGGCGACCGAATTTATGCAAGCTACCCCTTTGCGGCCGCGCCGCCCCCCGGCGCCACGCTCCGCGAGTCCCGCGCTGTCGTCCCGAACGCTGTTCCTGTTGATTCTCGCGCTGGCCGTGGTGTGGTTCGTTCCGCTCGGCTGGCGGCATCTGGTGCCCAGCGACGAAGGGCGGTACGCGGAGATGGCGCGCGAGATGTTCGTCACCGGCGACTGGATCACGCCGCGCTACAACGGCTACAAGTATTTCGAGAAGCCACCGCTGCAGACCTGGGCCAACGCGTTGACGTTCGCGTGCTTCGGCATCGGCGAATGGCAGGCGCGGCTGTACACGGCGCTGACCGGTTTCGCCGGAGTGCTGGTGGCGGGGTACACCGGCGCGCGCGTGTTCGATCGCATGACCGGCATCGCCACCGCCGTGATTCTCGCGAGCTCGCCGTACTGGAACCTGCTGGGCCACTTCAACACGCTCGACATGGGCCTGTCGTTCTGGATGGAGGTCACGATGTGCGCGCTGCTGCTCGCGCAACGTCCCGGTTTGCGTCGCGCGTCGGCGCGCGGCTGGATGTGCGCGTGCTGGGGCGGCATGGCGCTCGCGGTGCTCTCCAAGGGGCTCGTCGGCCTGATCCTGCCCGGCACGGCGCTGATCCTCTATACCGTAGTCGCGCGCGACTGGGCATTGTGGCGCCGGCTGCATTTCGCCGCCGGCGTGCCGGTGTTTCTCGTCATCGCGGTGCCGTGGTTCGTGCTGGTGCAGGACCGCAATCCCGATTTCTTCCATTTCTTCTTCGTCGTTCAGCAGTTCCAGCGCTATCTCACGCCCGACCAGCATCGGCCCGGGCCGCTGTACTATTTCGTGCCCATCCTGCTGATCGGTTTTCTGCCCTGGTTGTCGCTGGTGGGCGGCATGCTGCGCAAGCCCGGGTCGACGGTCCGCACGGCGGCCTTCGCACCGGTGGCGCTGCTGGCGGTGTGGGCGATCTTCATCTTCGTATTCTTCAGCGTCTCGCACTCGAAGCTGGTGTCGTACATCCTGCCGATCGCCCCGGCCGTCGCATTGCTGCTGGGCCGCGTGCTGGCCACGCGCACGCCCGCGCAATGGCGTCGCACGCTGCTGGCGTATCTGGTCCTGCTGGCGGTGCTGGGGGTGGCGGCGAGCCGGCTCGCCCAGCTCGGGAGCGACAACACGCCGAACGCGCTGTACCGGGCATTTCAGCCCTGGGTGATGGCCGCGTTGGGCGCGGCGGCGCTGGCGACCCTGCTGGCGTTATGGCTGAACCGGCGCGATATGATGGCGTCGATGGTCGCCTTCGGTGCGGGCTGGCTGCTGCTGGGTACGATCGCCGGGACCGGGCACGAGGTGTTCGGGCGCGAGAGTTCCGGGGTGCTGCTCGCGCCGGCCGTGGACGCCGCGCTCGCCCGGCAACCGGCCGACACGCCATTTTATGCGGTCGATCGGCTCGATCACACTTTGCCGTTCTATACGGGGCACACGACGATCATGGTGCACGGCGCCGATGAGTTGACGTTCGGCGTACATGCGGAGCCGGCCAGATGGATTCCGACGATCGACGGCTGGATCGCGCAGTGGCGCGCGCGCCGTCAGGCGCTGGCGCTGATGTCGCCGGGAACCTATGAGCTCATGCGCGCGCGCGGCGTGCCCATGCAGATCGTCGCGCGCGATGCCCGTCGGGTCGTGGTGGAAAAGCCGGTCGACGGGGGACGCTGATCGCGGGCTGCCGATCACTGAGCTAGCGGATCGGATGAGTCTGGATGATAGCCAGTACAAACATGTCCTATCCACATCTGCTTCGCCTGGCGGTGATTCATTGCGCGACGTCGCCCGGGACGCTGTCGAGGCCCTGTCGCCGCCGGAGGAAAGCGGCAAAGCGGGCCGGCGCCGAGCCATGATGCGGTCCGCGGTGCGAGCCGGGAGCGCTCGCGTCCCCATGCAGGTCCGGTTTTTGCGGAACGTCGTGGCGCTCTCGCCATGGATGCGCCGCACCGCTGCCGTCGAGTGGCGGCGCCACGCCACCCCGCGTGTCACACCCGCCACAAAAGGAATCGATCGATGCGTGCCGACGACACACCGAACCAGTACGCTATGCAAAGTTGAATTATCTTCCCGAGGAAGAAGCGGATGCGCGCGAGGTCGTCGCGCTGATCGAGGCGGAAGGACGCAAGGCGCTTGCGTTGCCGGGCGATTTGATGGACGAGGCGGTCTGTATCGAACTCGTGCAAAACGCACGGATGGCACTTGGGGGGCTGGATGTGCTGGCGAATGTTGCCGGCAAGCAGACGGCGCAGCACGACATCGCCGACATCACGACCGCGCAATTCGACGCGACCTTCAGGACGAACGTGTATGCGATGTGCTGGCTGTGCAAGGCCGCGCTGCCGCATCTGCCGGCCGGCGCGACCGTCATCAACACCGCATCGATTCAGGCCTATCCACCATCGCCGACGCTGCTCGGCCACGCGCCGACGAAAGCGGCGATCGTGGCTTTCATCAAGGCCCTGTCGAAGCAGGTGGCGTCCAAGGGCATCCGTGTCAACGCGGTGGCGCCGGGTCCGATCTGGACGCCGTTGCAGCCCGGCGGCGGCCAGCCGCCCGAGATGATTCCGTCGTTCGGCAGCGAGACGCCGATGCAGCGGGCGGGTCAGCCCGCGGAATGCGCGCCGCTGTACGTGACGCTGGCGTGCCAGGAATCGAGCTGCATCACCGGCGAGATATTGGGTGTAACGGGCGGCAATACGCTGCCTTGAGGAAACCCTGCGGGATCGCAGGACATTGCGAAGACCGGGAAGGTCAGACGGGAAGACGGTCTGCTGCGCGACGCGCCGCCGACATGTGGGAGGCGTGCGTGGGGTGGTGCGCGCCTGTCAGGCGGGCGATCGTGCGAGGGTATGACCGGCGGGTGGCGCGAGGCCGTCGTACGCGATGCGGAAGCGCCGGTGCTGCGTGCGCCTCGACGTGACCCGGGCCCGTGGAGCCCGGGTCCGAAGGGTTACGCCGCGGCGTCCTTCAGCTTCTTCAGCGCGCGCGCCTTGATGCGCACCGAAGCCGGCTTGGCATCGAACCAGCGGTCCTGACCCGTGAAGGGGTCTTTCCCAAAGCGCTTTTTCTTCGCGGCAACCGACTGGACGCTCAGCTTCAGCAAACCAGGCAGCGTGAACTCGCCCGCACCCTTCTTGTGAACCGCGCCGAGCACCACGGCCTCGAGCGCCGCGAGCACTGCCTTGACGGCTTTCGGCTCGACC
>JBPBQT010000160.1:0-7253 GCA_050955065.1 Janthinobacterium lividum | reverse complement strand
CTGGCGAATTCAACAGTCAGAAGGCGACCGGCGACTGGCAGATCTATCCGAACACGGACAATCCGTCCGACACCGCGATGGAACTGTGGGACATGCTGGGCGACAAGGGGTTTCTCTACAACGCGTTGCCGCATCCGGACAGGCGCATCGTCGCCGATATCGATCGTGCGCGCGCATTGCCCGTGGGGGAGGAACGCCGCCGCCTGCTGGGCGATATCCAGAAGCGCGCGGTGGACGAGGCCTTCATCGTGCCGTTGTTCGCGCCGGCCTATCACCTGGCCAGCCGCGCGGGGGTGCACGGCGTGGGTTTCGAGCCGCAGCTGGACGGCCCGGCCAGCGCCTACGACATATGGCTCGACGGCGGAGGGCACTGACATGACGCGTCGTGTGCTCGCACGGTTTCTCACGGGCCTGCTGGTCCTGTGGCTCGCGGCAACCGCGACTTTTTTTGCGATCCACGCCCTGCCCGGAAAAATCGAGGACGTGCTGGCGGGCGA
Organism: Janthinobacterium lividum; assembly: GCA_050955065.1. GTDB lineage: Bacteria > Pseudomonadota > Gammaproteobacteria > Burkholderiales > Burkholderiaceae > Robbsia. The sequence continues at coordinate 6,756 of JBPBQT010000160.1, read as the reverse complement.
CCTGTCCTATCCGGGGCTGCGCGAGGCGATCGCCGCGCAGTGGGGACTCGACCGCAGTCTGGTCTGGCAGTACGGCGACTTCCTGCGGCGCCTGGCGCACGGCGACCTGGGAACGTCCTTCGTGATGCAGGAACCGGTAAGCGAGGTGTTGCGCAGCCAGATCGGTCCGACCGCGCAGCTGGCCGGCGCGGCGGGGCTGTTGGCCTTCGTCCTCGCCACGCTGACCGCGACCGTGACCGCGCGGGCGAGTCAGGCCCCATCGCGGCGCGCCGGCTGGGCGAGCCGGTGCGCCGCGATGCTGGAACTGGTGTGCGCATCGACGCCGGTGTTCTGGCTGGGCATGCTGCTGCTGATCGCGTTCTCCTTCGAATGGCATCTTTTCCCGGTGTCGGGCGCGCACGGCTGGCGTTCGCTGGTCCTGCCCGCGGTGACGCTGGCACTGCCGACCGCCGGGGTGCTGTCGCAGGTGATGCGCGAGGCGCTGGCGGCGGCGCTGGAGCAACCCTTCGTCGTGACGATCCGTGCCCGCGGGGTGCCCGAACTGGCGCTGCGCTTCACGCATCTGCTGCGCCACGCAATACCGCCCGTGCTGACGCTGGGGGGATGGTTGATCGGCGGCCTGCTCGGCGGCGCGGTCATCACCGAAAAAATGTTCGGCCGCCCGGGCATCGGCAGCATCACGCTCAACGCCGTGACGTCGCAGGACGTGCCGGTGGTGCTCGCGGTGGTCCTGCTCGCCGCCTTCGTGCATGTGGCGATGTCGACGCTGCTCGACGTCGTCCATCTGTTGATCGACCCGAGGCTGCGTACGTCATGAATGCCATTTCCCACGCCATCGCGCATGAAGGCGCACCGCGCCGTCTCGTCCGGTCGCTGCGCGCGCTGCCCGTCGGGGTCGTGCTGTCGGGGGTTTTTCTGCTGCTGCTCGGGTTCGCGATCGCTTTTCCGCACGTCGTCGCGTCGGCCGATCCGCTGAACGGCGAGATCACGCAAACGCTGCAGGCGCCCGGCGCCGCGCACTGGTTCGGCACCGACCGCATCGGGCGGGACGTCTTTTCCCGGGTGGTGCACGGCGCGCGCTATTCGCTGCTGATCGGCCTGTCGAGCATGCTGGTGAGCCTCGTGACCGGCGCGGCGCTGGGCATCGGCGCGGGGATGTCCCGCCGCTTCGCGAACGAGGCGTGCTCGCGGATATTCGACGTGCTGTCGGCATTTCCGCCGGTGCTGCTGTCGCTGTTCGTGATCACGTTCATGGGGCAGGGGATGGTCAACATCGCCATTGCGGTCGGCATCGCCGGTATTCCCAAATTCGGCCGCGTGCTGCGCGGCGAGACGCTTGGCGTGCGTCGTGCCGATTACGTCACGCACGCGGTGACCTTCGGACTGTCGCGCTCGCGCGCCTTCGTCAGGCATGTGCTGCCGAACGTGCTTGCCGTCGTGCCGGTTATCGCGACGATCGATATCGGCAGCGCGATCATCGCGGTGTCCGGCCTCAGTTTTCTGGGTCTGGGGCCGCAACCGCCGACGCCCGAATGGGGCGCGATGCTCGCCGAGGGACGCGATGTCCTGCGCGTGGCCTGGTGGCCAAGCGTCTTTCCCGGGCTGGCGATCACCCTGACCGTCGTCGCGTTTTCGGTGCTGGGACGGCATTTGCGTCACGCCCGGGTGGCAGGTTCCGGGTCATGAACGCGTGGCGGCGGGCGGTATCGGAGGAGGAAGGTATGGCAGTGCGGGGAAGAGCGACGGCAGCGACGGCCGCGACGGCAGCGACGGCCCCGGCGACGGCAACCGCCGTGATCGCCACGGGCCATGAGACGCGCCGCCGGCTGGTGGACGTGGAAGGGTTGTCGATCGGATTCGCGGGTGTGAACGGCGGCCGCCCGCTGGTGCACGGTGTCGATCTGCGGATCGCGGCCGGGGAGTGCGTAGCGCTGGTCGGCGAATCGGGCTCCGGCAAGAGCGTGATCGCCCGCAGCCTGCTGGGACTCGTGGGCGACGGGGCGCGGATCGACGCGCGGCGCTTCGACATCGACGGGCGTTCGGCGCTGGATTTCTCCGCGCGCGATTGGCGGTCGATGCGCGGCACCTTCGCGGGCCTCGTGATGCAGGACGCGCTGGTATCGCTCGATCCGTTGCGACGCATCGGTGCCGAAGTGGGGGAGGTGCTCGCCCGCCATCGTCTCGCCCGCTCGCGCGCGGACCAGGTCACCCGGGTACGCGACGTGATGCGGAACGTGGGCATTCCCGAGCCGGCGCGTCGGGCGCGTCAGTACGCCCATGAATTGTCGGGCGGCTTGCGACAGCGTGCGCTGATCGCCGCGGCGATCGCCGCGGCGCCCGCGTTGATCATCGCCGACGAACCGACCACGGCGCTCGACGCGTCGGTACAGGCCCAGGTGCTGGCGGTTTTGCGCGCGCGGCTCGAACAGGGCGTCGGGTTGCTGCTGATCAGCCATGATCTGGGCGTGGTGGCCGATATCGCGGACCGTGTGCTGGTGATGCAGCGCGGCGAGGTGGTCGACAGCGGTACCACGCGCGCCGTGCTGCGCGCGCCGTCGCATCCGTATACCCGGCAACTCATCGCCGCCCGGCCGTCGGCGCAGTCGCGCGGGCACCGGCTGGGTTCGGCGCGTCTCGTGCGGACCGGTTCCGATACCGCGGGCATGGTAGAGGTGATCCGCGACCCGTTGCCCACGCGCGTGGCGACGGGCGATGAAATCGTGATGCAGGTGCGCGGACTGGTAAAACGCTATGCCGGCGCGGCGCTGACGGGGCCACGGCCCGGCCTGGCGCTCGATGAGGTGTCTTTCGCCATTCATCGGGGTGAAGTGCTCGGCATCGTTGGCGAGTCGGGGTCGGGCAAGACCACCTGCGGCAATATCGTGCTGGGCCTGCTCGCGCCGGACGCCGGCGACGTGACGTTCCTGGGACAGGCCTGGGCGGGCCGCGGTGTGGCCGAGCGGATGCGATACGCACTGCGCCCGCGCCTGCAATATATCCCGCAGGATCCCCTGAGTTCGTTCGATCCGCGGCACACCGTGGCGGAGCTGCTCGCGCAGAGCCTGTATTGCCATCGCCTGGATGCCGGCCAGCGACGTGAGCGTAGCGTCGCGTTGCTGGAACAGGTCGGACTCACCGCGGCGTTTCTGCCGCGGCGCCCCGCGACCCTGTCCGGCGGCCAACGTCAGCGCGTCGCCATTGCTCGCGCCATCGCCCCGGAGCCGGCCCTGATCGTCTGCGACGAGCCGGTGTCGGCATTGGACGTGTATGTTCAGGCGCAGGTACTCGACGTACTGGCCGTGTTGCAGGCGCGGTTGCAGATGTCGCTGCTGTTCATCTCGCACGATCTTGGCGTCATCCGGCATGTCAGCGACCGGGTACTGGTGTTCAAGGACGGACGCATCGTCGAGTCCGGTGAGACGAGCGCGGTGTTCGACGCGCCAAAGCATGCCTATACGCGGACCCTGCTGGCGGACACACCGGCGTGGTGACGTCCACCCCCGTTGCCAGGGTGGACGAGGATGCAGAGGCCCCACCGCAAAGGGCCGGCATTGCGGCACGACACGAAAGACCGGAAGGACCGGCCGAGCCGGACCCTGTCGAAGGAACGGGCGCCTAGAAACGATGCCGCATGCCAACGGCGATCAGCAACTGGTTGCCACTTCCCGAGGGTTCCAACCCACCGATCATCGCGGTTGCATTCCCTCCGGCGCGCTGATACGCCGTCGCGACATACATATCGGTTCGCTTGGAGAAACGGTAGCCTGCCTGCAGCGCGCCTTCGTGCCAATGTGCGTGGGTGCCATGGGTGTAGGTATACATGCCCGCAAGCCAGACCGCGGGCGTCAGTTCGACCACCCCGTTGATCTCGTGATTGCTGAAGCTCGCCGAAGGCATCGCCTCGCCGGCGTCCGCGTCCGCGTCCGCCTGCATCACGCCGCTGTAACGCGAGCGGGACCACGCCACCCCCAGCGTGACATCCCCGAACGCATAACTTGCGCCGACACCATACGTATCCTGCGCGCGCGCCTTCGCGTCGAAGACGCCGCCGTTCCGGCCCGGCAGCGTGACGCTGTCATAGGCACCGTTCGCCGTATTGCCGCGCCCGTCCGCATGCAGATAGGCCGCTCCCGCGCTGAACGGACCGTTCCGGTAGCTCGCACCCATACTGTATGCGCGATTGTTCGCGAAACGGCCCGCGTCGTTCGACAACCCGTACATGCCGCCGAAGCGGAACCCGCCGAACTCGGCGCTCGCGTACTTCACCGAATTGCGCACCAGGTACGAATTGTTGGCGTTGTCGTTGTCGAACGGATGCGCGAACGCGGTGCCTCCCGGGCCGCCCGTCAGCGTGAAAGGCGCGACGTAGTCGTATAGCGAGTCGTATTGGTGGCCGAGCGTGACCGTGCCCCAGGCGCCGTCCTCCAGACCGACATAATAGGGATGATCGTTGACGCCTTCGCCCGTCGTCATCGAGAATCCGCGCTCCAGTTGAAAGATCGCACGGGTGCCGCCGCCCAGATCCTCGGAACCGCGCAGGCCCCAGTAACTGCCGTCGACCAACCCGGCGGTGGTCTGGTACCGGGCGTGGCCGCCGACATTGCTCACATACGCGAGTCCGGTGTCGATTTCGCCATATGGCGTGACGCTGCTCTGCGCGCGCACGTGCGTGCTGATCGAGGCGAGCGTCGCGGCGGTGGCGACGGAAATGCCGCAAAACAGGTGCTTTTTCGTTGTCATGTTCGTAAACCGTATCAATACCATTGTCCGTAACGCCGGATGTAGAGCGTTTTCACGAGCTGCGTCAGCATCAGGTAGCCGGCCATCGTCGCGACGAGCCAGAACCAGTAGCGGTGGTCGAGCGACACGAAACCCAATGCGCCGGCCAACGGCGAGAACGGCAGCCAGCAGCCGATGAAGATGGCAACGGAGGTGGCGAGCAGCACCGGCAGCGACGCCGTGCTCTGGATGAAGGGAATCCTGCGCGTGCGCAGCATGTGCACGACGAGCGTCTGCGACACGAGCCCTTCGATGAACCAGCCGGAATGCATGATGCTCTGCCCCCCGCCGTCGTGATGGAAGGCCGCGCCCGCGCCGAACACGGTCCACAGCAGCACATACGTCGTGATGTCGAAGACCGACGACGTGGGGCCGAGCCAGACCATGAAGCGCCCGATATTGCCGGCCTCCCACTTGCGCGGCTTTTTCACGAAATCGGGATCCATCCGGTCCCACGGCAGGAACATCTGGGACATGTCGTAGATCAGGTTCTGGATCAGCAGATGGACCGCCAGCATCGGCTCCCAGGGCAGGAAGGCCGACGCGATCAGCACCGAGAACACGTTGCCGAAATTCGAGCTGGCCGTCATGTTCAGATACTTCAGGATGTTGCCGAAGGTCTCGCGGCCCTTGACGACGCCTTCCTCCAGCACCATGAGGCTTTTTTCGAGCAGGATGATGTCGGCGGTTTCCTTTGCGATATCGGCGCCCGTATCCACCGAGATGCCCACGTCGGCATCGCGCAGCGCCGGCGCATCGTTGATACCGTCGCCGAGGAAGCCGACCGTGTGGCCGTTCGCCTGCAACGCCTTCACCACGCGCGCTTTCTGCAGCGGCGTGAGTTTCGCGAACACCGTCGTGCGTTCGATCACCGCCGCGAGACGGGCATCGTCCATCGATTCGATCTCGCCGCCGAGCAGCGGCCGGCCCGGGTCCAGTCCGACGTCGCGACAGACCTTGGCCGTGACGATCGGGTTGTCGCCGGTCAATACCTTGACCGTCACGCCGTGCTCGTGCAGCGCACGGATGGCCGGCGCCGCCGAATCCTTGGGCGGATCCAGAAAGGTGAGAAAGCCGCGTACCACGAGATCCTTCTCATCCGCCGTCTGATAATGCGATTTCGCCTGCGCGCGCACGATCTCGCGCGTGGCCACCATCAGCACGCGGTAACCTTCCTCGTTGTACTGCCGGGCACGGGCGAGCAGCGTGTCCCGCTCGCCAGCCGTCAGCGCATGGACGGTGTCGCCGTCCTGGACGTGCGTCGACACCGCCAGCATCTCCTCCACCGCGCCCTTGGACACCATCAGTTGCTCGTCGTCCAGTCCCTGGACCACCACGGACAGCCGGCGGCGGACGAAGTCGAACGGCAATTCGTCCACCTTCGCGTATTGCCGCAGCTTCGCCGGCGCCCCGCGCACGTTGGCGTGCTCGACCACGGCGATATCCATCAGGTTTTTCTGCCCGCTCTGATGAAAACTGTTCAACCAGGCAAGTTGCAGGATGCGCTTGTCGCGGTTGCCGCGGATGTCGAGGTGATGCTCGAGGATGATCCTGTCCTGCGTGAGCGTGCCGGTCTTGTCGGTGCACAGCACATCCATCGCGCCGAAGTTCTGCACCGAATTGAGCCGCTTGACGACCACCTTGCGCCGCGCCATCGCGATCGCGCCCTTGGCCAGGTTCGCGGACACGATCATCGGCAGCATCTCCGGCGTCAGACCGACCGCCACCGCCAGCGCGAAGGTCGCCGCGGACAACCAGTCTCCCTTCGTCAGGCCATTGATCAGGAACACCACCGGCACCATCACGAGCATGAACCGGATCAGCAGCCAGGAGACGCTGTTGACGCCGCGGTCGAAGCTGGTCTGCACGCGCTTGTGGCAGGTGACGTTTTTCGCCAGCGAACCGAAATAGGTGCCGGCGCCGGTGGCGATCACGGTGGCCGTCGCCGTACCGCTGACCACATTGGTGCCCATGAAG
>JBPBQT010000159.1:0-7358 GCA_050955065.1 Janthinobacterium lividum | reverse complement strand
ACGCGCTCGCCGCGGCGCTGGCCGCGCGCGACATCGCGTTGCGCACGGACCTGGATCTGCCGGGCGTCGTCTGGACCGACCGGCCGCCGCTGCCGGCGCAGGCGCTCTTCGAGCATGTCGCGCCGTTTGCCCCGCTGCCGCGCGCCGACAAGCTCGCCGCGGTGCGCCGCGAGATGGCGCGGCATGCGGCCGACCGGCATCTGTTGTCCACGCTCGACGATATCGCCTGGCTGTTCAACCTGCGCGGTGCGGACGTGAGCTACAACCCGGTGTTCGTCGCGCATGCGCTCGTCGGACCGGAGCGGGCGACCCTGTTCGTCGACGCGGAGAAAGTGCCGGCGCCGGTGCGCCAGGCGCTGGCGGACGACGGTGTCGATCTCGCTCCCTACACCGCCGTGCCCGCGGCGCTCGCGGCCCTGCCGCCGGGCACGCATCTGCTGGTGGACCCGCGCCGGATGACGCACGGGTTGGTGGGCGCCTTGCGCCAGCCCGGGGGCAGGAGCGAAGGCGGGGGTAAAGGCGGCGACGACGCCCCGACGGCGCTCGTCGAGGCACCGAACCCGTCGACCCTCGCCAAGGCCTGCAAGACCGCAGCCGAGACCGCGAACGTGCGCGACACCATGGAGCAGGACGGCGCGGCGCTCTGCGAGTTCTTCGTCTGGCTCGAGGCGCAGCTCGCGGCCGGCGCGCCGGACCTGACCGAACTGTCGGTGGATACGCAGTTGCACTTCGCGCGCGCCCGGCGTCCGCACTTCGTCAGCGACAGTTTCGGCACGATCGCCGGTTTCAACGCGAATGGCGCGATGCCGCATTACCGCGCCACGCCCGAGGCGCATGCGGTGATCGCCGGGGACGGCCTGCTCCTGATCGATTCGGGCGGCCAGTATCTGGGCGGCACCACCGACATCACCCGCGTGGTTCCCGTCGGCGTGCCGTCGCTCGCGCAGAAGCACGACTTCACGACCGTGTTGCAGGGCATGATCGCGCTGTCGGCGGCGCGTTTCCCGCGCGGCATCCGCTCGCCGATGCTCGATGCGATCGCCCGCGCGCCGCTCTGGGCACGGGGGCTGGACTACGGTCACGGCACCGGCCATGGCGTGGGCTATTTCTTGAACGTGCACGAGGGCCCGCAGGTGATTTCGCACCACGCGCCGCCCGATGCGCTCACCGCGATGGCGGAGGGCATGATCACGTCGATCGAGCCCGGCGTCTATCGCCCGGGGCAATGGGGCATACGGATCGAGAACCTGGTCATCAACCGGCGCGTGGCGGACGCGGGCACGGGCGAATTCGGCGACTTCCTCGACTTCGAGACGCTGACCCTGTGCCCGATCGATACGCGCTGCATCGTCGTCGAACGGCTGACGCCGCAGGAACGGCAATGGCTGAACGCCTATCATGCGACGGTGCGCGCACGCCTGGCGCGCTGGGTGGACGGGGACGCGCGCGTCTGGCTGGAGACGCGTACGCAGCCGCTCTGAATGCCTGGCGCCGGGGGGCGGGGTACCTATTTGCCGAGCAGTCCCCGCAGCATGCCGCCCAGGCCCCGGGCCGTATCGCCGACGCCCCGGGCGATGCCTTCGGCGCTGATTCCCAGTGCCTTGGCGATACCGGCGGCGAACCGGGTGGCGACGTCACCCTCGAGCGAGAAGGCCGGGTCGGACAGGTCGCCCTGCAGCGTGAAGTCGAATGCGATCTTGCCGTCGCGGTCTTTCAAGGCCGCCAGGGCGGCGTCTCGCGGCAGCGCCGTCAGCGCGGCGAAGGGGCCGCTGGCCGGCGCGAGTCGCAGTTGTTCGAGCGTGACCCGCCCGTCGGCGCGCAGTCGATGGGACGCCACGACCGAATGCACGTCGACGCCGACGCGCCCGCCTTCGATGAAAGCAGCCCGGCCTTTCTGAAGATAGGGACGCAGCGCCCGCACATCGACTTGCGCGAGGTGCAGCCGCATGTCGGAGCGCGGGTCATGGAACACGATCCAGCCGTCGATGCGTAGCGGGCCGCCTGTCGGACCGTTTATCGCGTTGCCTGCCGGGCCGCCCGCCGGGTCGCCCGGCTGCGGATCCACGATGCGGCCGGCGAGCGCGATCCGTGTCGGCTCGTCGAGCGCAGGGAAGTGCAGGGGGCCGAGTGTGGCGTCCAGCGCATCGATGCGCACCCGCGCCGCGGGCCGGGCGACCACGCCGTCGAAGAAATCGAGCGTGCCGTTGTGAAACACGATGCTGCCGATATCGACCTTGTAGGGCGCAGCGATAGCGGCGCCCCCGGCTGCCGTCGCGGTGCCCGAGGCCGGCGTGCCGGGCGCTGGTGCAGCGTGTGCCGCATGCATGCCGGGCAACACCCTGATCCCCTGCTCGCGCGAGCGCACGATCGACAGATACGCATCGTCGAACACCGCGCGCCGGACCGCGATCCGGCGCGAGAGCCATTCCCACAGCGCCGGTTCGAGGACGACCCGCCGCGCGCGCAGCGCCTCCCGGACCGGCCAGCCGGTGGGCGCGCCGATCACCACCTGATCGAGCGTGATGCGCGAAAATCCCACGTCGATGCGTTCGGCGTGACCGGTGGGACCCAGCAGCCGGATCACCTCGCCGCGCAGCGCACGGGCGGCGAGGTGGGTCGTCAGCGCCATGCCCGCCGCCAGCCCGCACAGCGCCAGCGCGGCGATGACCAGCGGGCGCCGCATCCGGTGCCGGACGCTTCGGGGCGGGGAGGGCATGCCGAGGGCGGCGGCGCGGGTGCGGCGTCGGCGCGGCGTCAGCGCGGCGTCAGCGCGTGATCGGCCGGTAGCGCAGGCGCTTCGGACGCGCGGCTTCCTCGCCCAGGCGCACGCGCCGGTCGGCCTCGTATTCCTGGTAATTGCCGTTGAAGAACACGACCTGCGAATCGCCTTCGAACGCGAGGATATGCGTCGCGATCCGGTCGAGGAACCAGCGGTCGTGGGAAATCACCATCACGCAGCCGGCGAATTCGAGCAGCGCGTCTTCCAGCGCCCGCAAGGTCTCGACGTCGAGGTCGTTCGACGGCTCGTCGAGCAGCAGCACGTTGCCGCCCGCGGACAGCGTCTTCGCCAGATGCAGCCGCCCGCGTTCGCCGCCGGACAGGTTCGATACCAGTTTCTGCTGGTCGCCGCCCTTGAAGTTGAACCGGCCCAGATACGCGCGCGACGGCGTTTCGTACCGTCCGACCGTCAGCAGGTCCGAGCCGTCGGCGATCGCCTCGAACACGGTCTTCTCGCCTTCGAGCGAATCCCGGCTCTGACCCACATGGGCGAGCTTCACGGTCGGGCCGATCTTCACCGTGCCGCTGTCGGGCGTCTCCGCGCCGGCGATCATCCGGAACAGCGTCGATTTACCCGCACCGTTCGGACCGATCACGCCGACGATCGCGCCCGGCGGCAGCGTGAAGCTGAGATTGTCGATCAGGAGCCGGTCGCCGTACGCCTTGCTGACGTTGTCGAACGTGATGACCTCGTTGCCGAGGCGCTCGGCCACCGGAATGAAGATCTCCTGGGTCTCGTTGCGCTTCTGGTATTCCTGGCTGTTCAGTTCGTCGAAGCGGGCCAGACGCGCCTTCGATTTCGCCTGACGGCCCTTCGGGTTCTGGCGGACCCACTCCAGTTCCTGCTTGATGGCCTTGCGCCGCGCGGATTCCGTCGACTCCTCCTGCGTCAGGCGCGCTTCCTTCTGGTCGAGCCAGCTGCTGTAGTTGCCCTTCCACGGAATGCCATGTCCGCGGTCGAGTTCGAGGATCCACTCGGCGGCGTTGTCCAGGAAATACCGGTCGTGGGTGACGGCCACGACCGTGCCCGGGAAGCGCGTCAGGAACTGTTCCAGCCAGTCGACCGATTCGGCATCGAGGTGGTTGGTCGGCTCGTCGAGCAGCAGCATGTCCGGCTTCGACAGCAGCAACTGGCACAGTGCCACGCGGCGTTTCTCGCCACCGGACAGATTGCCGATCTTCGCGTCCCATGGCGGCAGGCGCAGCGCGTCGGCGGCGATCTCGAGCTGCTGCTCGGGGTTCGCGCCGTCCGAGGCGGCGATGATCGACTCGTACTTCGCCTGTTCGGCCGCGAGGGCGTCGAAGTCCGCGTCCGGTTCCGCATAGGCGGCGTAGATCGCATCGAGCTTCTGCTGCGCGGTGAAGATCTCGCCGAGGCCCTGTTCGACCGCCTGACGGACCGTCTGTTCGGCATCGAGCAGGGGCTCCTGCTGCAGATAGCCGATCGTCAGGTTGGGCATCGGCGTCGCCTCGCCCTCGATTTCGCGATCCGTCCCCGCCATGATCTTCAACAGCGTGGACTTTCCCGAACCGTTCAGACCGAGCACGCCGATCTTCGCCCCCGGGAAGAAGGAGAGGGAGATGTCCTTGAGAATCTGGCGCTTGGGCGGAACGATCTTGCCCACGCGATTCATCGTGAAAACGTACTGTGCCATGGAAACCGATAGGAGGGCGACCGCGCGGGCCGCGTTGCAAAGAGTCGCCCGTACTGCATTCCGGTACGCATTCCTGCGCGCGCGACGGGCGACGACAGACCGATTTTACGGTATCGGCGCGGGGTCGGCGACCCTCCCGCATCCTTTACTGGGCATCGGACGGACACTGCAGATTACAGCCGCTCGAATCGCCGTTGTCCGCGCGTTTGCGCGCCGCGCTGCGGCCCTGCTGGTATTTGGCATCCGGCGCGGAGGCCGCGAACGGCATCTGCGGATGTGCGTTCAGCTGGAAGCTGTCGCCGAGAATGCCGCCCGGCACGCCCGGCGAGTTCTGCGCGAAAACGGGAGAGCCGAAGACGGCGGCGCCGACGAAGGCGGTGACGATAACGACGCGAGGAAAATTCATGACGGAGACCACGTTGACGACGATGCATCAATGTAACGCAACTCGCGGCCGGAAAGCGAATCAGGAGACGCGCTGCGAAGCGGGCCGGAAAGCGGCCTTTGCCCCGGTCGGCATTTTTGGGCAGATTCGCCGGCGTTGCGCCCGGCCGCGGCTGTAGCACGCCGTAAGAAAGCGGCATGTTTCTGTAACCTGAAGCCGCATGCGGCACCGTAACCTTACGCGGAAATGGCGTCGCGCTTCGGCGGCTGCATGCCGGGAGCTTTGGCGGCGAGCCAGCGCACATCGATGCGCGGCGGGTGGGTGAGGAGATGACATGATCGAAACCACGCCGGTATTCCGGAAAGTGGCGGTAATACTTTCGCCGGCATTGGGCGATTCGCTGCTCCTGACCACGGTCGCTCACAACCTGCATCGCAATGGCGTACGGGTCACCGTGTTCGGCCGGCAGGGCTATCTGCTGCGGGACTGGCTGCCGGCGTTGCAGATGCGTCCCGCGCTCGACCCTCATGCGGCAAACCTGATCGAGGCCCTGGCGGAATTCGACGCCGTCCTGCAATTGCACGACGACCGGCCGTTCGCGAACCTCGCCGGATGCCATCCGCACGTCATCCTGCTCGATCGCGTCTGCCGGTCCGCTGCGCCGTACGCGATGGTCGACCGGCTCGTCGAATTCTGTCGCGATGAGTTGAAGCTGTCCCACGTGGGCCGCAGCAACGGATTGACGCCGCCGTCCGGCCTGCAGCATCGTCGCCACCGGATGCGCGTCGCGATCCATCCGACGGCGAGCACGGCCGACAAGTGCTGGCTGGCGCCGCGTTTCCTGCGGCTCGGCCTGATGCTGCGCGACAGTGGGTTCGATCCGCAGTTCATCGTCGCGGGCGAGGAGCGCGCGGCCTGGGCGACGGTCGAGGCCGCCGGCATGATGATGCCGGATCTCGGCGCGATCGATACGCTGGCCGGGTGGCTGTACGAGTCGGGCTGGTTCATCGGCAACGATTCCGGCGTCGGCCATCTCGCGTCGAACCTGCAGATTCCCACGTTGTCGTTGTTCATGCGCCGCGGCCTCGCGCGAACCTGGCGTCCGGGCTGGGGGGTGGGCGATGTGCTCGTCGGCGGCGCCTTCCTGCCGGGCGGGCACCTCAAGGAACGCTACTGGAAATACATGCTGTCGGTGGGACGCGTAATGCGGGCGTTTCATCGCCTGCGAACGGACGCTCTGGCGATGAACGGCGTCACTTCTGCGGCGGATCCCATCGCGGTGAACGTACCGCGCGCCTGCGCGCCGCCACTACCGACGACGCCACCGACGCCACCGACGCCACCGACGCCACCGACGCCACCGACGCCGATCGTGGCCGGGCGTGTGGCGTTCGTGATGTCCCATGCCCTCGGGGACTCGCTGGTGTCGATGGTGATCGTCGACAATCTGCTTCGCAACGGCGTTGACGTCGAGGTGTTCGGCTCCGTGGCGCATGTGCTGCGTGACTGGTTCCCCCGGGTGCGCATCGCGCCTCTGCCGCCTGCCACGGCGTTACGCGCGCGTCTGGCAGCATTTCACACGGTGATCCAGATGCAGCATGACCAACCGGTGGCGGATCTGATGGCGCTGCATCCGCGCGTGCTGACGCTGCACGACGTCGAGTTCGGCCATCGGCACGGCTGCATGGCCGAGCGGTTCGCGGATTTCTGTCGTCACGAGCTGGGTCTCGCGGACGTCGATCTCGACAATGGCATGCGTGCGCCGGCGGGCCTGCAGCACCGCCGCCATGCGCAGCGCGTCGTGATCCACCCGGAGGCCAGCACCGACGACAAGCGCTGGTCGCCGCACCGTTTCATTCGACTCGCGCACCGCCTGCGCGAGCGCGGTTACGAAGTGTATTTCGTGATCGCGCCGCATGAGCGCGAACGGTGGTGGGATCTCGATGCGCACTGCATCTCCGCACCGCATTTCGAGAACCTGCATCAACTGGCCTGCTGGGTCTACGAGTCGGGCTGGTTCATCGGCAACGATTCCGGCGTCGGGCACCTCGCGTCGAATCTCGGCATTCCGGCGATCAGCCTCTTTCGCCGCCGCGGCGTCGCGCAACGCTGGCGCCCGGCCTGGGGCGAGACGCGCGTGGTGCTGTCCTGGCAATGGGTCCCGACCTCGCGGCTGAAGGAGATTTTCTGGCGCGAGACGCTGACGTGCTCGCGCGTGCTGTCGGTGTTCTCGGCGCTGGTGAAACGCAAGGGCGCCGAGCGCCGGCTCGAGTAAGCCGCGCTCAGACCCTGGCGCAGCGGTGCGCCTGACGCCGTTGCAGATATGCAGCCAGCTGGTGGCCGCGCGCGATGCCGGGGCGTTCGACAAAACGGTAGCAGACGAACGATAGTCCCACGGTGATCACGATGCTGGCGAGCGCCAGCGGGCCCGCATGCCGCCACGCTGCGCCCGTGCGTGCGCCCAGCGACAGCAGGATGTCGATGACCATCGGATGGATGAGATACATCGAATAGCTGAGCACCCCCAGCATGGCCATGCT
>JBPBQT010000158.1:0-7371 GCA_050955065.1 Janthinobacterium lividum | reverse complement strand
GGTCATATCGTGCGCGGCGAGAACATCAATCTGGTCGACGGCGGCGCGCAGAAACGCGCGTTCACCTGGATCGGCGACGGCATTTCGGCGCTGATGCGCATCATCGAGAACCCGAACGGCATCGCCAGCGGCAAGATCTACAACATCGGCAATCCGGCGAACAACATCTCGGTGCGCGAACTCGCCGAGAAGATGCTCAGCCTCGCGGCGGAATTCCCCGAATACCGCGAAGGCGGCAAGGCCGTGAAGGTCGTCGAGACGTCCTCGGGCGCCTACTACGGCACCGGCTACCAGGACGTGCAGCACCGCGTGCCGAAGATCGACAACACGATGAGCGAACTCGACTGGCGGCCGACGATGGACATGGACGACTCGCTGCGCGCGGTGTTCGAGGCGTATCGCTCGGCTTTCGGCGAAGCACGGGCGCTGGTCGAATAAGCCCGTGGCGCGAATCGCTCTCAAGATCGACGTCGACACGCTGCGCGGCACCCGGGAGGGCGTCGCCGCGCTGAGCGCGATGCTCCGGCAGATGCAGGCGCAGGCGACCTTCCTGTTCAGCCTCGGGCCCGACCACACCGGCTGGGCGATGCGGCGCGTGTTCCGTCCCGGGTTCCTGAAAAAGGTGTCGCGCACCTCGGTGCTCGAGCACTACGGCGTCAAGACCCTGCTGTACGGCACCCTGCTGCCCGGCCCGGACATCGGCCGGCGCGCCGCCGCCGAAATGCGCGCGGTGCAGGCGGCGGGTTTCGAGGTCGGCATCCATTGCTGGGACCATGTCTACTGGCAGGACAACGTGCGCACGCGCGACCGCGCATGGACCGATGCGCAGATGCAGAAGGCGTTCGACCGTTTCGTCGAGGTCTTCGGCGCGGCGCCCGTCACGCATGGCGCGGCCGGCTGGCAGATGAACGGCCACGGGCTCGAGACGATCGACCGCTGGGGCATGCGTTACGCGTCCGACGGCCGGGGCGACGCGCCGTACTATCCGATCGTCGCGGGCCGCACGCTGCGGCATGTGCAGATGCCGACCACGCTGCCGACGCTCGACGAACTGATCGGCGTCGACGGCGTGACGGTCGACAACGTCGACGCCGCGCTGCTCGCACGCACCAACGGCTGCGCGACCGACCAGATTTTCACGCTCCACGCCGAACTCGAAGGCCAGAAACTTGCGCCGGTATTCCGCCGTCTTCTCGAAGGCTGGCGGCGCCAGGGCCATGAGCTGGTCTCGATGGCCGACTATTACGCGGCACTCGACCTCCGTGCTTTGCCCGCCCGCCCCTTCGCCTGGGGCGAGATCCCGGGCCGCTCGGGCGAGTTGATGGTGCAGCCATAAAAACAGGAACATACGCTCATGCCGATTGCCCTTGACACCCTGGCTCCCGATTTCACCGCGCCGGCGACGAGCGACGCGACGTTCGTTCTGTCCGCGCTGCGCGGCAAAAAGGTCGTGTTGTTTTTCTACCCCAAGGACGGCACGCCCGGCTGCACCACCGAAAGCCTGCAATTTCGGGATCACGAACCGGCCTTCGCGGCGGCCAACGCGGTAATCGTCGGCATTTCGCGCGACAGCATCCGTTCGCACGAGAATTTCAAGGCAAAACTGGATCTGCCGTTCGCGCTCGTGTCCGATGGTGACGAGACCGTCTGCAACCTGTACGACGTCATCCGGCAGAAGAAGATGTACGGGCGCGACGTTCGCGGCATCGAGCGCTCCACGTTCATCGTCGACGCCGACGGCGTGCTGCGAATCGAGTGGCGCGGGGTCAAGGTGCCCGATCACGTGGACGAGGTTCTCGCGGCTGTACAAGCGCTTTAAGCCGGGATATAGTCGGATCACGAGGCGCGATTCGCTCAGGACGAGCGCGGCCGAACGCGCACCCCTTGTTCGATATCGTCTCTTTCCACACCAGAATTTGTTCCAGGCCATCGCTCCAGCACCCTGCTCCAGCCATTGCAATCCGACCCGGTTCTGTCGTTGCTCGGGAAAAAGCCGCCGCCGCTTTCAGGCGTGGCGGCTTTTTGCTTTCACGGAACGCCGTTCGCGGCGACGGGCGCTATCGCTTTCGCGGCGACACGCGCCGCCGCGCAGGCGGCCGGACGCGCCCTCGTCCGCGATGGCGCGCCCTGACGTCGAGCGCCCCGGCGCTTGTTTCCCTGTGAGTTTCCGCTTCATGTCCATGAAGGAGCCCTTGACCGGCAAACAGGCACTTTCCCCGAAACTCCGTGCCCGGCGCTTCATGCTCGGTGTCATGCACCGTATTGCGCCCGGTATCGTTGCCCGGCCCTGGCATGTGTCAGCGGCCCCGCAGCGCGCACTGTCGATTCGACTCCTCTAGGAGAGACCCCCATGCCTTTGCCTACCCTGCCGTCGAAACTCGGCGATCTCCTGCCCGCGGACCAGTACAAGGCCCGCGCGCGCCCGACCAAGACGGCGAAGAAAACCGCCGCCGCCGCGCTGTCCGAGACGGCTGCCACGAGCAGCCCGCATATCGAATACTTGCCCGGCGCCAGCGCCGAACTGGCCGGCACCGCCACGCCCGCATCGATGCCGGCCACACTGCGCGATCCGGTCGTGCCGCAGACGCAGGTGCCCGCTGTCGCCACTGATGCCGGCACCGCTGTCGACACCGACGCTGCCGCCGTCGCCCACCCCGAGCGCGGCGCCCGGGCACCCGCACGCAAACAGCGCACGGCCGCGCCGTTGCAGCAACCCGCACCGACGCCCGTCGCGGCCGCCGAGCCGGTGACGCCGGTCGCTGTCGCAAAGCCGGCCCCTGCGCCGGCCGCAGCACCGGCACCCGTCGCGGGCGCACCCGCCGACGCACGGCAGCAGCGTCGTCAGCCGGATACCCGGCCCGTCGCGCCGCGCCCGGCGGCCGAACCCGTCGCCGCCGCCACCGGCGCGGCGCAACCCGTGCCGTCGATCGTGCCCGACACTCCCGTACACACCATGCTGGACGACAAGCTCGCGCAACGCCTGCCGCAGCACGGCCACGCCGCGCCGCAGCGCGACGCACGCGGCGATGGACACGACAGGCGCGGTGAGGCCCGCAGCGACGCGCAGCGTCCCGCCCAGCGTCAGGGCCAGCAGCCGGGCAACCGCGCGGGCGCCACGCCGCGCCACGCACCGCCGCCGGTGCGCGCCAAGCTGTTCGTGCTCGACACGAACGTCCTGCTGCACGATCCGAGCAGCCTGTTCCGCTTCGAGGAGCACGACATCTATCTGCCGATGATGACGCTCGAGGAGCTGGACAACAACAAGAAGGGCATGACGGAAGTCGCGCGCAACGCCCGCCAGGTCAGCCGTCTGCTCGACGGGCTGGTCGCGGGCGGGGCCGACATCCAGGCCGGTCTGCAGCTGTCGCGCCTGGGAAATCGCGAAGCCGGCGGCCGCCTGTTTTTCCAGACCACGCTGCAGCACATCGATCCGGTCGAAGGCCTGCCCGTCGGCAAGGCCGACAACCAGATCCTCGGCGTGGTGCGGGCGCTGACGCGCGAGCGGCCCGATCGCGACGTCGTGCTGGTGTCGAAGGACATCAACATGCGCATCAAGGCGCATGCGCTGCAACTGCCCGCGGAAGACTACTTCAACGACCAGGTGCTGGAGGACAAGGACCTGCTGTATACCGGCGTGCTGGCGTTGCAGGCCGACTTCTGGACGCGCCATGCGAAAGGCATGGAGAGCTGGCAGGACGTGCGCACCGGCACGACGTATTACCGCGTCACCGGACCGTCGGTCGCGGCGATGCTGGTCAACCAGTTCGTCTATCTGGAAACCAGCAATGGCGAGCCGGCGTTCCACGCGATCGTGCGCGAGGTCAACGGCCGCACCGCGCTGTTGCAGACGCTGCGCGACTACAGCCACAACAAGAACAACGTCTGGGGCGTGACCGCGCGCAACCGCGAGCAGAATTTCGCGTTGAACCTGCTGATGAACCCGGAAGTCGATTTCGTCAGCCTGCTCGGCCAGGCCGGTACCGGCAAGACGCTGCTCGCCCTGGCCGCGGGCCTCGCCCAGGTGCTGGACGATAAGCGCTACAACGAAATCATCGTCACCCGCGCGACCGTCCCGGTCGGCGAGGACATCGGTTTCCTGCCCGGCACCGAGGAAGAGAAGATGCAGCCGTGGATGGGCGCGTTCGACGACAACCTCGAAGTGCTGCAGAAGAGCGACGATTCGGCCGGTGAATGGGGCCGCGCCGCCACGCAGGACCTGGTGCGTTCGCGTCTGAAGGTCAAGAGCATGAACTTCATGCGCGGCCGGACCTTCGTCGACAAGTACGTGATCATCGACGAGGCCCAGAACCTCACGCCCAAGCAGATGAAGACGCTGGTCACGCGCGCGGGCCCGGGCACGAAGCTGGTGTGTCTCGGCAATATCGCGCAGATCGATACGCCGTACCTGACCGAAGGCAGCTCGGGCATCACCTATGTGGTCGACCGCTTCAAGGGTTGGCCGCACGGCGGCCATATCACGCTGGCGCGCGGCGAACGTTCGCGTCTGGCGGATTACGCGTCGGAGATTCTCTAACCCGCAAGGCGCCGGGCGACATGCCCGGCGCCCTGTCCGCCGCGCTGCCGCATTTTCGCGACGCGGTACCCAAGCCCGTTCCGGCGTCATGCCGGAACGGGCTTTTTCCTTATGCGCGCGACGAGGAAAACCGCCGTTTCAATGCGTGCGGATCGGACCCGAATCGGACGGAACGAACCGGCTCCCCGCCCGGGGCCGACGCGAACGCGTCGCACACGAGCGCTTGCGGCAGTGTCGCCCCAAAGCTAAGATGGGGACGATCAGGGACGACCCTGGATACTGCCCGCCGCAGCGTTGACGGGTCGCCGGGTCCGTCAATCCCGTCCATCGATAGCGCATGCCCTTCTCCTTGACGTCCCCGTTCCCCGCGCGATGGCACTGCCTCGCCACCATCGGCATCATCGTCCTGTCGGCATGTTCCAGCGTGCCGCGGGACGATCGCGCCGCCGCGGCGGCGGGCGGACGCGGGCATCTCAAGCTCGACGGGTGGGGTCCCCAATCGCCGCCCGGCGGTTTTCCGCGCTTCGTCGATCACAGCGTGGGCCAGGAGGAGATATCGATGCAGGCGATGGGTCTGGTCGGCGTGCCCTACCGGTGGGGCGGCAACACGCCCGCCGCCGGGTTCGACTGCAGCGGACTGGTGCGCTATGTCGTCGAGCGCGCGGCTAGCGTCGACCTGCCGCGCACGACGGCCGACATGAGTCGCGAGGGCGTCAGCATCTCGCCCGACGCGGTGGCGCCCGGCGACCTGATCTTCTTCAATACGACCGGCCGCGCGCATTCGCACGTCGGCGTCTATGTGGGAGACTATCGTTTCGTCAATGCGCCGTCGACCGGCGGGACGGTACGAATCGATTACGTGACGAATCCGTACTGGGCGAAACGCTTCGACGGCATCCGGCGCGTGGCCGGGCGCGGCGCGGCGCCGGTGCTCGATTCGCCGATCGCGCCGTCCGCGCCGCAGTCGATCATGCCGACACGGGCGCTGGCCGCGATCCCCGATGCGGGTGCGCATATCGCACCGCCCGCGCCAATCGCCCGGTCCGGTGCGGACCCGATCGCCGCGGCGATCGCGCAGGCCGAGAGCACGCATCCGGCCCCGCCCGGCGCCGCGCCGGGCGACACCGCCGGAGACGATCCGATCGCGCGAATGGTCACCCGCGGCTACTAGCCTGCAACGATCAGGCTAGAACAAGACCCGTCCGACCCACCATGCGATGGCCGCCAGGATCGCGGACGCGGGAATCGTCAGCACCCATGCCCAGACGATGCGCCCGGCCACGCCCCAGCGCACCGCCGAGAGCTTGCGCGTCGCGCCCACGCCGACGATCGCGCCGGTGATGGTATGGGTGGTGGAAACCGGAATGCCCAGCCAGGACGCGAGAAACAGCGTGATCGCGCCGCCTGCCTCGGCGCAGAAGCCGCCGACCGGTTTGAGCTTGGTGATCTTCTGTCCCATCGTCCGCACGATCCGCCAGCCGCCGAACAGCGTGCCCAGGCCGATCGCGAAGTAACAGCTCGCGATCACCCAGGCGGGCGGCGCCTCGGCCGCCGCCGATACGTAGCCGGTGGCGATCAGCAGCATCCAGATCACGCCGATCGTCTTCTGCGCGTCGTTGCCGCCATGGCCCAGGCTGTACAGGCCCGCGGAGACCAGCTGCAACCGCCGGAATTTGCGATCGACGCGCGACGGTGGCGTGCGAAAGAACATCCACGACACCGCGAGCATGAAGCAGGAACCAAGGATGAACCCGAGCATCGGCGAGATGAAGATGAACGACACCGTCTTCAACAGACCGCCGACGTTCAGCGAATGCGGGCCCGATTTCGCGAGCGCCGCGCCCACCAGGCCACCGATCAGCGCGTGCGACGAACTCGACGGAATGCCGAACACCCAGGTGATGATGTTCCAGCCGATCGCGCCCACCAGCGCGCCGAAGATCACGTATTGATCGATGATCGCGGGATCGATCGTTCCCCGCCCGACCGTCGCCGCCACTTTCAGGTGAAACAGGAAATAGGCGATCACGTTCGCCAGCGCGGCAAAGGCGACGGCCTGCTGGGGTTTCAGCACCCCGGTCGAGACCACCGTCGCGATCGCGTTCGCCGCGTCGTGAAAACCATTCAGGAAATCGAAGATCAAGGCGACCGCGACCAGGATCACGACCGTCCATACCGCCAAATGTATCGATGCCATCAGCGCAGGTCCTTATGCGTTTTCTAGCACGATGCCTTCGACGATGTTCGCCACATCCTCGCACTTGTCGGTGACCTCCTCGAGCAATTCGTAAATCGCCTTGAGTTTGATCAGGGTCTTGACATCGTCCTCCTCGCGGAAGAGCTTCGACATCGCCGCGCGCAGTACCCGGTCGGCGTCGGATTCGAGCCGGTCGATCTCCTCGCACACCTGCAGGATGGCCGCCGCGTCCTTCATATCGGCAAGCCGCGCGACCACGTCCTGCACGCGCTCGCAGCACGACACGCAGATGTGCGCGAGCTGGCTCGCCTCGGCGGTCAGGCTCTTCACGTCGTACAGCCAGACCGCGGTGGCGACATCCTCGATCAGGTCGATGATGTCGTCCATCGTCGTGATCAGCTTGTGGATCTCGTCGCGGTCGAGCGGCGTGATGAAGGTCTTGTGGAGCAGGTCGATCGTTTCGTGCGTCAGCTTGTCGGCACGCTTTTCGTTGATCTGGACGTTCTGCTTGTGGATCTCCGCACGCTCGATGTTGTCGACCAGCGCCTCGAGTTCACGGGCGGCCTCCACCATGCATTTCGCGTGTGCGTTGAAGATCTCGAAAAACTTGCCTTCGGTAGGCATGAACCGACCAAACATA
>JBPBQT010000157.1:0-7566 GCA_050955065.1 Janthinobacterium lividum | reverse complement strand
CGCGCGTGCCACCTCGCGCAGCTCCGCGCAGCGCTCGGTCGCCGCACCCAATACGAAGCAGTGATCGATGCCGTGGATCGCCCGTGTCGCCGGGTCGTTGATCGTCAACTGGTCCCGCACGCTCGCGCCCCGACGAAAGTCGAAAGCGGTATCCACGACGTTGCGGATGCCGTTCGGAATACCGGTGGCGTCGGTCGACAGGATGCGATCGGACGCGATCGTAACCACGTGATCGAGCGCGGTGCCGGTGGCGGCGAGGTTGAAATACGGGTGACTGGTGAGATTGATCGGCGTCGGCGCATCGCTTTGTGCGTGATAGTCGAGACTCAGCGCGCCCGCGGCATCCAGCCGGAAATCCACCCACACCGTGAGCTGCCCGGGAAAGCCGGCGTCGCCCTCCGGGGAGACGTGGTGCATCCGTACGCCGTCGTCGAGCGGCTCGGCCCGCCAGAGGGCACGGTCGAAACCGCGCGTGCCGCCATGCAGCGAATTCGTGCCGTCGTTCGCCTCGAGCGGATAGACGCGTCCGTCGAGCGCGAAGCGCGCATGGGCGATGCGGTTGCCCACGCGGCCGATCAACCCGCCCATGTGCGTATCGCTCACGAGATAGTCGGCGGGTGTTTCGAAACCCAGCAGGATATTGGCGAGCCGGCCGTCGCGGTCCGGCGTCAGCCAGTGCAGCAGGCTCGCGCCCAGCGTGCCGATCGCGACCTCGGCGCCGTTCGGCGCGGCCAGCGTGTAGCGTTCGACCGCCTCGCCGTTGGACAATCGTCCCCACGGGTCGCAGCGTACGGTGATATCGGCATTCATCGGGTCGTCCTTCGAAGCAGGCGGGTGGGTGATGGGGGGTGATTCGCATTATTGTGCATTGCCGCGCCTGCGGCGCAAAATGTTTCCTCTTCGTCCCTTCCACACGCCGATCAAGGCTTTTCCCATGCTCCTTTCCGATTCCAACGTTTCAGCCGAGATCCCTGTCTTCGTCTACGGCACGCTGCGCGAAGGCGAGATCAACGACATCGCGCGGGCCGCCGAGCGTCATGGGTTGCCGCGCCCGCTGTGCCTCGGCGCGGCCGCGATCGGCGGGCGCTTGTTCGATTTCGGATCCTATCCGGGCCTGCTGCTGCCGCAGGCGGGCGCGCATGCCGTCGAACCGGGGGACACACCGGTCGTCGGTGACGTCTTCCGGATCGCGCCCGCATTGCTGCAGGTGCTCGACGCGATCGAGGGCATCCGTGCCGATGGCCGCGACATCTTCTATCGCGCGCAATGCCTCGTGGACGTCGCGGGCACGCCCCTGACATGCCAGGTCTACCCGGTCGATCCGGCCGCGACGCAGGGCCGCCCGTCGATCACCGGGGGGGACTGGATCGGGTATCGCCTGGCGCGCGATGGCGTGCAGAGCGTCTGACATCCTGCAGGGCAAAAAAAACGGCACTCCGAGGAGTACCGTTTTTCTACAGGGATCGGTGGACATCGATGATGTACGCCGGTCCCTGCATAAACTGACAACGTCGTCCTCCAGCGCCGGGGCCCTGAAAGACGGGGCGCTGCTTAGCCGCGACCGCGCGAACCGCCGTCGTTGTCGCGACGGCCGGCGTAACCGCCGCCGCTACCGCTGCGGGGACCCGAGCTGCTGCCACGGTTCCACTCGCCGCCACCGCCGTTGCCGCTCGGACGGGCTGCGCCGCCACCGAACGACGGCTTGCGGCCGGCACCCGGCGCACTCGACGGACGGGCGCGGCCACGCGGCGCCGTCGACATCGACGGCGTGCGACGCGGTTCGAAACCGACGATCACCGACACCGGCAGCGGCTGGTGCGTGAAGCGCTCGATCCGCTTCACGGCCTGCGCTTCGGCGTGATGCACGAGGCTGATGGCGGTGCCGGTGCGGCCCGCGCGGCCGGTACGGCCGATGCGGTGCACGTAGTCTTCCGCGAACTTCGGCAGATCGTAGTTGAACACGTGCGTGATGCCCGGCACGTCGATGCCACGTGCGGCGACGTCGGTGGCCACCAGCACGCGCACCTTGCGCTCGCGCAGGGCGTTCAGCGTACGGTTGCGCGCGCCTTGCGGCAGATCGCCGTGCAGCGCGGCCGACGAGAAACCGGCGTCCGTCAGACGGTTCGCCAGCAGGTCGGCGTCGCTCTTGGTCGCGGTGAACACGATCGCCTGGTCGAGCGACGTGTCGGCCAGCAGGTGCGACAGCAGACGATCCTTGTGCGCACGGTCGTCGACCCAGTGGAACGACTGGGCGATGTTCGCCTTCTGTTCCGGACGCTGGGCGATCTCGATGCGGATCGGGTCCTTCAGCAAGCGCTTGGTCAGCGAGCTGATCTTGCCGTCGATCGTGGCCGAGAACAGCAGGGTCTGACGGCTCGGCGGCGTGGCGGCGACGATCGTCTCGATGTCGTCGATGAAGCCCATGTCGAGCATGCGGTCGGCTTCGTCGAGCACCAGCATCTGCAATTGCGACAGGTCGATACGGCCGCGTTCCAGGTGGTCCAGCAGACGGCCCGGCGTCGCCACCAGGATTTCCGGCTGCTTGGCCAGCAGCGCGAGCTGTTGACGGTAAGGCACGCCACCGAGGATGCTCACGGTACGCAGACGGCGCAGATGCTTGCCGTAGGTTTCCGATGCGACGGTGACCTGCATCGCGAGTTCGCGCGTCGGCGTCAGAACCAGCAGACCCGGGCGGGCCGCTTGCTGAACCGGACGGCGGCGTGCTTCGCCTTCGGCGCGCGGCGCGCGGGGCGCGGCCGCTGCGGCCAGCGCAGCTTCGGAGAAACGTTGGATTGCCGGCAGCATGAAGGCTGCCGTCTTGCCGGAGCCGGTCGGGCTCGACACGAGCAAATCGCGGCCGGAGATGGCAGCGGGGATCGCTTGCTCTTGCACGGGTGTCGGCACCGTGTAACCGGTGGCGATCAGGGCAGAGACAATCTCCGGCGCAAGACCGAGCGCCGCGAATGCTTCACCGCTTGCCGGAGCTGCGACCACTTCGGGCGCGCTGTCGGTCGTGGCGATGGGAGCAATGATCGCGTCGTCGTTCTGATTCGATTGGCTGAAAGTCATGTATTCGAAGTCCTCTAGTGTCAATGAGGCGTCGGCGCCAATCGGCGTCGCCAAGTCGTCGAATGCAAGGAGCAAAACGAAAAACGGGGCGTGGCCAGCCGGATGGAACCCCCTTAAGGGGACCGCTGGCCGTCGTTAGAACCTATCGGACATCAAACAGGGTCACGCGCATGAAGCGCCGGCCTGCTTTATCGTGAACCGTGTCCGGAAGCGGGACAGGGAGCAGTGGGGACAGTTTCTAAACTGGATTGGGGCATAACGCAAATTCGCTTGTGGTAGCAAAAGCTTGATCCGCAAGCAAGAGCAGATTATAGCGGGTTTTCCCTGCCAATACCATCGGCATTTTCGTCAGGTTCAAAAGAGACACATTGGCTGCAGGCGTCTGTGCGGGGTGCGCTGAAGCACATGCTCGTCTCGCGTGCGCTTCAGTGCATTCGGCTGCTGGCGCCGCCGGTGCGGCCGGTTACAATATGCGGATGGAACGTCTCGCTCTTCTCGCTATCGATACCTCGTCCGAATACTGTTCGGTTGCGGTGTGTCTTTCCCACCCCGGCATCGTCGTCGACACCGCCGCCGCCCCGGGCGATGCGGCGCCCGCGCCGGGCGTCGCCCGCGTCGACGATGCACGTCTGGGCGTGCGCTGTTTCGTCGCCGAGCGGCAGACCGGTGCGGTGTCCAGCACCTGGGTGCTGCCCGCCGTCGATCTGGTGCTGACGGCGGCCGGCCTGACCCTGCACGATTGCGGCGCGCTGGCGTTCAGCGCCGGTCCGGGGTCGTTTACCGGCCTGCGTACGGCCACGGGTGTCGCGCAGGGGCTCGCCTTCGGCGCGGGTCTGAAGGTTCTGCCGGTGAATACGCTGATGGCCTGCGCCGAGGCGGCGCGGCACGCGGGCGGCTGCGCCACGGGGGCGGCGCCGATCGCCCGCGTGTTCGTCGCCATCGATGCACGGATGTCGGAATGCTACAGCGCGGCTTTCGAGGCCGATGCGCGAGGCGACTGGCAGCAGGTGGGCGGCAATCGTGTAGGACCGCCCGAAGCGGCCGTCGCGCCCTGGACCGACACGGCGCCGTACGCGGTCGTGGGCAATGCGGTTACGGTATTCGGCACGCGGCTGGCCGCGCTGGCCGGGGCCGCCCGCAGCGACGCGCATGCGCGCCCCGGCGCCGCGGCGCTGGCCGCGATCGGCTGGCGCGCCTGGCACGCGGGACAGGGCCGGGCGCCGGCGGCGGCGCTGCCGGACTACGTCCGCGACAAGGTCGCTTTGACGACCCGGGAGCGCGAGGTCGAGCGCGCCCGGCGTGACGACGTCCGCGCCACCGATGACGGCGGCGTCCGCGCCGACGCGCGCGCCGGTATCGCTGTCCACGCCATCCGGCCGTCCACCGATGCTTGACCGCCGCTACCGAACGATGCCCGTCGAGAGCGCGGATACGACCCCGGCCGTGAACGTGCAGCCGGCCGTGCCGTCGCCAACGCTGCCGGCTCCGGTGGAGTTCCGGACCATGCGCGTGGACGACGTCCCGCAGGTGACGGCGATCGAAATGCGCGCGTACGAATTTCCGTGGACGCGGCAGAACTTCGTCGACTCGCTGAATGCCGGCTATCTGGGGGTGGTGGCGGTGGCACCGGCGACGCCGGATCCGGCCGCGGTCCCGGGCAGGGCAACGGGGGCAGACGTGCTGCAGGCGTATGCGATCCTGATGCCGGCCGTCGACGATCTGCATATCCTGAATCTGTGCGTCGCGCCCGCGTGTCAGGGACGCGGCCTGGGACAGCGTCTGCTCGCGGAGATCCGGCGCATCACCCTGGCCCTGCACATCCCCACGCTCCTGCTGGAAGTGCGGCCGTCGAACACGCACGCGATCCGGTTGTACGAACGCTCCGGCTTTACCGAGATCGGTCGCAGAAAGAATTATTATCCCGCCCGCGACCGCGTTCGCGAGGACGCGATCGTCATGCGGGCCAGACTCAGACGGAGCGACGTCGATGCATCCCGTTGATCCGCTGCTTGAAATACTGGGCCTGTCGGCGATCTGGCAACGCCGTGAACCGCAGGCGTCTCCGACAGCGGCCGCGACAACCATCGCACCGGACATCGCACCGGACATCGCACCGGACATCGCACCGGACATCGCACCGGACATGGCACCCGTCGCAACGCGCGACACGGCACCGGATGTCCCGCATGCCGCGACGATACCGCCTGTCGGTGCGTCGGACGTCATGTCCGTCGCGCCTGGCCGAAATGCGGCCGGCGTTTCCGTGGTGGAGGCGCCTTTTCCTGCAATGGCCGGGATGGCGCCCGCGCCGGATACGACGCCCCGGTCCACGGACGGCGAGCCGGACGACATCGCGTCCCTCGACATCGACGCCCTGCGGCAACGTGTCGCGCACTGCACGCGGTGCCGCCTGTGCGAAACCCGTACGAAGGCGGTGTTCGGCGTGGGCGATCCGGGCGCCAACTGGATGATGATCGGCGAGGGGCCCGGCGCGACCGAGGATCAGGTCGGCGAGCCCTTCGTCGGCCAGGCCGGCAAGCTGCTCGACAACATGCTGCGCGCGCTCGACCTGAACCGCGCGTCGGGCGTTTTCATCACGAACGTGGTGAAGTGCCGGCCACCGGGCAATCGCGACCCGCTGCCCGACGAGATCGCGGCGTGCGCGCCGTACTTGCGCCGTCAGATCGCCCTCGTGCAGCCCCAGGTCCTGCTCGCGCTCGGCCGTTTCGCCGCGCAGTCGCTGCTGCAGACCCAGGCGAAGATCGGCACGCTGCGCGGCACCGTGCACCGCCACGAGGGCGTGCCGGTCGTCGCGACCTATCATCCGGCCTATCTGCTGCGCACGATGACCGACAAGGCGAAGGCATGGCAGGACCTCTGCCTGGCGCGCGACACGCTGCGCGAGCGTCTGGCGGCGCAGGCTCCGGACGCCGCGCCGCCACCATGAACGTGCCGTCGCCCGCGGACGCCGACGACTGTTTCGCGCCGCGCGATCCGGCCGGCGCCGGTGGGACGGAGGTACAGGGAGCGGCTGCCGGTGCCGCGTCGCCGGGCGCCGCCCGAAGCGGCACGACCCAATGCGGCACGACCCAATGCGGCACGACCCAATGCGGCACGACCCAATGCGACTTCGCGGTGCCGGCCGTTCGCGACCTGTGCTGGCTGATGTGTTCTCCGGCGTTGCTCTCGCCGTCACTGTTTGGCGACCAGCTTGCCGCGCCTGTCGATAGCCGATGCTTCGGCCCGGATGCGCCCGCGGGGCTGCAGCGCCTGCTGGCGCGGCTCGACGCGGATCCGGCGCCGCTGCTTGATGCGCTCGGGGCGACACCGGAGCGCCGTCTCGGACGGTATGCGGAGGGTCTGCTCGCCGTGTGGCTGCAGCAGATGCCGGACGTCGACGTGGTTGCGCTGGGATTGCCGATCCGGGACGCAGGGCGCACGCTGGGCGAATGCGATGCGTTGTTTCGTACCGCGCAGGGAGGACGGCAGCACTGGGAGATGGCGGTCAAGTTTTACCTGCGCATCGACGATGTTTCTCCCGAAACCCCCGACTCACCCTTCGTACCCGCACGGCGCGAATCGATCGCCGCCGATCCCTTTGCGGGATGCGACGCGTATGTGGGCGCCGGTCTGGCGGATCGCCTCGACTGGAAATTGCGCCGTCTGGTCGAGCACCAGATGCGGTTGAGCGAACGTGCCGAGCTGGTCACGCTGGGCGGGGGCGCCTGGCAGGCCCGGATGTTCGTGAAAGGGCGGCTGTTTCATCCGCTCGCGCAGTGGCGCGACAGGCCGGCCGGGGAACCGGACGCCTTCATGAATGCTGTCGGGCGTGACGGCATGCGCCACGAAACAGACATTGCGCCCGCGCTCGCGCCGGACCACCTGCGCGGCTGGTGGGCGACGTATGACGAGTGGTGCGGGGCGAGTGCGCGCTCGGCATTGCGCTGGACGCCGCTCGCGCGGCTGGAATGGCTCGCGCCGTTGCCCGTCGCGAGCCCGCTGGTGACGGCGCGCGCCCAATCGGCAGCCGGCTTCGCGAACTGGCTGGCGGAGTACTTTGCGCATGCACCGGGCGTGTCGCCCGCACCGGACGGCGCGCAGCCGCGCACGGGCCGGCCGATCCAGGTCGCGGCGCTCGAACGCGTACCCGGCGCCGGCGTCGACGCGCTCGGCGAAGCATCGCGGGGCTTCATCGTTCCCAACGACTGGCCGGAACGCGCGCGGCGCTTTCGGCATACCGGACAGCGTCACCACCAGCGATGAAAATGGTGCACCGGGCCGATGCCCCGGCCGACCTGCAGGCGCTCCGCGCGCAGCAGCGCCTGCGTCAGGTAAGCCTTGGCCTCGTTGACGGCGCTCGGCAGGTCGGGGCGTTGCGGCCTGAGCGCCGCGATGGCCGCCGACAGCGTGCAGCCGGTGCCGTGCGTGGCCCGGGTGGCCACGCGCGCCGCGCTCAGCTTGGCGCTGCCGCCGGCTTCCACCAGCCAGTCGGGGCTG
>JBPBQT010000156.1:0-8709 GCA_050955065.1 Janthinobacterium lividum | reverse complement strand
CACCGGAATCGTCAACAGTCCCTCCAGCAGCGCGTCGCGTTCGTCGGCATACGGCGTGCGTTCGAGGTCCTGCTGGACCGCCTGCACGTCGACCGCGTGGTAGTGCAGCGCGTGCAGCGTCGCGGCGGTCGGCGAGGGCACCCAGGCCGTGTTCGCGCCGGACTTCGGGTGCGCGATCTTCTGCTCCAGCATCGCGTGCATGAGGTCCGGCATCGCCCACATGCCCTTGCCGATCTGCGCGCGGCCGCGCAGGCCCGCCGCGAGGCCCGCCAGCACGTTGTTGCGCTCGTAGGCGGCGATCCAGCGCGAGGACTTCATGTCGCCCTTGCGCAGCACCGGGCCCGCCTCCATCGCGGTGTGCATCTCGTCGCCGGTACGGTCCAGAAAACCGGTGTTGATGAAGGCGACGCGCGCGCCCGCCGCCGCGATGCACGCCGACAGGTTGACGCTGGTGCGTCGCTCCTCGTCCATGATTCCCATCTTGAGCGTGCCGGCGGGCAGGCCCAGGAGGCTTTCGACGCGGCCGAACAGTTCGTCGGCGAACGCGACCTCGGCCGGACCGTGCATCTTCGGCTTGACGATGTAGATTGCGCCGGTGCGCGAGTTGAGGCGGCGCTGCCGGTCGTGCAGCGCGCCGAGCGTGGTCATGACCGCGTCGAGGATGCCCTCGGGAATCTCGTGCCCGTCGCGATCGACGATAGCCGGATTCGTCATCAGATGCCCGACGTTGCGGATGAACAGCAACGACCGCCCGTGCAGCGTCAGCGGCGCGCCGTCGGCGCCGGTATAGGCGCGGTCCGCGTTCAGGCGGCGCGTGAAGGTCTTGCCGCCTTTCGTGACCTGCTCGGCGAGGTCGCCCTTCATCAGGCCCATCCAGTTGCGGTACAGCGCGACCTTGTCGTCCGCGTCCACGGCGGCGACCGAATCCTCGCAGTCGATGATGGTGCTGACCGCGGATTCGAGCAGGATGTCCTTGACGTGCGCGGCGTCGTTCGCGCCGATCGGGTCGGCCGCGTCGATCTGGACCTCGAAATGCAGGCCGTGCCGGCGCAGCAGGATCGCGCTCGGCGCCGCGGCGTCGCCGACGAAGCCGCGGTACTGGGCGGGGTCCTGCAAGCCGGTGGATGTGGCACCAGCGGTGGCACCAACGGTGTCACGACTGGCGCCCTTGTCGGCGCCGCCGAGGGTGACGACGAGCTGACCGTCGGCGAGCGCGTAATGCGTCGCGTCGCGATGCGAGCCGCTCGCGAGCGGCGCCGCCTCGTCCAGGAAACGGCGCGCGCGCGCGACCACGGCCGCGCCCCGCACCGGGTTGAACGCCGCGGTTTTTTCCGCGCCGGCGGTCTCGGGGATCGCATCGGTGCCGTAGAGCGCGTCGTACAGGCTGCCCCAGCGCGCGTTCGCGGCGTTCAGCGCGTAGCGCAGGTTCGACAGCGGCACGACCAGTTGCGGGCCGGCCTGCTGGGAAATCTCGGTGTCGACGTCGATGGCGCTCGTCTGCACGGCAGCCGCCTGCACGGCGCCCGCTTGCACGGCGCCCGCTTGCACGGCGCCCGGCGTGGCGACCAGGTAGCCGATCTCCTCCAGAAAGCGCCGGTACGCGGGCAGATCGGCGACGGGGCCCGGGTGCGCGCGGTGCCAGTCGTCCAGCGCGGTCTGCAAACGCTCGCGCTCGGCCAGCAGCGCGCGATTCTTCGGGCCCAGATCGTGCACCAGCTGGTCGAGACCGGACCAGAAGGCGGCGGCGTCGACGCCGGTGCCCGGCAGGGCCTCGGTCTCGACGAAACGGCTCAGGGAAGGGGCGACCCGCAGGCCGTGGTGGTGCAGCATGTCACTCATCGGTCAGGCTCCGGCAGATAGGGATGGCGGGTTCAGGCGAGCGCGGCCTGGACCCCGACCTTCGCCACCTGCGCGTCCTGGTCCGACTTGACGCCCGAGACGCCGATCGCGCCGGCCACCTGACCGTCGACGATGACGGGGACGCCGCCTTCCAGCGTGCCGGACAGCGGCGCGCTGAGAAACGCGGTCCGGCCCGCGTTGATCATGTCCTCGTACTGTTTCGATTCGCGGCGGCCCAGCGCCGACGTGCGCGCCTTCTCGAGCGCGATATAGGCGCCGATCGGCGCGCAGCCGTCGAGCCGCAGCGAGGCCAGCGGGTGTCCGCCATCGTCGACGACGGCGATCGAGACCGCCCACTGGTGACGCTCGGCTTCGGCGCGCGCGGCGTCGAGGATGCGGGTGGCGTCGGCGCTGCTGAGTACGGGTTTGGTATGCATGGGAGTCGTCTTGGACAATACGGGGTGAATCCGGCAAGGATCCGGGGTGGCTCCGATCATACCAAGTCTGTCTTGAAGACTCCATGCGCGTTCCCGTCCGATGCCAGACCGGGCTCATGCGCGGGATCATGCGCGGGAACGCTACGGGCCAGCGCCAGCGCGAGCCCCGCGGTCAGTTGCTCGAGTCGCAGCGGCTTCTGCAGCAGGATCACGTCCGGGCCGAGGCCGAGGTTCGCCACGATGGCGTCCCGGTCCGCATAGCCCGTCATGAAGACGATCGGCAGGTCGACGCGCCGCGCGCGCAGCGCGTGGGCGAGGTCGCCGCCGCTGACGTCGCGCATCGCGCAGTCGGTCAGCACGATGTCGGGTGGCGCGAGCCCCACCGCGTCGAGGGCGTC
This sequence comes from Janthinobacterium lividum, assembly GCA_050955065.1. Classification (GTDB taxonomy): domain Bacteria; phylum Pseudomonadota; class Gammaproteobacteria; order Burkholderiales; family Burkholderiaceae; genus Robbsia. The sequence goes on along the minus strand of JBPBQT010000156.1, from coordinate 6,035 downwards.
GCGCGCATTCGACGCCGTGCGCACGCGGTAGCCGCTGTCGCGCAGCAGTTCGCCCAGCAACGCGCGGACGTCCGGATCGTCGTCGACCAGCAGCACGTCCGTGCCGCCGCCGTCCGTGGTCGGACCGGCCGCCGTGGCCGGCGCCGGCGCCGGATCGGCCGCGGCGCTCACGATCCTGAGCCAGGAGGAGATCGTGGTGCCGACGCCGGGCTGGCTGCGGATCCGCGCGCCGCCGTCCGCGCTGACCGCGAAACCGTAGACCTGGGCAAGCCCCAGGCCGCTGCCCTTGCCGTCGGCCTTGGTCGTGAAGAACGGTTCGAAGGCCCGGTCGACGACGGCGGCCGGCATGCCGGGCCCGTCGTCGCGGACGTCGAGCACCAGATAGTCGCCGTCGGCGAGCGTCGCGTCGCCACGCAGCGGCGCGACGCGGGTGCGGATGTCGATTCGCCCGACGCCGCCCATCGCGTCGCGGGCGTTGATCGCCTGGTTCAGCACGGCGGCCTCGAACTGGATCGCATCGCCCATGATGGCCGCATCGGGCGCGTGCAACGCCAGGTCCAGGCGGATTTCCGGTCCGAGCGCGCGCTGGAGCAATTCGGTCAGGCCGCGCAGCGCCGTATCCACCGGCAGCGGCTTGCGCTCCGGCGCCTGGCTGCGCGAGAAGCTCAACAACTGCGCGGTCAGCTTCGCGCCCTGGCTAACCGCCTCCAGCGCGCTCGCGGCCCAGCGGCGCACCCGTTCGGGGTCGTCCGTCTTGCGCGTGATCAGTTGCAGGCTGACGTTGACGGTCTGCAGGAGATTGTTGAAATCGTGCGCGATGCCGCTGGTCAACTGCCCCACGGCCGCCACGCGCTGCGATTGCCGCAGCCCGGCGTGCGCGTGCTGGTCGTCGGCGAGCGCCTCGGTGACGCGGCGTTGCAGCGCTGCCGTGCGCGCCGTCTGCGCGGCGCTCAGGCGGCGCAGCTGCAGCAGCGCGGCGGTTTGCCGGGCCAGCGCCTGCAATGCGCGGTTCTGCGCGGCGTCGAGCGTGCGCGGCACGTGGTCGAGCACGCACACGGTGCCCAGCGCATGGCCGTCCTGCGTGACGATCGGCGCGCCGGCGTAAAACCGGATGCGGGGTTCGCCGAGCACCAGCGGATTGTCGCGAAAACGCGGGTCGAGGTGCGTGTCCTCGACGACCATGACATTGGCCGGATCGAGAATCGCGTGCGCGCAGAACGCCGACTGCCGGGGCGTCTCCTGCAGGGCCAGACCGATGCGTGCCTTGAACCATTGCCGTTCACCATCGACCAGCGAGATGACGCTGATCGGCGCCTGGCAGATCTGCGAGGCCAGTACGACGATATCGTCGTACGCGAGTTCGGGCGCGCTACCGACGATGTCGAGATCGGACAGCGCGTCGAGGCGACGCGCCTCGTCGTCGGGAAGGAGCGCGGAGCAGGGGTGCATGGAATGCCGGGATGTGAGGGACATGGCCATGGCAGCGACGGATCGTGCCGCGCAACAGGCATCGCGGCGAATGATGCGGCCCGGCCGCCCGGCGGGTCTGTGCGCGCGCGAACGGTCGGGCCGGGGGAGGTACAGGGCGACTGCGGCAGGGACGCGGCAGGATCGGCGGCAGCTGCACGCCGACGACGCCCAGCCGCAGCAGCGTCGAAGCGGGACGCAAGGCGGGCCTGGGTCGGATGGGGTCCTGGGGTAGATTTGGCAAGTTGCTTCTCCTTGCGCGATCTTTCCGGACGACGCACGGCGGGCCGGGACGCAGGTGGACCTGCCCGTCAAAGAAATCACGTACGCGGTATGGCGGAGGTGCCGTGTCCCGGTCCCGCATACGGCGCAAAACACCCTTCATATCTCCGCCCTTTGGCCGTAAACCGGTTCATGCCGCGGTTCATGCCGCGGTTCACGCCACAGTTCATGCCGCGGTTTTCCGGGGCGACGTTCCAATCGGTGTCGACCAGTCCTGAGTAAGGCACATATGCTTTCGAATATCACGATACGTGTTCGTCTCGCCCTCGCGATGGGTTTTTTGGGTTTGCTGATCACGCTCGGCGCGGCGATCGGCGTGACGGGGATCGCGCTGAGCAACGCGGATCAAAAGGCGATGTACTCCAACCAGCTGGCTTCGGCGAGCGCGATCGGGACATTCGATTTCTTCTATTCGCGGGGACGGCTGGTGCTCGATCGGATCGCGGCCAAACCCGATCGGCCGGACATCGCCAGTCTCGAAACGCATGCGCGCGAACAGTTCGCGATCGCGGACAAGGCCTGGCAGGATTACCGGGCGCTGCCCGCCGAATCGCAGGAGCGACAACTGGCGGATGCCGTCGAAGCCAAGCGATCGCTCGCGATGAGCGGGCCGGTCGCGGAAGTATTCGACGCGATCGACCGACATGATACGACGCAATTGGCAGACCTCATCTCGAACAGGATGACCAATCCTTTCAATGAGATCACGAACCGGTCGGCGGCCCTGGCGAAGATGAAATCGGAGCAGGCCCACGCCCGTTACGAGGCGGCGGAAACGCGTTTTCATGTCATTCTCTGGCTGGCCGTGGTGGGTTTGTCGATCGGTCTGTCGATGGCCGTATTCGCCTGGCATGCGCTGCACAGGTCGATCGCCCGCCCACTCGAGGAAGTACTGCGGCATTTCCACGCCATGTCGAACGGCGACCTGAGCGGGCTTATCGACGTGCGTTCGAAAGACGAAATGGGGAAGCTCATGGAAGGCTTGCGCATCATGCAGTCCCGCCTTACCGGCACGATCGTCTCGGTACGCAACGGCGCCGAGTCCATCGCCGCCGCGACCGCCCAGATCTCGGCCGGCAACACGGACTTGTCGCAACGAACCGAGGAACAGGCGGCCTCCCTCGAGGAAACGGCCGCGAGCATGGGTGAATTGACCACGGCCGTGCGCCACAACGCCGAACACGCGCGTCAGGCGAGCAACCTCGCGCGCAGTGCGGCGGACGTCGCGCACGCGGGCAGTGACGTGATCACGAAGGTCGTCGCCACCATGAATGCGATCAAAGCCAGTTCGGACGAGATCGCCGACATCATCGGCGTCATCGAGGGCATCGCGTTCCAGACGAATATCCTTGCGCTCAACGCCGCGGTCGAAGCGGCCAGAGCCGGTGAGGACGGCCGGGGTTTTGCGGTGGTGGCGGGGGAAGTACGCACGCTCGCGCAACGCAGCGCGACGGCGGCGAAGGGCATCAAGACATTGATCAGCGAATCCGGCGATCGCGTGGAAAGCGGGACCCTGCTGGTCGGTCAAGCCGGAAAGACGATGATGGAAATCAACAGCGCGGTGCGTCGCGTCACCGATATCATGGCCGACATCTCCGCGGCCTCCAGGGAACAAAGCGATGGTATCGAGCAGGTCAACAAGGCGGTCGTGCAAATGGATGAGGTGACACAGCAGAATGCGGCCCTGGTCGAAGAGGCGGCGGCCGCCGCCTCTTCCCTGGAGGAACAGGCGGCGCGCATGAGCGATGCGGTCGGGGTATTCCAGCTTTCGGTGCAGTGAACCGGCGTCGGCAGGCAAGGAAATGTTTCCCGTGCGCTGCCGCTCTGCGGAAAACAGGCTTGCGTCGTCGCCACGTTTATTCCGGGATGCAACGATGCTTCACGACGACCCGGTCATATGAAACCTTTTTCGGTCACGAGCGCCGGCAGCAGCGGCCGTGACCCTCTCTCGCCAAGGATCCTGGAAAGCATGTCTCAATCACGTTTTTTCAAAGCCGCGTTGGGTTTTTGCATGGCCGCCGCCGTCGGCGCAGCGCATGCGGACGATGTCGCCCCGGTGGATGTTCCGGAACGAAACGCCGATTTCGTGGCGCACGACTTCCCGTTCTCCGATGGCACCACGCTTCCGGAAGTGCGGATCCATTATGTGACCATCGGTACCCCGCAACGCGACGGCCAAGGCCGCATCACCAATGCCGTGTTGATGATGCATGGCACCACCGCCACCAGCAAGGAGTTTCTGACGCCCTTGATGCACCGCGAGCTCTACGCGCCCGGTCAGCCTCTGGACGCGCGGCGCTATTTCATCGTGATCCCGGATGGCCTGGGCCGCGGCGGTTCCAGCAAACCCAGCGACGGCATGGGCATTCACTTCCCCGACTATGGCTACAACGATGTGATCCAGGCCAATCATCAACTCCTGGTGGAGGGTCTGCACATCACCCATCTGCGTCTGGTGCTGGGCGTCTCGATGGGCGGCATGCAGACCTGGATGTGGGGCGAACGTTATCCGGACATGGCCGATGCGTTGATGCCCGTCGTAAGCCAGCCGGTCGCCATCGCCGGGCGCAACTGGCTATGGAGACAAATGGTCATCGGCGCGATCCGCAACGATCCCGACTGGCGCGGCGGCGATTACGCGACCAAGCCGACGCAGTGGTTGCGCGTCATGCCGATTTTCGCCGTATTGACGGTCAATCCGGCCCGGATGCTGGCCCAGGCGCCGACGCGCAAGGCCACCACCGACCTGTACGACAGCCTGGTCAGGGAAGGCGCCAGGAACGACGCGAACGATGTATTGTACTGGTTCGAGTCTTCGCGGGACTACAATCCCACTGCGGGATTGAACAAGATTCGCGCCAAGGTGCTGGCCGTCAATTTCGACGACGATCTGCTCAATGCCACCGATCTGGGCACGATGCAGCGCCTCATGCCGCTGGTCCCTCATGGCCGTTACGTCGAGATACCTGAATCGGCGGAGCATTCGTATGGGCATCAAACGCAGACGCACCCCGAAGCGTGGAAACAGTATGTAACGCAATTGCTCGATGAACATTGAGTCAACCGGCCGGGCATGGGAACTTTCATGAGAAAAGCAAAACGCTTTGTTCTGGGCATCGTATTCGTCGCGGCGTCATCGGCCTGTCTCGCCCAGAACGTGGGGGTCGACCGGAAGGAGGTTCTGAAAGCCGACGTCTCGGTGCCGGGACGCGAAGCCGTCGTTTCGCGCGTTGAAGTCGCACCCGGCGGGAAGCTCGGATGGCATACCCATCCCGGTGACGAAATCGCGTATGTCGAATCAGGCGTGTTGATGGTATCGGTGGCCGGAAAACCCGAACAAACGGTTGCGGCGGGCAGCGCCTTTGTCGTGCCGGCCGGTACCGTGCACAGCGTGCGGAACGCTGGCGACCTGGCCGTTCGGCTCGTCACGGTGCATGTCGTCCAGAAGGACAAACCGTTGGCCACGCCCGCCGCGCGGTCGCCGGAGTAGACGACCCCGAAAGCGAAGGTGGGGAAACGCGCGGCGCGGACCGGAACGATCAAAGCCGTTTCCCGGCGAAATGACGGAACGCGGTCCCGTTGCACCCTGGTCCTGAACACGGATCGCGCGGACGATGATGCGGTGGTGGCATTCACGAAGTGGATCATGGCGGCGTGCGACCCGGTGGCACCCGCCCGCAGCGCAGCCGCACAGGACGCTTGTCGCGTCACGCCGCGCACGGGACGATCGCGGCGCGCGGCTACCTCCAGAGTGGAATGATGGATATGGCCAGCAGCACCCCCATCGCGAGATTGAGCATGCGCCAGCGACGCGGGGTGCGCAGCAGCCGCCCGAGCAGGACGCCGAGCGCGCACCATAGCGCCAGCGACGCGTACGCGGCGACGCCGAATGCCGCGCCAAGCAACAGGGCCAGCCGGCCGGGATTGTCCGCGAGCAGCGCGAAGGAGCCTGCCGCGCCGGCGGTCATCGCCCAGCTTTTCGGATTGAGCCACAGCAGCAGGATGCCGTTGAGCATCGTGACCGGCCGCGCCGGGCCGTCGCCCGCGCCCGGCGGGCCGCGTCGCGCGATGCCCCATGCGAGCCACAGCAGATACGCGGAGCCCAGTGCCTTCACAGCCATCTGCAACGTGGGCATTGCCAGCAGCAGCGCGCCAAGCCCGAGAGCTGCCACGGCAGCGAGCAGGGCCAGACCCGTGGCGATGCCGGCCATCAATGGCATCGAGCGCGCGAAGCCGAACCGCACGCCGGATGCGGTGGCCAGCGTGGTGGCGCCACCGGGCGATGC
>JBPBQT010000155.1:0-9276 GCA_050955065.1 Janthinobacterium lividum | reverse complement strand
CCCAAACGCCAATGTGCTGCTCACGCAAGGCGCCACCCAGGCGCTCGACCTGATCGTGCGCACGTTGCTGCGCGCCGGAGACACCGTCGTCGTCGAGGATCCGTGTTATTGCAATCTGCTGCAGATCTTGCGGCTGGCCGGGTTGCGCGTCGTCGGCGTCCCCCGCACGTCCGCCGGCATCGACATCGAGGCGCTGGAACGGCAGGTCGTGGCGCACCGGCCGACGGCGATCTTTCTCAATACCACCTTGCAGAACCCCACCGGAACGACCTTCGGCATGGCCTCGGCCTTCCGTCTGCTGCAGATCGCGGAGCGTCATGGCATGTGGGTCGTCGAGGACGACGTGAGCCGCGAACTGGCACCCGCTGGCGCGCCCTTGCTCGCGGCGCTGGAAGGCCTGCGTCGCGTGGTGTATGTGGGCGGATTCGCGAAGTCGATCACCCCCGCGTTGCGCTGCGGTTATGTGGTCGCCGAGCAGGCGGTGTTGCAGGAGCTGGCGCGTACCAAGATGGCGGTGGGGCTGACGTCGTCGGAGGTCGGCGAGCGCATCGTCGAGAAGGTGATGGCCGAGGGGCGCTATGCGCGTCATCTCGATGACGTCACCGAGCGGCTGCGGCAGGATCATGCGCGGGTCGAGGAGCGCATGGATGCCCACGGCATCGAATTGTTTCATCGACCGCGTGCCGGCCTCTTCGTCTGGGGGCGTCTGCCCATCGATGCCAGCGCCGCGGCGGCAACGGCGACCCGCGCGTTGCGGGACGGCATCTGGCTTGCGCCCGGTTCGTATTTCCGTCCGGAGGACGCCCCGAGCGCGTGGTTTCGTTTCAATGTGCCATATTCCCTCGACGATGCGCTATGGCGCTTCATCAGGCAGCTCGGCAGAGAGGCCGAAGCGAGTATTGCTCAGTGATGTAAACGTCGCGAATGTGGACGTCGCGATATCTTGAAAGGAGCGGATCCGGCGCATGGCGCGGCCGCCGTGGCCGCTGCCATGGTCACTTTTTTCGGTACCGGCGGTGCTCGACCATCACGCCGATGATCTGCAATGGCTCGGTGTCGCTGCGCAATGTCGGGTAATCGTCGTTCAACGGCGCAAGCTCGAATACTTCCTGTCCGGTCAGGCTGACGCCACGTGGCCGGTATTTCTTGAACGTCGCGTCCTGCGACCCGTTCTTCGCCACCACGAAGTCGCCCGGACGGGGCGCGAGTTCTGGGTCGATGACGATCCGGTCGCCTTCGTGGAATTCTGGCGACATCGACTCCCCCCGGATGACGAGGCAGAACGCGCTTTCCGGCAAATCGAGATCGGTCAGCAGGAAATCGAAGACGTCTCCCGTGGAAAAAGGGTCGCGCATCTCCGTCATCTTCCCTGCCTGCACATAGCTGATCACGGGCAGGCGCGTTTCGCCGATGGCGGCGCGTCCGATGTTCCGGTCCGGAGGCACTGGCGGTGCGCTGGCCACCTCCCGCGCAGGGGCGATCATCGGGCCTTCGCCGGTTTTCAGCCAGACCGCGCTGCAGCCGATCATTCTCTCGGCCTCCAGCATGCCTTTTTGCGACATGCCGCGGCTTTCCCAGTTGTTCAGGGTTTGCGGCGAATGGTTCATCAGCGCGGCAAGCGACGATTGTCCCGTTGCGGACGTGAGGTGCGTTGCCGCCTGATAAAGGCGCGTCATGGTTTCGTGCATGGCAGGGGTCGTCAATTATCTAAACAAATTGTTTACACATTTTGTTTGTCTTTTTCCTAAACGTAGTGTTTAATTCATTCGTGAACGATAACACGACTCTCTATGCAATACGAGTCGAAATATGCAGGATCGACGCGTAGTGGGGCGTGAATAGGCGCTTTTCCACATGTCGGTGACCCTTGGGAGAAAAACAATGACGTTGGACGACCGCTTACGGAATTGGGGAAACGTGGTGCGGTCCCCACGTTTCAAGGCCAGTACGTGTGCCGTGTGGGCGCAATGGTTCATTGCATTACGCGATCAGGGAACGCGCGTTTCGGTGACGCCGTTTCTGCACGACGAGGCCGACGCCTGGAAAATCGAGCGTGCCTGGCGCGAGATATCGAATCCCGTCACCAAAACACTGTTGAAAGCCTGGTATATACAGGACATGAACTTCGGTCAGGTGCGTACGTTGATGTGGCGCGAACATCATGCCCGATTGCGCACCCAGACATTGGAATTCGCGCTTGCGAATGCGCGTCGCGATATCGAAGGATTATTATCCGTTCAAACTGGTTTTTCGAAAGTGAAAAATAACACTTGTGAGTTGTACGAACCAGTTGTATAGTAAATTCCAGATGACCGATTGCCGCGTTACCGCGTGCCCCTCCCGCTGCCTTATGGCGGCGGGGGCGCGCCCGGTAAATGCGATAGTCGGTTTTTTCGTTCATGGATCGGGAGCGATCTACGTTTCAATACTGTCTTGAAATAACCGCGTTTTAACCAACCGCCCATGGGCGGTTTTTTTTCGTCTACGCGCTTTTCATCAGGCGCACACAGCACCACCTAACCGGAGCACCACATCATGACAACTTCTTCCAGCAACGATCCCTCGACCTATTCCGCCGGTACGACGCCCACGGGCAGCGAACAGGTATTGGCCAATCAGTCGGGTTCGCTGGTTTCTCTGACGACCGCACAGCTCACGCAGCTTTCGTACAATTCGCTTTCGTTGTGGAAAACCTACGATACCGTTGCGCAGATGAAGGCCGGCGCGAGTGCAGCGTATCCACGCGTGAAGTGGCGGGGCTATAAAGTTGCTGGCGATGGCGGCGGCGGGGAGGGCGTATATATCGCCGGGACTTACACGGCGAACGAAAGTACCATTTTTGCGACGACCGCTGGCGGGTATGTCATCCGTGACAATCCGAATGGGCATGTGAACGTTTTTAATTGTGGTGCCTTCGGTGACGGCTCGACGGCTGATGACGCCGCTATTATGCTGGCCGATTCGATTGCGAAAGTGCTCGGGAAATTGGTTTATTTTCCGTCGACGCCGAATGGATATCTGGTTACCCAGCGCATCGATATCAATTCGCGCGGGTTGATTGGTGACGTTGGATATATCGACGGCAACTATAATGGTACGGTCGTCAACTTCCGCCCCGGCTCCACTCTGACGACTGGTGCAACGGCTCCCGCCAACACTCCCACATCGACCGCCGGAGACAATTACTCGTGCTTCCGTTTCAATGCGTCGTATTTCCAGGTGTCCAATATCACCATTTTTGGGCCGACGGTCTATTCGCTCACCACGTTGCAAAGCGGCGGCTATGTATCGTCGACGTGGCGGTGGTCCGCGACGCTGAACTATGCGGATTTCGGGCTGGGCTTCGCCGGTTTTGAAGTCGCCGGTAGCGCACGGGGTCAGTTCAGTAACTGCTACAGCCAAAATCTGAAGCACGGTCTGCTGCTGAACTCGACTGTGGGACACATCCGCTGGTACAACTGCGCGTTCCAAGGTCTCATCGGCGTGATGTGCTATCGCGACTCGGGCGACTACTACATGGAGGGCGGTTCCCTTCAGGGAATCATTTGCGGACTCGGATTCAATGACCTGTTGCAGGCGGGTCATTACGGTGGCATTCAACTAACGATCCAGCAGGCACACGGCGGATTCGGTGCTGCGGGGATTGTGCAGTTCCATGACGCATCTACCCCTTCGGGATCCATCATAGGTGGCATCGATGGAACGTTCATCGAATTCCACATGGAGCAGATCGGGCAGATCGGCATTCAGATGCTGCCTGGGGCCCTCAATGGCGTGAAATTTATTGGAACATCCATCGACTGGTCAGCTACGCCTGCTGACAGTACAACCAGTTCGGACGCGTGGAAATTTATTCTACCGTCTGCCATTGCCCCCACCGAGGGCGTACAGCAATATGGAATGCGCCTCGGGAGCGTATCGGTTGTCAATGCGTCTGGCAGCTATTTTGGGGCAACCGACACCACCGCTGCGACGTGCAGCTATCTCGCTGCAAACCAACATGCCCTATACATTGATGGCATCGCAAACAATATCACCCCGCAGCAGGACCCGCTGGATTTCGGCGCATGGAGCAACGACGTTCAGATGGGTGATGGGTCGGACGCATCGTTCTATTCGACGGCGATCAAATCGGCGTTTGCTGCGGCCCGTCCTGGCTGTGAACTAAGTCCGTACAAGGCAACCAAAGGCGATTTGCGCCGCATCGCCGGTATACGCCCTCATCGCAATCTGCTGAAAAATTGGGAGTTCCAAACGGCTGGCCTGGGCGTAACCAACAATGCATTGACGACCAACGGTGGCAATTTGAGTACGTATAACTCGTCGAACACCAGCCTGACGATCAACACGCTGGCCGCCGTCATGGCCAGCGATGGCATCACGGAGGCTATGATTTCCGGATTGGTCGGCGTGAATATGCGCGAGTTTCTGGGCATGACGCCGTATGTCCTGAAGCTGGTTTGCACGACGAGCGGCGGCGTATCGTTTGTTGTCCCGACAGCAGATAACCCGGCGGTTGTGACCAATCGGATGATTTCGCGCTCGATGTTCGTGCTGGCGAATACGGCGAACGGGTCCAAATCCTCAAGTGTGAGTTTTCATGCGCGCGTGGCCGGAGCCAGCAATTCGTACGTCGCTGATTACACGAATACGCTTCCCGTCAACCAATTGCAGCGGTTTGATTTTTCCGAGTATGCCGCTGGCGCGCCGGGTTCGGCCAACAACTCCTATAGCGCACTGCAATTTTTCGGCAACAGTCTGACTGCCGGCGATGTCCTGTACATCATGGGCATCATGGTGAATACGGGCCCGTGTGCGATGTACAACCCGGACACCCATCCGGCGTCGGCCGATCCGATGTACCTGAAGTCCGGTCTTCGGCAGGCGGGCCGCGCATTTGTGACAACCACGGCATCCGGTGGCGCAACGACCACGGTAACGATCGCCGACTTCCTGGTGGAGGTGAATGCGACCGCGGCAGCAGGGACGGTGATGCTGCCCGCAGCGCCGTTCGATGGCGAAGTGCACGTCATCAAGAAAGCGGACACGTCGGCAAATGCGGTGACGGTTAATGGCAATGGGGTGCTGATCGATGGCGCATCGACTTACGTGATGCCCGGTAATGTCAGGGGGAGCGTCCGCGTGCAATATGTCGGCTCCGCTGCCACGCCGCATTGGTGCGTAATGTAGTCGGACCGCTTGCAATCCCGACAAGGGGGTTTCGTCCGACTATCGCTGAGCTTCATAAAACACGATTTCTCAAAAAAATCTTGTTAGTTATGCGAATTAGTTGTACAGTTAAACCTAGATGACCGATTGCCGCGTTACCGCGTGCCCCTCCCGCTGCCTCATGGCGGCGGCGGGGCGCCCGGTAAATGCGCCAGTCGGTTTTCTCGTTTATGGATCGGGAGCGATCTGCGTTTCAATCCTGTCTTGAAATAACCGCGTATCAACCAACCGCCCATGGGCGGTTTTTTTTCGTCCACGTGCTTCTCATCAGGCGCAAGCAGTACCACCCAAACGGAGCACCACATCATGGCAACTTCTTCCAGCAACGATCCTTCGACCTATTCCGCCGGCACGACGCCCACGGGCAGCGAGGAGCTTCTGGTCAATTAATCGGGTTCGCTGGTGTACCTGACGGCACTGCAGCTCACGCAGTTCTCGTACAGCACCGTCGGCCTCTGGAAAACGTATGACACCGTCGCGCAAATGAAGGCCAACGCGAGCGCGGCGTACCCGCGCGTGAAGTGGCGCGGCTACAACTACGTCGGCGACGGTGGTGGTGGCGAGGGCATTTACGTCAGCGGTACCTACACGGCCGACGAAGGAACCATATTCGCGACGACTGCTGGTGGTTATGTGCTGCGTGACATTCCGGGCGGCGATGTGGAAACGCCATGGTTCGGAATGACGGCTGTGTCCGGCCCGGCGAGCACAACGTTGAATCCGACAAGCACCGCTGGCACTTATAACCTCAGTACTGATTTTGCGCCTGTGCTCCAAGCTGCATCGAATTTCGCAGCAGCCTCGGGAAAGGCGCTTCATATCGTTGGCTGAATGGGCTCTTATCGTCTGATGTCGTCAGTTACGTTTGCAGGCGTCCGTCGTATTTATGGTGATGGGCAAACCCTTGATAGTAAATTCGCCACACAACTTGCCTGGAATCCAGCGACCGTTACGGATCAGGCGGTAGCATTGATATTCGCGGACGAATCTCAAGTTATCGAGAATTTCGCTGTTGTCACGACCGATAGTTACTCTGGCATTACCTCGCAAACACTCATCTCCAGTGGCTTGCTTACTCTACCCAGCGGTTTTACGCCGACCACTTCGACGCTGCCGTACTCGGCATTTGCTGGGGGATTGTTTGCGATTCGCGTGGACGGTAAATGCATTTTGCGGAACATTCGCACAAGCAGTGGTAAGGTAATCCCCCCGCCAAGTGAGCGGGTGCGGAAGTAGAATATTCCAGCAAAGGGAGTTCTACAGGATGAAGAAGTCGAAATTCACAGACAGCCAGATCATGGACGCGCTCAAGCGAGCAGAGTCAGGGCTGGCCGTGCCGGAGATCTGCCGTGAGTTGGGGATTAGCGCGGCGACCTTCTACAACTGGCGTGGCAAATACGGTGGGATGGACGTCTCGCTTATGGCCAGGATGAAGGAACTGGAGGCCGAAAATGCCCGTCTTCGCAAGATGTATGTCGAAGAGAAGATCAAAGCAGAAATTGTCGCCGAGGCACTGGCAAAAAAAGACTGAGGCCATCTACTCGCCGCGAGATGGCCAAAGACGTAGTGACAAGCCGAGGGGTATCCATTCGGCTTGCATGCGAGCCATTTGGCGTCAGCCGGACGTGCTACAGGTACGAACGGCAACGTCACGCTGAGAACGAGCAGATCGCTGATTGGCTGCTGCGCTTGACCGATAATAACCATAACTGGGGCTTCGGGTTGTGCTTCCTGTATCTGCGTAACGTGAAGGGATTCACGTGGAACCACAAGCGCGTGTGTCGGATTTACCGTGAACTGGAGCTCAATCTGCGCATCAAGCCGAGGAAGCGGTTGGTTCGCGCGGTGCCAGAGCCATTGATTGTGCCGCTTGCGATCAACACGGTGTGGTCAATGGACTTCATGCATGATCAGTTGAAGGATGGACGCAGGGCGGTCTCAACAGTCAAGTGCAACGGTTAGCTAATCCTTCGGCGGCCAATTCCATTGCCATGACTTCTTCCGGGGTTTTCCAGCCCAATGTCTGACGAGGACGGCCATTGAGCAATTGGGCGATATCGTTGAGTTGCATCTGGCTCACTCCCGACAGGTCGATCCCCTTGGGCAAGAACTGACGTAGCAGACCATTCGTGTTTTCATTGCTGCCGCGTTGCCGTGGCGCGTACGGATCGGCGAACCAGATATCCAGGTTCAATTGCCGGGCCAATTCGATATGACAGGTCATCTCCGTGCCGCGATCATAAGTCAGACTCTCGCGCAGGAAGGCCGGCAGCTTTTCATCTGCCGCGTGAAGCCTTCCAAGGCATCGCTAGCTGTGCATCCGTCCATTCGGCACAGCACCACGAACCGCGTCTTGCGTTCGACCAGTGTTCCCACGCAGGAGCGATTGAACGCGCCCTTGATGAGATCGCCTTCCCAATGTCCAGGCCACTTTCGCGTCGCGATCTCTTCTGGCCGATGAACGATGCGCAGTTCTTCGGGCACGAAGCTTTTGCGCGCCAGTGTCCGGCGCGCGTTGCCGCGCACGGGCCTTTCCTGACGCAGCGCCTCGACCATCGCCTGCTTCAAGCCGCCGCGCGGGTGGGTATAAATCGCCGCGTAGATCGTTTCGTGACTGACGCGCTGCTCGGGTTCTGTGGGGTGCATGTCACGAAGTCTGGCAGCAATTTGCTGCGGCGACCACCGTCGATAAACCAGTTGATGGTGAACATGCCGATACAGGGCGCTGCCCGCAATCAATTTGCGAGGTCGTCGGCTTCGTTCACGTCGTGTGCGGTATGCCTCGGCAGCCGCCGTGGCGTCATAACATCCGGGAGCTGGAGCACGATTACGCGCCAACTCCCGGCTGATACTCGATGCGCTACGTCCGAGCAGGCTTGCAATCGACCGCATGCTCGCGTCCTTGCCGCTTTCGATCATGACCGCTGCGCGTTCCTCCGCACTCAGATGGCTGTAACTGCCGGGTTCTGGCATCTAGTGCTACGGTCAGTCAGTACAGTCTGTCGAACAATCTATCTAATTCGACTACCTACTACATTGCGCCGATGTTGAATTTTGGTGCGTACGTGGAGTACAACCCGCATCCACATCCGTCATCGCTCGATCCGATGTACCTCGCGTCGGGCCTGCGCCAGGCGGGCCGCGCGTTCGTGACAACGACGGCAAGCGGCGGTGCGGCCACCGCAGTGACGATCGCCGACTTCCTGGTGTCGGTTGCACGACCGCGGCCGCCGGCACCGTCACGCTGCCGGCGACGCCGTTCGATGGCGAGGTGCATGTCATCAAGAAGTCGGACACGTCGAACAACACACTGACGATCACCGGCAATGGGAAGACGATCGACGGATCGTCAACGCTGGTATTGACTGCCAGTGTCCGGGGTAGTGCACGGTTGCAGTACATCGGGACCGCGGCCACGCCTTACTGGTGCGTGGTGTAATACTTCATTGCAGCCGGCCCGCGATTAAGGCAATAGGATTTCATTCGAACATCGCTGAGTTTCTTGAAAACAGGAGCTCCCAAAAAAATATTGTTAGTTATGCGATTAAATCTAGAAGGCCGACTGCCGTTTCGCTGCGTTTTCCTCTGTTGCCATCATGGTGACGGGGTGCTTCCAGCGAGTGTGCCAATCGGTTTCGCGTTTGCGGACCTCGGCCGGTCTGCTGGATTCCCGCTTCCCGATGTTTCCAATTCTCACAATCAACCGCCCCCGGGCGGTTTTTTTTCGCCCACCCCTTTACCACTACCGCCATGCGCCACCGCAACCGTGACGGCTTCGCCTACGATCCACCGCTGCCGGGCCGGCTCGCCGCGCGGCACACCTTGCTCGCCGAGATCTACATGGGCTGGCATATGATGACGCTGGGTTATAGCGGCCAGGCCAATGGCGATGGCACCGGCATTCTGCATCAGGTACTCGCACGCATCGGCATCGACGACATCTGGGGATATTCGTTCATCGCCGTCGGCACCTTCATGCTCCAGTGCGCCTTGATCGAATTCCTTTGGGGACGGCGGTGGAATGACTACGCGATATGGCGGCTTGCG
>JBPBQT010000154.1:0-10920 GCA_050955065.1 Janthinobacterium lividum | reverse complement strand
CTGCTCCGGATGCGGCTGCGTCCAGGCGGCGGCGCCGTACGCCGGATCGCGTTGCGGCGCCGGGGACGCCGCAGGCACGGGCGGCGGCGCGCCATCGGACGCGCCGCCCTGCTCCGGATGCGGCTGCGTCCAGGCGGCGGCGCCGTACGCCGGATCGCGTTGCGGCGCCGGGGACGCCGCAGGCACGGGCGGCACGGGCAACGTGGGCGACGCATCAGGCGAGCCTGTCGACGCGGCCGCCGGCTTCGCAGCGGGCGGTCCTGTTTCTTCGGGTGAATCCACGGGTTTCTCGGTCATGGGGTCTGGCACTCCGGTCGGATCACGGTGGACGCAACGATAGGTTGATTATCCCTAATCCCCCGTACAGCAGCAATCGGGCCCGGAACCGCGTGCCGCCTCAGTCGTCCGATCCCTGCTCGAGGGTCTCGCGCAGCGCGATCTGCCAGCGCGCGTGAATGCGCACCCACCACCGCCAGGTGGCGCCCAGCAAGACGGCGGCGGCGGCCAGCACCGCGATCAGCAGATCGACCGGCGGCAGGATGCGTCCGCTCAGCGCCACGACCAGCACGAACACGCCCAGCATCGCCATGCCCGCGACCAGTTCCGCGATCGCGCGCCGCAGACCGCTCGTGAAGCGTCCCGCGAGCGCAGGCTGCACGCCCACTTCCGCCAGCAGCAGGCTGAGCACTTTCAGCTTGCGGTACACCGCCACCAGAAACGGCATCGACAACAGCAGCGCGCCGCTCCACAGCAGCGCGCTGCGCGCGCGCGCGCTCGGCACCCAGGGCGCGAGCCACGTCTCGAGCGTGGGCGAGAAGGTGGCGACGCCGATGAAGAGCGCCGCCACCAGCGCCAGATTGATCGCGATCTGCTTGACGATGCGGCGCACCATGCCGCGCAGCAGCGCCTTCTCGCCCGCCGCCGACAGTCCCTGCAACCACTGCGTGTAGAAGCCGGCGATGCGCGCGACGGAGCGCGGCATCCCACGCGCCAGATGCCGCGTCAGCGGGTCCGCGGCGCGGATCAGATACGGCGTGCTGAGCGTGGTCAGCGCGGAGACCGCGACCGCGATCGGATACAGGAAATGACTGGTGACCTTCAGCGACATGCCGAGCGACGCGATGATGAAGGAGAACTCGCCGATCTGCGACAGGCCCATGCCGACCCGCATCGACGTGCGGGCATCGTTGCCGGCGAGAAAGGTGCCCAACCCGCAACTGACGATCTTGCCGACGATCACCGCGAGCGAGATCACGAGGATCGGCATCGTGTACTGCGCCAGCACCCGGGGGTCGAGCATCAGTCCGATGGCGACGAAGAAGATCGCGCTGAACAGGTCGCGCACCGGCTCGATCAGGCGCTCGATCGCGTGCACGTGGCGTGACTCGGCGATGATCGCGCCGATCAGGAAGGCGCCCAGCGCGATGCTGTAGTCGAGCTTGACGACGATCAGGCAGAAGCCGAAGCACAACCCGAGCACGGTGGTCAGCAGCACCTCGTTGCTGCCGAAGCCGGCGACGTAATTCAACAGCCGCGGCACCAGCGCGATGCCGACCACCAGCGACACCGTCATGAACAGCACCAGCTTGCACAGGGTCACCGCGACGTCGTACGGGTCGACCGAGCCGCTGCTCGCCACGCCCGAGAGCAGCGCGATCATCGCGATCGCCAGCACGTCCTCGACGATCAGGATGCCGAACACCAGCTGCGCGAAGCGCTCGCGCTTCATGCCGAGTTCGTCGAGCGCCTTGACGATGATGGTCGTGGAGGAAATGGCCAGCATCGCCCCGAGGAACAGCGCATCCATCGCGCTCCAGCCGAAGTACCGGCCGATCTCGAACCCGAGCCACAGCATCAGGACGATTTCCGCCAGCGCGGCGACGATCGCCGTCATGCCCACGCGGAACAGCTTGCACAGGCTGAATTCGAGCCCCAGCGAGAACAGCAGGAAGACGACCCCCAGTTCCGCCAGCGTCGAGATCGTCTCCTGATCCTTGACCAGCGCGAAGGGCGGCGTGTAGGGGCCGATCACCACGCCCGCGATGATGTAGCCGAGCACCAGCGGCTGCCTGAGCCGATGGAACACGATCGTCATGAGGCCGGCGATCGCCATGATCACCGCCAGGTCCTGGATGAAGCCGATCGCATGATGCATGGCGTATTCCTCTGGCGACGACGTCCGGTCGAGCCGGCGGCGCTGCCCGTCGCGGCGAAAGAAAAATGAAAGCTTACTGAATAATCGCCCCGGGATGCAAGAAAACGCGCGCGGCGCGTGCGCGGCGCCGGGCATGGCGACGGTCCGCGATACAATCGCTGGCGGCACGGATACGATGCGCCGCAATGATGCGCCGCTCCCTGCGTCCACCGACCTCAACCTGGCCCTGCCGATGACCCTGAACGCCTACCCGTCCGCTCCCTCCGCCACCGAACGACGCCCGCGTCGCGCGCTGGTCGGGCTGGGACTCGTCTGTCTCGCGCTGGTGGGCGGCGCGCTGTATTTCCAGTACGCGAGACACGAGGACCCTTGCCCCCTGTGCATCCTGCAGCGTTACGGTTTCCTGTTCGTCGCGCTGTTCGCCTTCTGCGCCGCGGCATTGCCGCGGCGCGGCGCGGGGCGCAGGGTCTGCGTCTGGCTCGCGCTGCTGTCGGCGCTGGGCGGCGGCATTGCCGCGGCGCGGCACGTCTGGATCCTCGCCTCGATGCGCAGCTGCGGCTTCGACGTGCTGCAGCCGATCGTCGACGGGCTGCCGCCGGCGCGCTGGTGGCCGGCGGTCTTCCGCACCGCGGGGCTGTGCGAGACACCCTATCCGCCGGTGTTCGGCTTGTCGCTGGCGGCCTGGTCGCTGATCGGCTTCATCGCCGCCTGCGTGGCGTTGCTGGCGGTCCGCCGCGGCCGGCACGACTAGAGAATGACGATGCAGGGCTGGCACACCTGGTTGAGCGACCTTCAGCAACTCCTGGTGCATGGCGACGAAGCCGTGCTGATCACGGTCGCCGCCACCGACGGCAACGCCGCGCGCGAACCCGGCGTGAAGATGATCGTCGCGCGCGACCGCGCCTTCCATACCGTCGGCGGGGGGCCGCTGGAATGGCGGGCGATCGAAATCGGCCGGATGCTGCTGCGCGACACGTCGCCCGGCGCGGCGCGTCACCTCGAACGCATTGCCTCGAACGAGCCGTACGGCGGCGTGACGACGCTGGCCTTCGAACGGCTGACCATTGCCGATCTCGGCTGGGTCAGCGCGCTGGGCAAGCGCTTCGGCGCGGGCGAGGCGAGCGTGCGCACCGTCAGCTTCGCCGATGCGAGCCCGGTGCTGCTGTCCGACGCCGAACCCGCGTCGGTGCCCGACTGCCTGCTCTGGGACGCGGGACCGCTGCTGACCGAAACCATCGTGCTGGCGCCGTTCCCGGTCCTGCTGTTCGGCGCCGGGCATGTCGGCGCGGCGCTCGTGCGCCTTCTCGCCACCCTGCCCTGTCAGGTACGCTGGATCGACGACCGGCCCGCGCAGCTGGCGGCGCGCATCGGCGACGGCCTGCCGGCCAATGTCGTCGCCGACGCGTGCGACGACCCGCCGGCATGCATCGCGACCGCGCCGCCGCAGGCCAGCTTCGTCATCGCGACCTACAGCGATGCGCTCGATCAGGTCCTGGCCGAACGCGTGCTGCGCCGTGGCGACCACGCGTATCTCGGCGTGATCGGCTCGCATGCCAAGCGTCACGCGATGGAGCATCTGTTCGCCGCGCGCGGACTCGACCCGCAGCAGGTCGCCCGCATGCACTGCCCGATCGGGATCGACACCGTGCGGGGCAGCGCCCCCGAAATCGTCGCCGTCTCGGTCGCCGCGCAATTGCTGCAGGTGCGTGAACAACGGCACCGACACGATGTACAGCCCGCGCCGGCATCGGGCCCTTCGAGCGGGCCCGCCCCGTATCGAACGCCGACACGTCCTCCCCGGGCCGAGTGGCGCGACTGATATCGTAGAGCCGTTCCCGATGCACCCGATGCATCCGATACGCGCCACCGCCCGCCCCTCATACGCCCCCACTGGAACCGACCATGGATCCCGCTTTCCTGCATCAGATCGCCGGCTCGCCGAAAGCCGAACTGCACATCCACATCGAGGGCTCGCTCGAACCCGAGCTGATCTTCGCGCTTGCCGAACGGCATGGCATCGCGCTGCCCTACGCGTCGATCGACGACTTGCGCGCCGCCTACGCGTTCACGGACCTGCAGTCCTTCCTGAACGTGTATTACGCCGGCGCCGGCGTGCTGCTCGAGGCGGAGGATTTCTATCAGATGACGCGCGCGTACATCGACCGTTCGCGCGCGGACAACGTCATCCACTCCGAGATCTTCTTCGACCCGCAGACCCACACCGAGCGCGGCGTGCCGATGGCCGCCATGCTCGAAGGCATCGAGACCGCGCTGGCCGAGGCCGAACGCGCCGACGGCTTCTCCAGCCGCCTGATCCTCTGCTTCCTGCGGCACCTGTCGGAGGAATCGGCGCACGAGGCGCTCGCGCAGGCGTTGCCGCTGCTCGGCAAGTACGAACATCGCCTGATCGGCGTCGGCCTGGATTCGTCGGAGCTGGGACACCCCCCCAGCAAATTCGAGCGGGTGTTCGCCGAGGCGCGCCGCGCGGGACTGCGCGCGGTCGCCCATGCCGGCGAGGAAGGGCCGCCGGATTACATCTATCAGGCGCTCGATCTGCTGAAAGTCGACCGCATCGACCATGGCGTGCGGGCGATCGAGGACCCGGCGCTGGTGCGGCGGCTGGCCGACAGCCGAATCGCGCTGACGGTCTGCCCGCTGTCGAACCTGAAGCTCTGCGTGTTCGACGACATGCGCAAGCACACGCTCAAGTCCCTGCTCGACGCGGGCGTGGCGATCACGATCAATTCGGACGATCCGGCATACTTCGGCGGTTATGTCAACGCGAACTACATTGCCGCGGCAGACGCGCTGGGGTTGAGCGCCGCCGAGGTCCGCACGATCGCCGCGAACGGCTTCGAGGCGGCGTTCATCCCGGCGGATGAACGTGCCGGCATGATGGCGCGGCTCGACCGGCACTGGGCAGGCTAGAAAGCCGGGACCTCGTTCGGCGCGCGTGCGGCACGCTTGCCGAGCGGCAGGCGCACCTCGCGGCTCGTGCCGTTCGGCATCGGGAAATCGAACAGTGCGCTACGCACCAGATACGGCATGACCGCCGGCAACGCGGTCTGCTCGCCGTCGTGCCGCGCGCTCACCTTGTAGACCTCGCGCCCGCTCGCCCGTTCCCGGATCCGGATCGTCAACTGCGAGGCCGATGCGGCATAAGGCAGGTCGACGACCGGCGCCCCCCAGCCGCCCCACCCGGCGCCGAACGCGCCGCCCCGTCCTCCGCCCCAAGCGCCGCGGCCGCCCCACGCCCCGCCGAAGCCCAAGCCCAGGCCGCCATAATCGAGGACCTGCGGCGCGAAGGCGACGGTGTCGCGCTGCCCGTAGCTGAGGCTGACGCCGTAGCGCGCCGTCGCACCGGCCGCGCCCCGGGGCGCGCTGCCGTCCGCCTGGCCCGGCGGCCCGACGCGCTGGAAACCGTAGGTCGACAGTTCCCGATCGACCAGCCCCTCGTACGCCACCTGTTCGAGATCGTTTTCCTGCGCGGGCGCGCGCTCGAACGCGTAGGTACGGTCCCGGTCACTGCCCCGCCAGTCCTGGAAGGCGGTGACGTTCGCGCTCATATACGTCGTGCAGCCGCCCAACGTGGCGACGAAGACCGCCAGCAGGCGGCCATGGTAACGTTCGATCATCATGACGTGGTTCTCCCGGCCCGGGCGCGCGGGCATGTACCGGTGTCGCCGGGCCCGCGTCGCCGTGCATTGATGCCATTATCATCGCAAACCGCCGGATCTCGCGGCGACGAGGCGCCGACTGCCGCCACGCTCCCGCCGTCTGCAGACGCGCCCGCACGCACGCGCCACGGCCGGCGTTTTCACACGTATTAAAAATGACCACGGGCCGGTATCGGCCAGCTTTTGTACAATGGACCGATTGCCCCGTCGCGCCCAACCGCGCCGCTTCCGACCGCCTGGATCATCATGCCCGATATCAGCACCGCTTCGCCGGCCAGCCCGGCCGTCAATCCCGTCATCAGCCGGCACGATTACGCCCCCCCCGCCTTTCTGATCGATACCGTCGATCTCGAGTTCGACCTGGTGGCCGACCGCACGATCACCCGCAACCGGATGACGATCCGCCGCAATCCGGATGCGGTCCTCACGCGCCGCCTCGAACTGATGGGCGAGGAACTCGAACTGCTGTCCGCCAGCATCGACGGCCACGCCTGCGCGTCGCAGCTCACGGCCACCGGCCTGGCGATCGACGACGTGCCCGACACCTTCGAACTGACGCTCGTCACCGTCTGCAAGCCTGCCGAGAACACCTCGCTGTCCGGCCTTTACGTGTCGAACGGCAACTTCTTCACCCAATGCGAAGCCGAAGGCTTTCGCAAGATCAGCTTCTTCCTGGACCGCCCGGACGTGATGTCGGTGTACACCGTGACGCTGCGCGCGAATCGCGAAGCCTATCCGGTGCTGCTGTCGAACGGCAATCTGGTCGATACCGGCGTGCTGGAGGATGGCCGTCATTTCGCCCGCTGGGAAGATCCGTTTCGCAAGCCCAGCTACCTGTTCGCGCTGGTCGCCGGCAAGCTCGTCTGCGCCGAGGAAACCATCACCGACGCCAGCGGCCAGCAGAAGCTCCTGCAGGTGTGGGTCGAGGCCCACGACCTGGACAAGACCCGGCACGCGCTCGATTCGCTGATCCATTCGATCCGCTGGGACGAGCAGCGCTTCGGCCTGGGCCTGGATCTGGACCGCTTCATGATCGTCGCCGTGAGCGACTTCAACATGGGCGCGATGGAGAACAAGGGTCTCAACATCTTCAACACGAAATACGTGCTGGCGCGCCCCGAGACCGCCACCGACGCCGACTACGCGAACATCGAGGCCGTCGTCGGCCATGAATATTTCCATAACTGGACCGGCAACCGCGTCACCTGCCGCGACTGGTTCCAGTTGAGCCTGAAGGAAGGCCTGACCGTCTTCCGCGACCAGGAATTCTCCGCCGACATGGCCGCGGGCGAACTGGACCCCGCCGCCGCGGCGCAGGTCCGCGACACCGGCAGCGCCCACGCGACCAAGCGCATCGAGGATGTGCGCATGCTGCGCCAGACGCAGTTCGCCGAGGATGCGGGACCGATGGCGCATCCGGTGCGGCCCGAGAGCTACCAGGAGATCAACAATTTCTACACCGTCACGATCTACGAGAAAGGCGGCGAGGTGGTGCGGATGTACCAGACCCTGCTCGGGCGCGAGGGGTTTCGCGCCGGCATGGACCTGTACTTCCGCCGCCACGACGGCCAGGCCGTGACCTGCGACGATTTCCGCGCGGCGATGGCCGACGCGAACCGGCGCGACCTGTCGCAGTTCGAGCGCTGGTACAGCCAGGCGGGCACGCCCCGCGTCGCGGCGAGCAGCGTCTACGATGCACAGGCCCAACGCTATGAACTGACGCTGACGCAGTCGTACCCGGACAATCCGGCGCTCAAGACCGCAAAGGACCCGCTGCTGATCCCGTTCACGGTCGGCCTCGTCGGTCCCGACGGTGCCGATCTGCCGTTGCGTGTGGCAGGCGAAGACGCTGCATCGGCCCCGGTCTTCAGCCGCGTGTTCGAACTCACCGACACCCGCACGACGCTGCGCTTCGTCGACGTCCCGGTCGAACCGATTCCGTCGCTGCTGCGCGACTTTTCCGCGCCGGTGGTCGTCGAATACGCGTACACCGACGCGCAGCTCGCCTTCCTGCTCGCGCACGACAGCGACCCGTTCAACCGCTGGGAAGCCGGCCAGCGGCTTGCCACGCGTGCGCTGCTCGCCGCCGCCCGCGCCGCCGCCCGCGGCGAGACACCGGTCTTCGACGCCGCGGTGGTCGATGCGTACGGGCTCGTGCTGCGCGATCACACGCTGGCGCCGGCATTTCGCGAACTGGTGCTGACGCTGCCGTCCGAAGCCTATCTGATCGAACAGCTCGACGTCGCCGACCCTGCCGCGGTCCATCGCGCCCGTCAGGCGCTGCGCCGGCAACTGGCCGGTGCGCTGCGCGCGGACTGGCTGGCGGTCT
Organism: Janthinobacterium lividum; assembly: GCA_050955065.1. GTDB lineage: Bacteria > Pseudomonadota > Gammaproteobacteria > Burkholderiales > Burkholderiaceae > Robbsia. Next base: position 2,759 of record JBPBQT010000154.1, on the reverse strand, counting down.
ACCAGGCGAACCGGCTGCCGGGCGACTACCGTCCGACGCCGCAGGACGCCGGCTGCCGGGCGCTGAAGAACCTGGCGCTGGCCTATCTCGTCGAACTCGACGACGCCAGCGAGGCAGCCGCGCTTGCCCGCGACCAGTACGAGGCGGCGAACAACATGACCGACCGCTTCGCCGCGCTGGCCGCGCTGGTCCATCTGGGCGGCGACGAGGCACGCACCGCGCTGGACCACTTCTATCGGATGTTCGAGAAGGAGCCGCTGGTGATCGACAAATGGTTCGCGCTGCAGGCGGCGCAACCCAGCCGACCGGATGCACCCGCCATCGGCATCGTGCGCGGCCTGTTCGCGCACCAGGCGTTCACGCTGCGCAACCCGAACCGCGCGCGCTCGTTGATTTTCAGCTTCTGCGCGGCGAACCTGGCGGAATTCCACCGTGAGGACGGTTCCGGCTACGCGTTCTGGGCCGAACAGGTGATCGCGCTCGATGCGCTCAATCCGCAGGTGGCGGCGCGTCTGGCCCGTACGCTCGAGCGCTGGCGCAAGTTCACCCCGGCACTGCAACAGCGCATGCGTGCGGCGCTGGAGCAGGTCGCGGCAGTGGTTCGTTCGAAGGATGTCCGGGAAATCGTCGAGAAGGCGCTGGCCGGCTGAGGCGGCCCTGCCCGTCCCCGCCAGCCGCTCCTGCCCCGGGCTGCTGTTGTTTCCCGTCCGCAGCCCGGGCGCGTCATCGCATCGATCATGGTGGGGCCGGGCCCGCCGGCCATGTAGAATCCCGTTTAACTGAAACGCTCGCGGAGCCTTTGATGCAACGTCGTACCACGCTGACCCAATATTTGATCGAACAACAACGCAAGACCCAGACATTGCCTGCCGATCTGCGCCTTCTCATCGAAGTGGTCGCCCGGGCCTGCAAGGTCATCGGCTACAACGTCAGCAAGGGCGCGCTGGGCGGCGTGCTCGGCTCGGCGGGCAGCGAGAACGTGCAGGGCGAAGTGCAGAAAAAACTCGACGTGATTTCCAACGAGATCCTGCTCGAAGCGAACGAATGGGGCGGCAATCTCGCGGCCATGGCGTCCGAGGAACTCGAAGAGATCCACCCGATTCCCAGCGAATATCCGCAGGGCGAATACCTGTTGTTGTTCGACCCGCTCGATGGCTCGTCCAATATCGACGTCAATGTGTCGATCGGCACGATTTTTTCGGTATTGCGCTCCCCCGACGGCGTCAATACGACGACGGAATCCTTCCTGCAGGCCGGCACGCGCCAGGTTGCCGCCGGCTATGCGGTGTATGGCCCGCAGACGATGCTGGTCCTCACGACGGGCGACGGCGTGAACGGCTTCACGCTCGACCGCGAGCTGGGCTCGTGGGTGTTGACCCAACCCCAGATGCAGGTCCCCGAAGACACGCATGAATATGCGATCAATGCATCGAACGCCCGTCACTGGCATGCGCCGGTCACCCGCTACGTGGACGAACTGCAGGCCGGTACCGATGGCCCGCGTGGCGAGGATTTCAACATGCGCTGGATCGCGTCGATGGTGGCCGACGTGCACCGCGTGCTCACGCGCGGCGGCATCTTCATGTACCCGGCCGACAAACGCGACCCGTCCAAGCCGGGCAAGCTGCGTCTGATGTACGAAGCGAATCCGATGGCCTTCCTCACCGAGCAGGCCGGAGGCGCCGCCACCGACGGCAAGCGCCGCATCATGGACATCGTTCCCGAGCGGCTGCACGAGCGCGTCGCGGTCTTCCTGGGTTCGAAAAACGAGGTCGAGCGCGTTACCCGTTACCACGACGAGGCCTGATCGAGACCGGTGAAGGCCTCGAGAAAAATGGATTCACGGCAGGAACGAGAAAATAGTTCGGAAAAGGTCTTGTGTAATTCACTAATTCGGCTATAATTTCGTTTCTTCGTCGCCGGGATAGCTCAGTTGGTAGAGCAGCGCATTCGTAATGCGAAGGTCGGGGGTTCGACTCCTCTTTCCGGCACCAGAGATTCAACGAGAAAGCCCAGCCATCCGGTTGGGCTTTTTTGTTTTCCGGATCGGCCATTCGCACCGGTCCGCCAGGGCTCCCGGGTTCACCCTTGCTGCCACGTCCTCTCGTCGCCTCCCTCGCAATACGTCTCCTAAAAACAACCTGCCAGCCTATTCTTCACGGTGTCATCTAGCGGAAACACGCGTTGAGGAAGATAATCATTGACAAGTTTGTATTCGAACCGTGCCGATCGACGCTCATCGGCACGTCGCTGAAATTCCTGCGAAGTTGCCTTGAAGGTGCTGCGAAGCGTTCGTCAACCCGTTCCGAATATCACTCCTTCTCGTCGAGATAGAATCATGGAAGCCCGCCCCGTCGCCCCGCCTCCCGCCCAGGTCGCCAAAGCCGATCCCGAACCCACCGCCGTGGAGTTCCTGGTGGCGGAGTTGCCGGTTCATGTTCAGGCGTTCCTTGCGGAAGCCGAGTCCAAGGACGCCGTGCCTACCTGACCCGTCGGCAACGGGCGGCGGACACGGGAGTGGTCGGCCGCAAGCGGCGGCCAGTGCGAACCCGGGCCGGCGCCCGGCACGATACGTCAGGCGCCTTCCGATACGCCGTACTCTTGCCAGGGCACCTGGAACATCGGCTATCCTAGCGCCACCTTGCCAGGGCGCCTGGAACATCGGCTATCCTAGCGTCATCGACTTCTCCCAGGTTCCGCATGCCCCGCCCGCGTCCGTTGATCCATCGTCTACATGCCGTCGCCGTCTCGCGCCTTCA
>JBPBQT010000153.1:0-11710 GCA_050955065.1 Janthinobacterium lividum | reverse complement strand
GCGGTGCCGGCCGAACACCTGACATCCTATTGAATGGAGTCGCGCCGGCGCCGTTCGGCCGGGCCATCGACCATTCCCTGCCCATTGCCATTCTCCGTGCAAGCCGGCGCAGACGCGTCGGGCGGACCGAACGGCGCATCGCCAAAACTTCGCAACGTGCTCGCGGCTTTTTCGACATGGTTGCGTGCCAGCGCGCCGGCCGCCGGTGCATCGCCCTTCAGCACCGCGAGCAATATGTTTTCATGCTCCTGCCATAGCGGACCGAGACTGAGCAGCCGGGTGGACAGCGCCGCGGCCACCCGCCGGACATGGTGCCAGTTGGTGGTCGCGAAAGTCTCGATCAGCGGATTTCCCGACAGCTGATAGATGTAGCTGTGAAACCGGAAATCGGCGTCGATCATCGCGGGAATGTCGCGAGACGCCACGGCACGTCGTCCCGCGCGCACGATCGACTCTCCCTGCTGACGCGCGGCCGCGTCGACCCGCCGCGCGGCACTGATCGCGGCGGTCTCGTCCAGCGCGGCCCGCAGGTCGTAGACGTGCTCCACGAGTTCCAGACTCATCGGCGCCACGACCAACCCGCGTCGACCGACCTCCTGTGCGAATCCCTCGCGATGCAGCTGTCGAAGTGCCTGATGCACGGGCTGCCGTGACACATTGAGCCGTGCCGCCAGAGTCTCTTCCGACAGGCGCTCGCCGGAGGCGAGTTCACCCAGGCAGATGGCGTCGCGGATGGTTTCATAAACCTGCTCGGCCAGAGGCCGGGCGGGGGCGATGCTCGCGATTGCCGTGCTCTTCATCTTCATCAATGCACAGGATGTGTGCATTCTCCGCCAGCGATGCCAGGGCCGACGCCCGCCAAGCGCACTCGGCATCGATTTAATTTGAGTAAAAATTGAATACCGTATACTGAAATTGCGTAATTTGACGTGCGGCTTTCCCCCGCATGCCTGCTGTCTCCACGTCCTCGCCACCGAGAAAGCATTATGTCAGACCTTCAAACGGTTCAGTCGGACGATGCGGGAAACCCCGGGAGCACCAACCGAGCGGGTTCTGTCCGACTCGGCGCGCTGTTCGCCCTCCTCCTGGCCGCGCCGGTCGCGCTGTTCTTCTGGTTCGTCGCCTACAGCCCCGCCAGTCTGGCGGGCCCGATCGGAACAAACGGTCCCACTTCCTGCTGGGTGGTGGTGGGCGTGGGACTCATCTTCTACGCGACCCTGCTCAACGGGCTGTATGTTTTCCTGACCAACCGGCGCGTGCCGCGCTTGCTCGCCCTCGTGGCGGGATTGCTGGTTCTCGTTGCGCCCGACAGGCCGGTGCAGGCCGCGACCCCGTCCGGCGGGACGCACCACCAGGCCATCGGCTTTTTCCTGGTCCTGGTGGGATTCACGCTGTTGACCACCTGGTGGGCGGCACGCCGCACGCACAACGCACGGGACTTCTATTCGGCGGGCGGTCATCTCACCGCCTGGCAGAACGGGCTGGCGATCGCGGGCGATACCATCTCCGCGGGCGCGTTTCTCGGCCTCTCCGGTCTGGTGTTCGCCAGCGGCTTCGACGGTTTGGTCTACGCCACCGGCTACGCCGTCGCCTATCCGTTGATAGGCATCCTGTTTGCCGACCGCGTCCGCAATCTCGGCAGCTTCACGTTCGCCGACGTACTGGCCTATCGGCTCTCGCCCATACCCGTCCGTGCGTTCGCCGCCACCAGCACGCTGGTGATCGCGATCTGTTTCCTGATCTCGCAGATGGTCGGCGCGGGACAGCTCGTCCAGTTGCTGTTTGGCATCGACTATATCTACGCGGAGATCGCCGTCGGCATGCTGATGGTCTGCTACGTGATCTTCGGCGGCATGATGGCGACGACCTGGGTACAGATCGTCAAGGCGGTGTTGATGCTGAGTATCGGCGCCGTCATCTCCCTGCTTATCCTGTCGCATTTCGACTGGCGCTACGACCGGCTGATGCAGGCCGCCATCACGCTGCATGCGAAACATGACGACATGCGCGCGCCCACCCATTTCGTCTCCGCGCCGCTGTCCACGCTGTCGCTCGGCCTGGCGATGTTCGTGGGCAGCTCGGGATTGCCGCATCTGCTCATGCGGATGTTTACCGTGCCGGATGCCCGCACCGCCCGCACCTCGATGTTCTATGGCGTGGTCTGCATCAGCGCCTTCTTCAGCATGATCTCGATCATCGGCGTGGGCGCGGTGGCGCTGGTGACCGGCAACCCCGACTATGTGCTGCCCGGCGGCCTGCTGCGCGGCGGCGGCAACATGGCGGCGGTGCATCTGGCGCATGTGGTGGGTGGCGAAGTGATGATGGGTCTCGTCTCCGCCGTGGCGTTCGCCACCATCATCGCCGTGGTGGCCGGATTGACCCTCTCGGGTGCCGCGGCGGTCTCACACGATATCTATGCCAGCGTGATCCGTCGCAGCCGGACCGATGAACGCACGGAAGTACGGGTCTACCGCCTCGCCACGCTCGTTCTCGGCGTGCTTGCCGTACTGCTGGGCATCGTCTTTCGCCAGCAGAACATCGCCTACCTCATCGGACTGGTGGTGGGCATCGCGGCCGCATCGAACTTTCCGCTGCTGGTGCTCTCGCTGTACTGGCGCGGCCTGACGACGCGCGGTGCGGTGTGCGGGGGGTGTACCGGCCTCGGACTGTCCGTCATTCTGACCATCCTCGGCCCGTCGGTATGGGTGAAAGTGCTGGGTCATGCGGCACCGGTCTTTTCGCTCGATCCACCGACGCTGGTCGCGCTGCCCGCGGCATTCATCGTCTGCATCGGCGTCTCGCTTCTCGATCGCAGTCGGCGCGGGATGCACGATCGCGCCGGTTTCGACGAACAGTACCGGCGCATGCAGGGCGAGTCGCTTGCGACGCCTGTTCGATGAATTCGACGGCGCCCTCATCCACCCTTCTGCGCCCCCCATTTTCCTGCACCCGAAAGGAGCTTCCCATGCCCGGCCTTTTCAGCGAATTTCAATTGAAGGATGTGCGACTGCGCAATCGCATCGCCATCTCGCCCATGACCCAGTATTCATGCGGGCCCGACGGCATCATGACCGACTGGCATCTCGTGCATCTGGGAGCGCGTGCGGCAGGGGGTGCCGGACTGGTCGTCGTGGAGCAGCTTGCCGTCTCTCCCGAAGGCAGGATGACGCCACGTTGCGCCGGCATCTGGTCGGATGAGCAGATTCCGATGCTGCGGCGCATCACCGATTTCATCCGCTCCACCGGCGCGGTGCCCGGCGTCCAGCTCGGTCATTCCGGCCGGAAAGGCGGAATCAGTCCGCCGTGGGACGGCTATGCGCAATTGCCGGAGGATCATCCGCAAGGATGGGAGCCGATCGGTCCCTCGCCCATTCCCTATGGCGGCGCACGGTTCCCCCGCGCGGCCCGCATGGCCGATATCCAGGACATCGAACGCCTGAAGGGCGATTTCGCCCGTGGCGCGGAGCGTGCGCTGGCGGCGGGTTTCGACTGGGTGGAGCTGCACTACGCGCACGGTTTCCTGGGAGCGAACTTCCTGTCGCCGATGGCGAATGATCGCACCGATGCGTATGGCAGCAGTTCGGAAAACCGCGCGCGTTTCCTGCACGAGACGCTCGAGGCGGTGCGCGCGGTCTGGCCGGAAAGACTGCCGCTGACCGCACGGATCGGCGCATTCGACTACCACGAGGACAGCCACACGATCGAGGAGTCGATTGCGCTGGTCCGCGGGATGGCGGCGCGGGGTCTGGATCTGGTGGACATCAGCATGGGCATGAACAGCGACAGCGGCCAGGCCGTGCCATGGACCGAACGCGGCTTCATGGTCCCCGCCGCGACGCGTATCCGGCAGGAAGCGGGACTCCCTGTCGCGGCCAGCTGGAATCTGGCCGATCCGGTGTTCGCGGATGCGCTGATACGGGAAGATCAGGTCGACCTGGTGATGCTGGGCCGCGCGACGATCGCCAATCCGCATTGGCCGCTGTATGCGGCATTGGTGCTGGGGCAAAACGCACCCTACGACATGTTGCCGATTCAATACAGCCACGCGTTGAAACGCACACGCGACGAAATCAACTGCGGCGGCTTCGGACCGATCAACGTGCGGCGCCCGCAATAGCGGCGGCCGTGCTCCTGCGAGCATGCCGCCGACCCTGTCGTTTCTATACTGCCAGGGACGTGACCACCGGCTCGGCGCTTTCGGCGGCTTCATCGCCCTCGGCGCTTTCGACGCTCTCGATCCTGATCTTCTCGAACACGGACAACGCCTGGGCGACCACCTGATCCATGTTGTAGTAGCGGTAGGTGCCCAGACGTCCCACGAACGTCACGTTCTCCAGCCCGTCGGCCAACTGCTGGTAACGGCGGTACAACGCGGCGTTGGCGTCACACGGGATCGGATAATACGGATCGCCGATTTCCGCCGGGTACTCGTAGGTCAGGCTGGTTTTCGCATGGCTTTGACCGGTCAGGTGCTTGTACTCGGTGATGCGCGTGAAAGGCACCTCCTCGGACGGATAGTTGACCACGCCAACCGGTTGGAAATCCGCCTGATCGAGCGTTTCGTGACGGAATGTCAGCGAACGATACGGCAGATTCCCGTAGCAGAAATCGAAGTATTCATCGATGGGCCCCGAGAAAATCAGGTGCTTGTAGCTTACCTCGTCGCGGACCTCCCGATAGTCGGCATTCAACATGATCTTGATGTTGGGATGATCCAGCATCTTCTCGAACATCCGCGTGTACCCGTGCAACGGCATCGATTGAAACGTGTCGTTGAAGTAGCTGTCGTCGTCCGTGGTTCGCACCGGCACACGCGCGGTGACCGACCGGTCCAGATCGGACGGATCCACGCCCCATTGCTTGCGGGTATAGCCACGGAAGAACTTCTCGTACAGCTCCCTGCCGACCTTGCTGACCACGACGTCCTCGGACGTGCGGATGTCGGGGATGTCTTCCGCACGGGCCGCGAGAAAGGCTTCGGCCTCCTCGCTGGTCAGGTCCAGCGAATACAGACGATTCAGCGTCGTCAGGTTGATGGGCATCGGCACGAGCTTCTCGTCGACGTCCGCGAGCACGCGATGCCGGTACGGATGCCAGGCGGTGAAGCGCGACAGATAATCCACGACCTTCGGCGAATTCGTGTGGAAGATGTGCGGACCGTAACGATGCACAAGGAGGCCGGCGTCGTTGTATTCGTCGTAGGCGTTGCCGGCGATATGCGGACGCCGGTCGATCACGAGGATCTTTTTGTCCAGCACGCGTGCCAGCCGCTCGGCCAGCACGCAGCCTGCGAATCCGGCGCCCACGATCAAATAGTCGAATCCCTTCGCCTGGGACGGCATGAGCCGCTTCTGAAGGGCGGCGTCGCCCAGTTCGGGCCGTGCGGCTCGTGGAATTTTCATGGTGGTGTCCAAGGCTGCCGATGAGGTGTCGTACCGCGTCATACCGTTTGTGTCCTTGGAATACATTTTTCGATCTCCATTTGCATTTCGTTCCATGTTCGGTCCCAGGACATCCCGGCCAGCACGTCGTCGACCCGTTTCAACAGTGCGGCTTTGTCCTTCTTCAAAAGCAATACGGATTCGATGGCTGTTTCGAATTCCGCCGCATTCGCGGCAATTTTCACGACCCCGGTATCGCCATAACGAGAGACGACATCGACGATCGGCGTCGACACGACCGGACATCCCGCGGCCAGAAACTCGGGCGTTTTCGTCGGGCTGATGAACCGCGTGGACTCGTTCATCGCAAAAGGCATGACGGCGGCGTCCCAGTGCGCGATGTACCCGGGCAGCTCCGCGTATTCCTTCTTGCCGAGATAGTGAATGTTATCGCCGCGCGGCAGATCGTCCTGACTGATCTTGACGACGGGCCCGATGATGACGAACTGCCAGTCCGGTCTGGCGCGCGCGAGCTCGGCCAGCAACTGCGTGTCGAACCGCTCGTCGATCACGCCGAAGAATCCGAGGCGCGGCGTCCGGATCGCGGATTGATCGGCCGGATCCGGCAACGCGGCGCGCGCTTTCTTGAAATGCTCGACATCGACGCTGCTGGGAAACAGATGAATGTTCTCGTGACGATGACGCTTCGCGTTGTAGAGGCTTTGCCCGCCGGTGAACACGACATCCGCCGCGGCGATGACGCGCTCCTCCATGTCGAGCAGACGTGGCGGCGCGTGCCTGAAGGCGCTCAACTCGTCCATGCAGTCGTAGACCGTCACACGCGCGTCGAGATGATTGGTGAAGGGAAAACTCATCGGCGAGTAATACCAGAGCACCAGATCCCGGACGTCGATTTCCTGCAGATACGCATCGAGCAAGGTCCGCTGACTGCGCTCCCGCTCCTCCTCGCTTCCACCCGGCGGAAGATGAGGAATGAGCAAGCGCACGCCTGTTTCTGTTTCCTGCGTCTCGAGCCAGGGCGCGCCTGTAAACGCCTCGACCGGTTCTTCGAAGAACAGGACCAGCGCGTGTGCCGCAGCACGCGAGAGCAAATGCTGGGGCCGCTGGAAAACCGAGTTCCAGCGAAGATGGGAGATACAGAGCACGGTGTGCGTAAGCATACTTATTTCCGATTGAATTCGCCTGGTAAGCATCACAGGCGTGACCGCATTAGTTTGATCCGGCCTGGTATTCGAGTACAACGGGCCATGCTGCAATCACTGGCGTCTCAGGACTGGTCAGCTATTCATATTTGCCGTGCAGAATACATTTTCAACGATTGCAAAAACCTCCGCTCTACATTCAAAAAATTCGACCGACGAACTTTGCCGCCACGCCAGCCCTGTGAAAGGGCACATTCGCCGGTCGATGACACGATGAAGCTTTCCGCACGCTTCCCCTCACCCGGCCCGGGAGTCACTGGCCGATTCAATTCGATTCGACCCGACTCAGCCGCAGATTTCCATGCTTCGCGGGTGAACCGAGGAACCGATGTACCGGTTCAAGGCATCGTCCAGCGGGGGCATGACGTTCACACGTTCACTACGCAACGCGCTGCAGATGGGACGCCGCACGCTCCCGCCCGAACCGGGATCGAGACGCCGCCGCAACAATGCGACGTCGATTTCCGCCAGCCTCGCGGATTGGTCGACCCAGTCGAAGCACGTGATCGGTGTGTTGTTGGTCAGGTGGAGCAGACCCGCTTCGCCATCGACGAGCAGATCGAGACATGCGTGAACGAGATCGGGCAGATACGTTGGCGCAAACACCTGATCATGCGTGACGAACGCACGTCCGTTCGAAAGTACGTCGAGCGCGTTCGCGAGAAAGTCGTGCGGCGCCCAGGGGCTGAACAGTGGACCGGTTCGCACCACCAACGCGTCAGGGTTCGTCGCGACGATGCCCTGCTCCGCGAGCACCTTGCTCTGACTCGAGAACGTCAATGGCCGGATGACGTCGCTTTCCACATAAGGCAGGGCGGGATGCATGCCGTCAAACACGAGATCGATGGAAAACCCCAGGTAGCGCACATTCTTTTTCCCGCATGCCCTGGCAAGCCCCACCGGTCCGGTGACGTTGCCCCGCAAACAGGCGGTGCGCTCCCGTTTCGTGATGCCCGGACCAGGATATTCAGCCGTGTTGATCAACGCCCACGGCTGATGGAATTCGAGCAGACGGGCCAGACGATCGGCATCATGAAGCACTTCGTCGCCGATGTCGACAAGACGGCAATCCAGACGCCGCTCCGCGCAAAGACGTGCGAACCCCTGACCCAACGCGTGACGGGTGCCGATGATCAGTATGGTCGGAGATGCGACGCGGGAGGAGCCGCCCGCATCCCGGCCACGCAATGGCAGATCCGCCACGGCGTGGCTCGGAGAGACAGGGAACAGAAACCGGTCGTGCCGCCGCCACCAGCCCACGCCGCCCAGCACGGGATGGCTGCCTTCAGCCCCGTTCCCCAGCTCACGCATGAGTTGGGCGACCGCCGTCGGTCGGGGGATGCCTGCACGTACGTCGAAGGCCCCGGACTCGTAATAGCCGCGCTCCTCGACCACCAGGCAATTCCAGTCATACGAGCCCAGCAATGCCCAGATGGTCAGCGCGCGAACGTCCGCGCCGCGCAGGCGCGCTTCCTCCGCATCGTTCCAGAGCTCGCTGATCCATCGGATCTGATCTTCCCGGAACGCATCGATATGCGCCTCGGTAATGGCAATCGGCAAACCGTAGCGCTGCCAGACCTCATCGAGAAGAGGACCGATTCCCAGCCGCGGCGTGTCGGCCACCCGTACGGCTTCGATATCGACAATGGGTTTCCCACGCCATTCGCCATGCATGCCTGGCGGAAAATTGGCCGGCTGGTCGTCCAGCCAACGCTCGCTGGTGACGTAGTAATTGATGCCGATGATATCGGGTGGGCAGGGGTGATCGGCAAACCACTGCACCTCTTCTCTTTCGATGCCGCTATCGAGAATATAATTCCACAGTGCATGCCCCGGAACCACTTTTCCGCAAAGCAGATCCCACGACAGCCAACGGCGTTGATTATAGAAGTCCACGAGCTCCGACACCGACGCATTGCCATGCGTCTTTCCCAGATCGTCCGTCTGGATCAGCACCGCATGCGGATTGACCAGACGAATTGCCGCCATCGACAGAACGGTGGCCTTGCACTGGTTGACAAGCAATTTCAGGTACGTTCGATCGTCACGGGCATGGGGGTACCACACACCGTACAGGCCGCTGAAACGGGCAGTCGTGTTCGGCTCGTTGACGGGGGTATAACGCGATATCCACGGATAGCGCTGCGCCACGGCGCCTGCAAAATTCGCCAGCTGTTCGGGAAAATCGGGAGCCAGCATGCCCTCCGGCAAGGGTCCGCTGCCGTGATGCAGCAAACCCGCGATGACCTCGATGCCCGCTTCGCGTATCGCCGGCAAACGTTCGTCCGGCCACGCCCAGTCCGCCTGTTCCAGACCCTGCGGCGCGATGCGTTCCCACAGGATCGGGTAACGCAACGCCTTGATATTGAGCGACGCGAACCGCTCGATATCGCCTTCACGGGTGGCATGACCATTTTTATCAAGCTGACTGAAATAGGTGTCCTGCACACGGTTTATGGTGCACTCGAGCCCGCCCCACAGCTCCATTCTGCCTCGCGTGTCATCCATAATCATGGTGCAATGATCCTTTGCTGAAATGCGTAAGCGGTTAGTCCCCCGGGGCATGGTGAGGTCTGAACACGAATAGACGGTCTGTATCCGTCTTCCATGAAATAGCCATGATGCTGCCATGGCATTGGAAACGGGATTCCTGCCGTGCATGGGATGGAAAGCAGCATTGCCTGCATGGCCGTCGGTTGCTTAAAGCATACTTCGTTCCTGCCCGGCCTGCATTGTATAGAAACAGGGTCGATTTAACGCAGCCGCATCATGTTCGCGCACGAATGAATGCTGTGTTGACGGCTGGAACCCTGTCTTCCCGATGGCATCGCAATTTTCCGGAGACCATCATGATGTTTTTATTGTCTTCGGTAGCCTTGCGCAAATCTGGTAAGCAAGCGATCAAGACGGCTCACGCACGCCACCGGTCTCTCAGGGAAAGACGCTCGCGTTGGCATGAATCGGTCCCATAATAACGTACGGTTTTCTTCGACACGTCTTGTACAGTACGAAGCATTGTTCCATCGAGTGCCCGTACCCGGCGCGGTCTGGCGCCTTCCTATATTCTTGAATGGAGAACGCACGACGCGTTTCCAGAACAAGGAGATTTCGCATGCCAAAAGCTGTAAGGTTCCATGAACTCGGCGGCCCGGACGTTCTGAAGATCGAAGAAATACCGCTTCGCCAGCCTGGACAGGGAGAGGTTGCCCTCGACGTCGCCGCGGTAGGTCTCAATCGCGCCGAGAGCATGTACTTCCATGGACACTATCTCGAGCAGCCACAGCTTCCGTCCGGCCTGGGATATGAAGCGGTCGGCACGGTCACCGCGGTCGGCCCGGACGGGGATGCGTCGCTGGTCGGCAAACGCGTGGGCACCATCCCCGGTTTCTCGATGAACCAGTACCCCGTCCTTGCCGAGCAGGCCATCGTGCCGGCGCATGAACTGGTCGAACTTCCGCCAGGCCTCTCGGACGTCGACGGCGCGGCGTCCTGGATGCAATACACGACGGCCTACGGTGCGCTGGTGGAGCTTGGCAAGGTAGGCCCCGGAGATTTCGTGCTCATCACCGCGGCGAGTTCCTCCGTCGGGCTCGCTGCGATCCAGATAACGAAGGCGCAAGGTGGCGTCGCCATCGCGACGACCCGAACCTCCAGCAAAAAGCAGCAGCTGCTCGACTTCGGCGCCGATCATGTCATCGCGACCGAAGAGGAGGATCTTCCTGCCCGGGTGGCCGAAATCACCGACGGCAAGCTGGCCCGCATCGTCTTCGATCCCGTGGGTGGCGATTACGTGGACGTGCTGGCCCAGGCCACCGCGGTCGAAGGCACCATCTATCTTTATGGCATGCTGTCCGGCAAACCGACACCGTACCCGGTGTCGGGCATCGGCAAGGGCATTGCGTTGACGTTCTACATCCTGATGCAGACCAAGACGCCGGCGCGTTTCGAAAGGATGAAACAGTACGTCTCTCAGCGGCTGGCGGATGGAACGTTCAAACCCAAGGTGGACCGCGTGTTTCGCTTCGATGAAGTCGTCGACGCGTACAAACACCTGGAAAGCAACCAGCAGGTCGGCAAGATCGTGATCACGTTGTAACACCGCCCCCGCCGGAAGCCGCCATCATCGGGAAGATCCGCGACGCGGCGTCCGGTTCGACCGACCGGTTATGCAGCGTGCTCGTCGACCCGGATCGCTCCGGCATCGGTCAGCAATCCGCGTACTGTCTCTGCACCGATCGACAGCCCCGCGATGTCGATCGCCATGTAGACGGACTCGTGCGAGAACGGCTCGCTGGTCGGCTCGGAAGCGCCTTGCGTCTCGGGTTTCGACGTCTCGACACCAAAGAGTTTGGCCAGAATACTTTGCAAATGGCCCAACGGTCCGTTCGACGACATTTCCGTCTCCGCTCCCTGGACCTTTTCTCCCGCGGACGGCATCCTGGGCGCGTGATTTTCCAGGCTTGGATAGGTATCGATATGGTTTTGCGGAATACCGGCCTGTATGAGACGCTGCACGGCGTCGAGGGCCTTGCTTCGGTTGTCGAAATCTGCGACGAGAGCGGCTGGCATGGGGGATTTTCCTTTTAAATACGGGATAGCTGAGTAAGTCTAACTCAAGCCGGCGGCTTCGATGGTGCCGAAGCGCGGCGTCTTTCGCCGGACCGGTTTCGGATCCGGGTGGGCACCGGCGGATGAAACCACTTACCGAAGGCGTATAGTAGGGATATCGTCTATCCAGCCAGTTAGTTGCATTTTTCCATGAAAGACACGATCACCCTCACCCGATGCTTCACGACCAAGGACTTTGCCGCCCTGCGCGCCTATGTCCAGCGTGTACCGCCGCGCGTGATCGCCCGTACCTATTACAACGCGGAAGAGGATCCGCACGCCGGTACGCCGACGGCAATGGACAAATATCTCCGACAGATGCTCGATACGCTCGTGGCGCTTGCGGTGGAACAGGGTCCCGCGGCGCCGGCGGCGCAACTCAAGGCGTCGATCAAACAGCACGGCAGCGCCCGCCTCACTGTGGCGAATCTGCGCATGGTGTTCGACATCGCGGAACTCGCCATGGCCGCACCGTTGGCGGGCCACGGCATCGGCATG
>JBPBQT010000152.1:0-14205 GCA_050955065.1 Janthinobacterium lividum | reverse complement strand
GGTGCTGGCGGATCAGCGGGTGAAGGACGTCTATCTTGGAAGGAGCGCGGCATGAATGTCACCCCCGGCAACCCCGTGGCCGCTTCCGGTGCGACGGCAGCGACCGCGACGGCCGCGGCGTCCGCGCCGCTGTTCGAGGTCGAGCGGCTGGCGTCGGGCTATGGCCGCATACCGATCCTCGGCGAGCTGAGCTTCACCGTGCGCGCCGGCGAGCATGTCGGCATCCTGGGCCATAACGGCATGGGCAAGACGACGCTGCTGCGCACGTTGACCGGGCATCTGCCGACCACGTCCGGCCGGGTGCGTTTCGCCGGTCAGGACATCACGCACCTGTCGCCCACCGCCCGGGCGAAGGCGGGGATCGGCTACGTGCCGCAGGGCCGCGAGATCTTTCCCGCGCTCACGGTGCGGGACAACCTGCGGGTGGGCTGCCTGCTGGCCCGCGGCCGGGAGGACGAAACCATCGCCGGCATTCTGGAATTGTTCCCGCGGCTGAAGGCGTATCTCGACCGCGCCGGCGGCGCGCTGTCCGGTGGCGAGCAGCAGTTGCTCGCGCTGGCGCGCTGCCTGTGCGCCAGCCCGCGCATCGTCTTGCTGGACGAGCCGACCGAGGGCATCCAGCCGTCGATCATCGACGAGATCATCGATACGCTGAAGGACGTGGCGCGGCAGCGCGACCTGACGATCCTGCTGGTCGAGCAGAACCTGAACTTCATCTCCTCGTTGTCGGATCGCATTCTCATCCTGCAAAAAGGCACCGTCACCCGCGAGATTCCGCCCGATGTGGTGCACGACCCGGCGCTGCTCGATGAATTCGTCGGCATCGCGTGATGACGTGCCGCCCGGCCGCTTTGGCCCGTTCGTGTTTTTCGGTCCGCGCATCTTCCCTTTGCGCTTTTCCCGTTCGATTCTCCACAGGACGCTTCCCACGCCATGACCTCTTCCTCCGACAGCATTGACGTCCTCGAACTGACGGTCGAGCGCATCCAGGCCGCATTCGCCGCCGGCACCCTGAGCGCCGCAGCGCTGTGCGAGGCGTATCTGGCGCGCATCGCCCGGATCAATCCCCGTTACAACGCGATCATCTTCCTGAACCCGGCGGCGCTGGACGACGCGCGCGCGATCGACCGGCGCCGCGCCGCCGGCGAGACGCTGGGCCCGCTCGCGGGCGTGCCCGTCGTCGTCAAGGACACGATGGACATGGTCGGCTTCCCGACCACCGGCGGCTGGTCGCTGCTCTACAGCAAGACCGGCGGCGTCGACCTGCTGCCGGCAACGGATTCGCCGGTGGTCGCCCGCATGCGCGCCGCGGGCTGCGTGATCCTCGGCAAGACCAAT
Source organism: Janthinobacterium lividum (assembly GCA_050955065.1). Lineage (GTDB taxonomy): Bacteria > Pseudomonadota > Gammaproteobacteria > Burkholderiales > Burkholderiaceae > Robbsia. The sequence goes on along the minus strand of JBPBQT010000152.1, from coordinate 12,867 downwards.
GTGCCGGTCCTGAGCGCCACCGGCTCGCATGCCAACGACAGTTGGGCTGGCCCGACGCTGAACGCGGTCGATCCCGCCTTCATGCCCGGCGGCAGCAGCGCCGGCACCGCCACCGCGGTGGCCGCCAGTCTCGCGGTGCTGGGGCTGGCGGAGGAAACCGGCGGATCGATCCAGAACCCGGCGTCGGCGCAGGCGCTGGTGGGCATCAAGCCGACCTTCGCACTGGTGCCGAACGCCGGCGTGATGCCGCTGGCCGGCAGCACCCGCGACGTCGTCGGACCGATCGCGCGCTGCGTGCGCGACGCCGCGCTGACGCTCGATCTCCTCGCGGGCTATTCGCCGGAGGATGCGAAGACCGTGGCGGGCGTCGGCATGCGTCCGCGCGGCGGCTACGCGGCGGGGCTGCGGAACGACGCGCTCCAGGGGCGGCGCCTGGGCCTCTACGGGCCGGGGTGGCGCAACCGCGCGCTTTCCACCGAGACGACCGAGCTTTACCAGCGCGCGCAACGCGAGCTGACCGAACGGGGCGCCGTGCTGCTGGACGATCCGTTCGCGGGTAGCGGGTTCGCCGAACTTGGCCGCCCCGCGCCGGGAAGCGACCATTTCGACGCGCGCGGCATGGAAACGCTGCCCTACGACATGCAGAAATACCTGGAGCGCCTGGGACCGGACGCGTCGGTGAAGTCATGGCGGGATTTCGTCGCCGCCACGCGCGCCGAGGACCCGTTCGCGCCCGCGGGCGTGCTCACCTACATGTCGAGCCTGCCGGATTTCGCGACGTGCCTCGCCGATCCCGCGGCGCCCCCGGCGAGCGCCGCGTTCTTCGCGCTGCGCGAACAATATCTCGAAATTTTCGCCGACGTGATGGCGCGGCATGCGCTCGACGCACTGGTATTCCCGCAGTTGCGCGATGCGCTGCCGCCGCGCGACGGCACCGAGACGCTGCACGAGACGACGGTCTGCGAGATCAACATCGCCGGGCTGCCGGGCGTGACGATTCCGGCCGGCTACTATGCGTCGGGCTCGCCGTTCAATCTGATCTTCGTGGGCGCGCAATGGCAGGAGGCGGCGTTGCTGGCGATGGCGTACGATTACGAAAGCGCGACCCGGCACCGTCGCGCGCCCGATCTGAAACCATAAAGCGACCGTATGTCGGAACACCGGCACGACGAAATCCTCAAGCAGCTGCGTGAAAGCGGTCGCGTCTCCGTCATTTTCACGGCCGCCGCGCTGCGCGTCTCGGAGGAGACGATCCGGCGCGATCTGAAGGAACTCGAGCAGCACGGACGATTGCGCCGTATCTACGGCGGCGCGGTGCCGCCGCGACTCGATCAGGACCGCCCGGTGGTGGAGCGCGGCAAGATCAATGTCCGCGGCAAGGCGCGGATCGCGGAACTCGCCGCGCGCTTCGTCGAGGATGGCATGTCGATCTTTCTCGATTCGAGCACCACGGCCACCGCTTTCGCGCGCCGGCTGGTGGGCCGCAACCTCACGATCACCACCAATTGTCTCGATATCGCGCTGTTGCTGGGCCCCACGGTCGCGCGCGTGAACCTCACGCCCGGCATGCTGCGTCCCAAGGACAACGCGCTGGTCGGTTATGACACGCTGGCCTACGTTCGCCGCTTCTTTTACGATGCGGCCTTCATGGGCATCGCGGCCTGTGACCTGCGACATGGCTGGATGGATTACGAGGAGCACGAATCGCACATGCGCGGCGTGCTGCGCGCGCAGGCGCGGCGTTCGGTGCTGCTCGTCGACATCGACAAGTTCGGGCGTCAGGCCTATCTCAATACGTTCGCGCTGGACGTGCCTTTGACGGTCGTCTGCGACCGGTCGCCGCCCGCGGCGTTCGTCGAGACCTTCCAGCGGCATGGCGTCACGCTGCTGTGTCCCGGCGAGCAGGACGCGTCGTCGGCGGGCGCGCCGCCCGGTCACGGGGAACCGCCCGCGCGCACGGGCAGGACCCGGCGCGGACCGGCGTAGGGGCGGCGCGCCACCCATGCGGCGCACCGGAGGAAACCGGCCAGGAAGACGCGCGGGGCGACCCCGCGCGAAAGGACATCGTCATGGATGCAAGACCCGATTCCGATCCGGCGGCGACGGCGGCGACGGCAACCACCAGCGTCCCGGCCGCGTCGCCGCACGTACCGGATGCCGTCGCCATACCGCCCGCCGTCCTGGCGCGCGCCGCGGCGCTGATCGCCGACGGCTCGCGTCGTCTGCTGGGTATCGCCGGGTCCCCTGGCGCCGGCAAGTCCACGTTCGCCGCGGCGCTTGCGCATGCCCTGGGCGAACGGGCGCAGCTGGTGCCCATGGACGGTTTCCATCTGGCGAACCGGGAACTCGCGCGTCTGGGCCGCGCGGCGCGCAAGGGCGCGCCCGACACTTTCGACGTGGCGGGCTATGTCGCGCTGCTGGCGCGCCTGCGAGGTGCGCGGGACGCGGCCTCGACATCAACGTTGATGTCGGCGTCGGCGTCAACCCACGTCTCCGCTCCCGTCCCCATCTACGCGCCGGCATTTCATCGCGAGATCGAGGAATCGATCGCCGGGGAGATCGCGATCCTGCCGGAAACGTCGCTGGTCATCACCGAAGGCAATTATCTGCTGCTCGACCAGGCGCCGTGGCATGCCGTCGCGCCGCTGCTCGACGAATGCTGGTTTGTTCGCGTCGATGCGGATCTGCGGCGGGAACGCCTGCTCGCGCGCCACCAGCGTTACGGCCGGGATCGGGAAGACGCGCTGTGCTGGATGGCGCAGACCGACGAGCCCAACGCGCGGCTGATCGATGCCTGTGCGGCGCGTGCGGACCTGATCATTCGCTGGGACGAGTGACGGCGGTCCAAGCAACCGCGTCGCCGCGCGTGCCTCGCATCGCTGCGTGACACGCTGGACACGGATTTCCGGCACGACAACGCGCTGGTCTACCAGTCGCCCACGTTGTACGGTTTCACGGCCAGCCTGACCTACGCGCTGGGCGGCGTGGCCGGACAGCCCAATGCCGGCGCCACCTGGAGCGCGGCGCTGCAGTACCAGAAAGGCCCGTTCGGCATCGCCGCGGCGATCCAGCGCATCGACAATTCGACTTCCGGCGGCGGCGCCTGGGGCGCGAACTCGACGACCAGTTCGGGCGGACAGGTGGCCGTGACCGCGCTGACCAATGGCTATCAGACGAACGCCGCGCAGCAACGCGTCGCGGTGGCCGGCGGCTATGCGTTCTCGCAGACGTTCGACGTATCGTTCACGTATTCGAACGTGCAGTACATACCGGGCATCCGTTCGACTTTCACCGATACCGCGATCTTCAACACCGGCGGCGCGGTGCTGCATTACCGCGCGTCGCGGGCGATCGATGTAGCCGCCGGCTACAGCTACACGCGGGCGACGCAGGCAAACGGCATCGAGCATGTCGCGCAATATCATCAGGTCACGCTGTCGCAGGCGTACACGCTGTCCAAGCGCACCACGCTGTATGTGCTCGAAGCCTATCAGCTGGCGCACGGCGACACCCCGGGAACCGCCGGAGCGGGTCATGTCATCGGCGCCACCGCGACCATCGGCGATGGTTTCCAGGGCACGCCCTCGTCGTCGCACAAGCAGTTCGCGGCCGGACCGGGCATCGTCCACCGCTTCTGAGGCGGATGCGCCGCGCGAGTCGCATGGCCGTGGTCGCGCGCTTCCCCGTATGTCCCGCCGCCCGGCGGCCGCTGCGCCTCAGATCGCCAGGGCCGGCACGCCGTCCGGCTGGGCCATGACCGGCGTCCGGGCGCGGTGCAGCAGCACGGGAATCGATTTCGACGTCGGCGTGTTGGCGATGTCGGCGACGCTGCCCAGCGGCACCAGCGGATTCGTCTCCGGGTAGTAGGCACCCACGCAACCGCGCGGGATATCGTACGCCACCAGCATGAAACCGTCCGCGCGGCGTTCGATCCCGTCTTCCCAGACGGTGCTCAGGTCCACCCAGTCGCCTGCCTCGAAACCGAGCATCGTCAGATCCTCGGCGTTCACGAACACCACGCGCCGCTGTCCGTACACGCCCCGGTAACGGTCATCCAGCGCATAGATCGTGGTGTTGTACTGGTCGTGCGAGCGGGTGGTCATCAGCGTCATCAGGCGCTCGCCGTGCAACTGCTTCGCGCGGCGGATCGGCGTGTCCCACTCGATGCCGTGCACGACGAAATTCGCCTTGCCGGTGGGCGTTTTCCATTCCCGTTCGCGCGCGGCCACCCGCAGATGAAAACCGCCGGGACGGGCGATGCGCTCGTTGTAATCCTGAAAACCATCCAGCGCCTGCGCCATCGCGTCGCGAATGCGTGCATTGTCGGCGGCGTAACCGAGCCAGTCGATCTTGGCGCTGCCCAGCGTCGCATGCGCGATACCGGCGACGATCGCGGTCTCCGATACCAGTTCCGCGGATGCCGGCTTGTTCATGCCGTACGAGACATGCACCATGCTCATCGAATCCTCGACCGTCACGCCTTGCGCGACGCCGTTCTGCATGTCGATCTCGGTGCGCCCGAGGGTCGGCAGGATCAAGGCGTCCGTGCCATGCACGAGATGGCTGCGGTTGAGCTTCGTCGTCACGTGCACGGTCAGCGCGCAGGAGCGCAGCGCTTGCCAGGTGCGGGCGGTGTCGGGCGTCGCGAGCGAGAAGTTGCCGCCCAGGCCGATCAGCACCTTGACCTTGCCTTCCAGCATCGCCTCGATCGATTCGACCACATCGTAGCCATGCTCGCGCGGCGGCGCGAAATCGAAGGTCTTGCCCAGCCGGTCGAGAAAGGCGGCCGACGGCTTCTCCTCGATGCCGACGGTGCGGTTGCCCTGCACGTTCGAATGGCCGCGCACCGGGCACAGCCCCGCGCCCAGGCGACCGATGTTGCCGCGCATCAGCATCAGGTTCGACAGCATCTGGATGATCGCCACCGAATTCTTGTGCTGCGTCAGGCCCATGCCCCAGGTCGCGATGACCCGCTGGCCCTTCACGTAGATGCGCGCGAGTCCCTCGATATCCTCGCGGCGCACGCCGCTTTCGGCGGCGAGCGCTTCCCAGCTCTCCGCGCGCAGGTCGGCGGCGAACGCCTCGAAGCCCAACGTATGCTCCGCGAGGAACGCCAGGTCGAGCACGCGCTCGCTGCCTCGCGCCTGCGCGGCGTCGTCGAGTTCGATCACATGCTTGGCGACGCCCTTGATGAGGGCGAAATCGCCACCGATCTTCGGCTGGATGAAGGCGGAGGCGATCTTCGTGCTGGAGAACGTCAGCATTTCCAGCGGATGCTGCGGGCTGGTGAAGCTCTCCAGACCGCGTTCGCGCAGCGGATTGATCGAGACGATCGTCGCGCCGCGCTTCGCGCAGTCGCGCAGTTCGCCCAGCATGCGCGGATGATTCGTCGCCGGGTTCTGGCCGAAGATCAGCAGCGTGTCCGCATGCTCGAAGTCCTCCAGCGTCACCGTCCCCTTGCCCACGCCGACGGTGACCGGCAGTCCGCGGCTGGTCGCTTCGTGGCACATGTTCGAGCAGTCGGGGAAGTTGTTGGTGCCGTAGAGACGCACGAACAGCTGATAGAGGAAGGCCGCTTCGTTGCTGGCGCGCCCCGACGTGTAGAAGGCGGCCTCATCCGGGCTGTCGAGCCGGTTCAGATGCGAGGCGATCAGCGCGTACGCGTCCTGCCAGCCGATCGGCTTGTACTTGTCGGTCACGGCGTCGTAGACCATCGGCGTGGTGAGCCGGCCGTACTGTTCGAGCTCGTATTCCGACTGCGCCATCAGCGCCTCGACCGTGTGCTCCTCGAAGAACGCCGGCGTCACGCGCTTGCTGGTGGCTTCCGCCGCCACCGCCTTGACGCCGTTTTCGCAGAATTCGAAGGTCGAGCCGTGTTCCCGGTCCGGCCACGCGCACCCCGGGCAGTCGAAGCCGTCCGGCTGGTTCTGACGGAACAGCGTGCGGTAGTTGTTGCCCGCGACTTTTTCCCTGACGAGATGAAGGGCGACGTACTTCAACGCGCCCCAGCCCGCGGCGGGATGGGTGTAGGGGGCGATCCTGGCTGCCGGCTGCTCTTTTTTCATGATGCGTGCTCCGTTCGACCGAAGCATGCAGGGTAAGGGCAACGCCATGGGTCCGGGGCGTACACATCCGGGGTTGCGGGAAGAGTACAGTTGCAACGGCAAGGATTGGTGCGGGTAGAATTGTGCTGCCGGCGTGGCGGGCCGCAGTCAGGGGTGGGGCCGCCTACGGCCCATGGACTACATGCGGATATCGTGTGGGGCGCGACAGGGCACGGGTCATCCAGGAGGCAGACAGTGACGTTGTTTGAAAAGCTCGCCGCGGACATCGAGGGGCTGATCCAGCGCGGCGTATTTCTGCCGGGCGAGCGGTTGCCATCGATCCGGCAGACCAGCAGGCACCATCGCCTGAGCATCACGACCGTGGTGCACGCCTATCTGTTGCTTGAAAGCCGGGGGCTGGTCGACAGCCGGCCGCAGTCCGGATATTTCGTCCGGGCCGTCGCGCCCGTGGCCAACGCAGCCCTGGTTCCGGCGAAGGAATTGCGCGTCTCGCAGCCGAATGCGGTCTCGGCGCAGGTGGACGTGAGCCGCCTCGTGCTCTCGACCTTGCGCTCGATCCGCACCGACGCGGCCGTGCCGCTCGGCTCGCCGTACCCGGACCCCGCGCTGTTCCCGGTGCAGAAGATCAATGCCTACGGGCACGCGATCGCGCGCCGCCAGCCGCTGTGGGGCGTGACCGACGAGCTGCCGCCGGGCAATCCCGAACTGATCCGGCAGATCGCGCGGCGTTATCTCGAAAATGGCCTGTCGATCGATCCGAACGAGATCGTCGTGACCATCGGCGCGACCGAGGCGATCAATCTCTGCCTGCAGGCGGTGGCGCGCCCGGGGGACACGATCGCGGTGGAGTCGCCGACCTTCTATGCGATGCTGCATGCGATCGAACGCATGGGCATGCGCGCGATCGAGGTCGCGACCGACCCCCGCACGGGCATCGATATCGATGCGCTTGCCGGGATTCTCGCCCGCGAACGCATCGCCGCCTGCATGGTCATGCCGAATTTCCAGAATCCGCTGGGTTTCCAGATGCCCGACGCGAACAAGCGGCGGCTGGTGGCGCTGCTCGCCGCGCACGACGTTCCGATCATCGAAAACGACGTGTATCACGAACTGTATTTCGGCGACACCCATCCCAGTGCGCTGAAGGCGCTCGATACGAAGGGGCTGGTGCTGCACTGCGCGTCGTTCTCGAAAAGCCTGACGCCGGCTTACCGGATCGGCTGGGCGATGCCGGGACGCTACCGCGATCAGGTGGAGAAACTCAAATTCCTCAATACGCTGACCACGCCGACGGTGCCGCAGCTGGCGATCGCCGAGTATCTGGCGCACGATGGATACGAGCATCATCTGCGCCGCGTGCGGAGCGCGTACCGGCAGCAGGCGAATCTGATGCGCACGATGGTCAAGCGCTTCTTCCCGGAAGGCACGCGCACGTCGCGGCCGGTGGGCGGCTATGTGCTCTGGGTCGAGCTGCCCGCGGAGGTGGACTCGATGGCGCTCTACCGGCTCGCGCTCGAGCAGCGCATCACGATCGGACCCGGGACCATGTTCTCGGCCTCGGACGCGTACCGCAACTGCATCCGGCTCAACTACAGCTATCCCTGGTCTCCGGCGACCGAGCATGCGCTGATCGTCGTCGGCAAGCTGGTCACGTCGCTGATGCACGGGACGGCATGTCCGGTATCCGGGAGCTGACGACCGGTTGGCTGGACGTCTTGCCCTGTTTTCGGGTTTTTCCGCGCTTTTCCGGCGATTCCATGAAGGAGCCTTTTCTTGACAGCACTACCCGACATTCCCGGCGACGGGCCGGCGGCAGCGCCTTTCGAACCCGAGGCGATCGATCCCCTGCAGGTCGTCGTGCTGCTGGAGTTATGGGCAGCATGGCAGGCGTCGCCGGACGCGCCCTGGTCGCTGGCGAAGCTGGCGAAGCGGGTGGAGGCGCCGATGAGCGCGCTGCGTCGCGCGCTGACGCAACTCGACGCGGTCGGCCTGGTCGCCGTGAGTGCGCCCGAAGCGGCGCGCGCCACCGCGGCGTTGAGCGCGTCGGGCCGCGAACTCTGCGCGCGGCTGCTGGAGACGTGAGGCGTCGGCGGTGCGGCGGTCGGCACGCGACGTCAGACATGCACCGTCAGACCCGCGGCATCGCGCCCGCGTCATCCGGATGATGTCCCGGGACGCTTACGGGCGACGCCGCAGCTGGTACACCACGCTGTCCAGGCGCGTGACGCCGCGCGCGGCGAATGCGGGTTCGGCGGCGAGGATGTCGGCCCGTGCGATCTCGCAGGCGGTGGAGTGCGGTGCGAACAGCGCCTGTACCGATGCGTCGGGCACCGAGAAGGGCGGCCCGGCGCGCTGCGCCTGGGGATAGTCCAGCGAGATCAGCAGGCCGCGATACGCATCGGGAAGCTGCCCGTAGACATGCGTGACATAGCGCGGGCGCATCTGCGGCGGCAGCGCAACCAGCGCCGCGCGATCGTAGACGCCGACGCAATCCGCGAGTGTCGCCGCGTCGAGCGCGAAGATATCGCCGCAGACGATCTCGATATTTCCCGCGCGGTAATGTTCGCCCTGGGGTGAGATACGTCTCGTCGGCAGCAGCCCGTTTTCGGCGAAGAACTGCTCGACCGCCAGCGCCGAGAGCTCGACGCCGAGCACCGCATGACCGCGTTCTGCGAGCCAGAGCATGTCACGCGACTTGCCGCACAGGGGCACCAGCACGCGTGTCCCCGGCGCCAGATCCAGCGCGGGCCAGTGTGCGGGCAGCTCGGGCATGACATGGTCCTGGTGAAAATGCGTGCGGCCCTCGCGCCATCGCGCCAGCCAGAAATCGGCGTCCATGCCTCGTCCTCGTTCGATGAAAGTAGCAGACCGCCGTGCACGGCGCGCCCGATTGTCGCTCAGGTGCGCGCAGGCGTCCAGGCATCGGCGCTGCTGCGAGGCGGTGTCCGCATTGGCGGCATGCGCGCGCGCGTACCGAAACGTTCCGTGGCAAGCCGCCTGGCATGGCCTTTGCACGAGGCATGGCCCAACACATCATCCATCGATCAACGGAAAGGAACCATGATGAAGAGAACACGATGCATCGGGGTAGCGCTGGCGGCGATGGCGCTCGTGGCATCGGGCGCGGCAGTCGCGCAGAACAGCGGCAGGGGTGCGGGCGATGATGGCGGCGGGGGCAAGGACGGTCCGGCCGGCATGGATATCGGCGCGATCGGCACCCGCCAGACCGCAGCCGGATCAGCGCCCACGACCCGGGCCGCCCCTCACAAGACGTCCAGGGCCGCCGGTCACTCACCGGCGGCAACGTCCGGCGGCAGAACCGGCGCAGGAAACGTGCAATAAGCGGGTATTCACGTCGTACGCCGCGTATTGGGCAGCAGGACCGCGACCACGCCCAGCAGCGGCAGGAACGCGATCATCCGGTACACCACATCGATGCCGGCCTTGTCCGCGAACAGGCCGAGCACCGCCGCGCCCAGGCCCCCCATGCCGAAGGCGAAACCGAAGAACAGGCCGGAGACCATGCCGACCTTCCCCGGAATCAACTCCTGCGCGTAGACCAGGATCGCCGAAAACGCCGACGACAGGATCAGGCCGATCAGGATCGTCAGCGTCGTGGTCCAGAAGAGGTCGGCGTGCGGCAGCAGCAATGCGAACGGTGCGACGCCGAGAATCGATGCCCAGATCACCGGCTTGCGGCCGATGCGGTCGCCGATCGGTCCGCCCGCGAGCGTGCCGATCGCCGAGGCGAACAGGAACATGAACAGATGCATCTGCGCGCCGCGCACCGACAGGCCGAACTTGCTGATCAGATAGAAGGTGTAGAACGTGCTGAGACCGGCGATGTAGAAGTATTTCGAGAAAATCAGCACGAGCAACACGCCGATCGCACCGCCGACATGCCGCCGGGACAGGGTAACGGCGGCCGGATGCCGGGTCGCGCGCACGGCCCGCTGACGGCCCGCGTACCAGCGGCTGACGCCGATCAGCAGCGTGATGCCCACGAGCGCGGCCAGGGCGAACCAGGCGAGGCTGCGCTGCCCGAACGGGACGATGACCGCCGCGGCGAGCAGGGGACCCAGTGCGGTGCCCGAGTTGCCGCCGACCTGAAACAGCGACTGCGCCATTCCGTGGCGTCCGCCCGAGGCCATGCGCGCGACCCGCGAGGATTCCGGGTGGAAGATCGACGAGCCGGTACCCACCAGCGCGGCGGCCACCAGCACCACGCCGAAACTGGGCGCGAACGCGAGCAGCAGCAGGCCGGCGAGCGTGAAGCCCATGCCGACCGGCAACGAATACGGCGTCGGTTTGCGGTCGGTGTACAGGCCGACGAGCGGCTGCAGCAGCGACGCGGTCAACTGGTAGGTCAGCGTGATCAGGCCGATCTGTCCAAAGCTCAGGTGGAACGCGCCTTTCAGGATGGGATAGATGGCGAGGAGCAACGACTGCATCATGTCGTTGACCAGATGCGCGGCGCTGATCGCGCCCAGCACGCCGAACTCGGCGCGGGGCGGCGTCGCGGGAGTCGCCGCTGTGGCGGAGGGGGAAAGGGTCGTCATGACAGGGCCCGGAAAAGGTGGCGCGACGGAAGTGTCGGACGCGAATCCGCATCTTAAGGATAGAATGGGCGTCTGTCCTGCGCAGTTTGGACAGCAAACCTTTTGAAAAGGGCATCGAGAAATGATTTTTGATTTCCTGGACGATGTCGATCGCAGCACGATGCCCGTGATGTGCCGCGCCCGCGACTATGCGGCGGACTTTCGGATTCCCGATCACTTGCACGCGAAGGGCCAGCTCATCTATGCGCTGCATGGCGTGGTGGCGGTGGCATCCACTGGCGGGCAGTGGGTCGTCCCGTCCACGCGGGGCATCTGGATGCCGGCGGGCACCGTGCATCGCATTCGCTGCGTGGGCGCGGTCCAGATGCGCAGCATCTATGTCGCGCCCGACGCGGCCTGCGGCCTGCCCGCCGTGTCCCAGGTGGTCGGCATTTCGCCGCTGCTGCGCGAACTGATCCAGGCGGCGAGCCGGATTGCATCATCGTATGCGGACGATTCCCGCGATGGCCGCCTGATGCGGCTGTTGCTGGACGAATTGCACGCGTTGCCGGTGCTGCCGTTGCATCTGCCGCAGCCGGTCGATCCCGCGCTGCAGCGCATCTGCGCACAACTGCGCGAACAGCCGGACGACCCGACGACGCTTGGCGAGTGGGCCGGCGTTCTCGACATCGACGTGAAGACGATCCAGCGCCGTTTTGCGCGGGAGACCGGCATGACGTTCGGGCAATGGCGGCAGCAGGCGCGTCTGCTGCAGGGCATGGAACGGCTGGCGAGCGGCGAGAAAGTCCTGGATGTGGCGCTGGCGCTGGGCTACGAAAGCCCCAGCGCATTTGCGACGATGTTCAAGCGGCAGTTCGGGCAGCGCCCGAGCGAGTTCTTCCGATGACCCTGACGACCGGCTTTTCGTGACATCCCTCCGTGAAAAGGATCCGCAAAATGCGGTACATTGGCATGATGGTATGGAATATTTTTCCCGCTAAAGGAGAGCGGTATCATGAAACTCGCGCCGTTGGATTCCCTGAATTCGGACTTCTGTCTGCTCTACATCAGCCGCGTCGCACCCGAGGTCACGCGTGAGGACGTCGATCTGCTCGTGACGAAATCGATCGCGCGCAACGCGGTGGAGGGCATAACCGGTTTTTTGGTCAAGGCGGGCGACCACTTCGTGCAGTACCTGGAAGGTCCGCGGCAGGTGGTCGTCGACTGTTTCGCCCGGATGGAAAAGGACAACCGGCACACCGAGGTCAACCTGGTTGCCTGCCACCGGCTGCCGCGCCGCTGCTTTGCGAGCTGGGACATGGGCTATTTCTGGGGCGACGAGGATGGCGTCGAGCACCTGCACACTGTTTTCAGGGCGTGGGGCGAGAGCGACGCCGCGCTGATCGACGAGGCGATGCGGATCTACGCGGCGGCGCGCCGGACAGCGGCCCTGGTCGATCCCCTCTTCGAACGTCCGCCCGAGCAGTGCGTGCTGCTGAAGCGGGCGATAACTCAATAAGCGGACGCACCACGTACCAGCGCCGCGCTGCGGCCCGCCCGCTGCCGGTGGCGCAGCAGACATTGCCGGATCCGCGCCGCGAGTTCGATGATGTAGACGTCGCGCATCTTGTGATGTTCGAGCGCCGCGGCGAGCTTGAAGACATATTCGGCGTTGCTGCCCCATGGGCCGCGCGCCTCGGCGATCAGCGGCGCGACGGTTTCGATCTCGCTGTCGCATTCGTAGTGCGGGTGATCCGGGTCGGCGACGAACACGATCGCGCGCACCAGCGTGCCGTCCGCCAGCCGTACCGGCGCCCAGATCGGGCGGTACGTGCCCATCGCCATTTCCCGGATCCAGATCAGGCGCAGTTCCTCCTCGCGGGTGGCCGCGGCCAGCCGGTAGACCACGCCGTCGGTGCCACCGCCGCAGCGCAGACCCAGCATCCTGCCCGGTGCATGCGCCGCCGCGCGCCCGACCGTCAGACGCTGGCAAAAGCTGCGGTGCCAGCCGTCGAGAACCGCGGGATGGCGCTCGGCGTGATCGGTCAGCGGGTTCCAGATCAACGATCCGTAACCAAAGATCCAGACGTCCGCATCTTCTTTCTGGCCGGAGAGCATCGCCGCCAGCGACCGCGCGATGTCCGCTTCGGACCAGCGCAGTTCCCGGGGAAGTCCTTCCAGCGTCGACAGATAGGCGCCGGAGGTGAGTGCAAGCCGTGTCAGCATCGTATGGTCGATTGAAGGGCGTGACTCGACACTACACC
>JBPBQT010000151.1:0-14508 GCA_050955065.1 Janthinobacterium lividum | reverse complement strand
GGCGCGTGTGATAGCGACTGATGTAGTTGTTGAATTTGAATTCGCGATCGACCTGTCCCATGTCCCAGTAGCGCGGCGCGCTCACGCCGTTGATCAGCGCCCGGTAATGCAGGACCGGCAGGTCGAAGCCGCCGCCGTTCCATGAAACGAGTTGCGGCGCGTAGCGTTCGATGACCTTGAAGAAGGACTGGATCAGCATGCCCTCGTGATCGTCGGGCTGGCCGAGCGAGCGCACCCGGAAGCCTTCGCGATCGCGGTACACGCAGGAAATGGCCACGACGCGCTGCAGATGATGCTGCAGGAAATCGGACCCCGTCTTCTCGCGCCGCGCGGCGAACGCCAGCTCGGCGACCGCCTCGTCGCTCAATGCGGCGTCGACGTCGCCAAGCCTGCGCAGGCCGGCCACGTCCGGAACCGTCTCGATGTCGAATACCAGCACTGAATTCATCACGTCGCTCACAATACCGAATCCTTGCCCACGCCGTTCGACGCGAAATACCGTTTGAGCCGCAGCAGGGCTTCCTGCTGGATCTGCCTGACCCGCTCGCGGGTCAGGTGCATGTCCTCGGCGAGTTGTTCGAGCGTCGCCGGTTCGAGGTTGTTCAGGCCGAAGCGCCGTTCGACCACATAGCGATGCTTGTCCGACAGCCGCGCCAGCCATACCCGCGTCAAAGCCTCGACCTCGCGGTGCAGGACTTCGGCGTCCGGCGCATGCGTACGGTCGTCGGACAGCAGGTCGAGCAGGCTGCTGCCCGGATCCAGATCGAGCGGCGCGTCGAGCGACGTCGTGTGCTCGTTCAACGCCAGGATATCGGTCACTTCCTCGGCTGTCTTGCCGGTCAGATGGGCGATGTCGTCGACGCTCGCGTCGCGCCGCTCGCCCGCCTGTTCCGCCAGCGCGCTTTTTTCCAGGTGCCGCTTCGCGCGCAACACCTGGTTCAGTTCACGGATCACGTGCACCGGCAGCCGCACGGTACGCGCCTGGTTCATGATCGCGCGTTCGATGCTCTGCCGGATCCACCAGGTCGCGTAGGTCGAGAAACGAAACCCCCGCTCCGGCTCGAACTTCCCGATCGCGTGCATCAGACCGAGGTTCCCTTCGGCGATCACGTCGAGCAACGGCAGGCCCCGGTTCGAATACGCCTTGGCAATGCTGACGACAAGGCGCAGGTTGCGCTCGATCATCATCTGGCGCGCGGCGAATTCCCCCGCGCGCGCCTGCCGCGAATAATGCTGCTCCTCCTCGACGCTGAGCAAGGGCTTGGCGCTGATCTGGTTCAGGTAGTGCTGGATCGTGTCGGCCGTCAGTTCGGCATGCAGCAGGGTGCGGAACTCGCCCGGGTCGGGTACGTCGACCGCACCCGGATGGCCGGCCGCCCCATCGCGCCGCGTCGGGGTGGTGCCGGATTCCGCACCGGAGTCGGCATCGGGTTCGATATCGGGCTCACCGTCGGGCTCACCATCGCCGTCATCCGGGTCGATGCCCCGGTCGATACCTGTCTCGATGCCCTCCGCCTCTTCCGGGGCGTCCGGCGCCGGCGTCGCTGCATCCGACGTTGGCGCGGCGCGTGCCGCGCCATCCCGCTCCCGGGGGTTCCCGGCGGCTGCCGCTTTGCGCCGGGGTACCCGCTGGCGCTCGTCCTCTGTCGAAACGTCTTTCGTCGTTCCGCCACCCTGTGCGACCGATCCTGCTTCCGGTCGCGCTGGCTGGCCGATCACCCGATGTTTCGACTTCGGCATGACGGTCCCTTATTGAGACGGCAGAAACTTCATCGGATCGACAGGCTTGGTGTCCTGGCGGACTTCGAAATGCAGCATCACGCGGTCCGCCTGCGTGTCGCCCATCTCGGCGATCACCTGGCCCTTCGTCACCACGTCGTTTTCCTTGACCAGCAAGGCACGGTTGTGACCGTAAGCGGTCAGGAACGTGTTGTCATGCTTGATGATAATCAGATTGCCGTAACCGCGCAGGCTGTTGCCGGCATACAGCACCCGTCCGCCGGAGGCCGCGACGATCGGCGTACCGGCCGTGCCGGCGATGTCGACGCCCTTGCTCGTGCTGCCGTTGAACTGGCGGATGATCTGCCCGCGTACCGGCCAGATGAAGGTCACGGGACCGCCCGCCACCGGCGGTGTGGCGACGAACGGCGCCGGCGCCGGCGGCGCAGGCGAGGCGCCCGGCG
Source organism: Janthinobacterium lividum (assembly GCA_050955065.1). Lineage (GTDB taxonomy): Bacteria > Pseudomonadota > Gammaproteobacteria > Burkholderiales > Burkholderiaceae > Robbsia. The sequence goes on along the minus strand of JBPBQT010000151.1, from coordinate 12,325 downwards.
TCATGCCCGCTGCCGCACCGTCCGCCGCCGGCGCGCCGGCCGGTGGTGCCGCGTACGGCGACGGGTAAGGCGTGCCGGTCGTCGGCGCCGGACCGGGCGCCGTCGCATACGGCGACACATAGCCACCCGGGCTGGCAGCGCCCAGCGGCGCGGTCTGCACCGGCGCGCCGCCCAGCGGCGTGCTGGACACCAGCGGCGAATTCATCGCCGGGTTCGCTCCGGGCGGCGCGACCCGCAGCAACTGCCCGACCTCGATCTGATTCGGGTTCGTCAGGTTGTTCCAGTTCGTGATGTCACGATAGTTCTGGCCGTTCTCGAGGGCGACGCGGTACAGCGTGTCGCCCGGCTTCACGCGGTAAAACCCTGGCGGCGGTGGCCCTGGCGGCTGGTCGGAAGGCGCCATGCTGGCGATTCCCGGCGCAGCGCTCGTGCGGTCGACCACCGGCGCCCCATCCATCCGCGACGCGCACGCGCTCAGCGCGGACAGCGCCAGCACGCACGCGCCACGCTGAAAATTCGGCCACAGGGAGCGGCCGCTGTCTCTCATCAGCGTACTCATCGGTATCAGATCACTCCGGATTTCAAAGGAACAAAAAAAACACGGTCCAGCACGGTTTCGCGCCACTGGTGCGCGGAGATCCGCTCGACCAGCATCAGCACCTGCGAATCGCCGCCGACCGGGGCGATCAATCGCCCGCCGATCGTCAACTGTTCGGCAAGCGCCGGCGGAATGTCGAGCCCGGCCGCCGCGACAATAATCGCATCAAAGGGCGCGCTCGCCGGCAGGCCCATTCGCCCGTCGCCATAATGCAGACGGATGTTCGGTGCCCGCAACGGCCGCAGATTGCGCTTCGCGCGTTCATGCAAAGGTTTGATACGTTCTATCGAGAACACCTCGTCGGCGATGCGGCCCAGCACCGCCGCCTGATAGCCGCACCCGGTGCCGACCTCCAGCACGCGGTGCAACGAGGTACGCCCGTTCATCGCGATCTCGATCATCTTCGCGACGACGCCCGGCTTGGAGATCGTCTGCCGATGACCGATCGGCAACGCCGCTTCCGCATACGCCTGCGGCGCGAGCGCGGGATCGACGAACCCGTGCCGCGGCACCGCGCGCAGCGCGTCCAGCACGCGCGCATTGCTCACCCCGCCCGCCTGCACCCGCTCGACCATCCGTTCGCGGACGCGGTCCGACGTCAGGCTCAGGTGCGCGCCCAGGATCGGACGGGCCGGCGCCGTCACCGCCGCGCCGCGCGCGGGCGACATGGCGCCCGACACGCCCCCGGACGCCGCGGCACGCCCCGGCACGCGGTTCGCGGGCGCCGCCCCCGCGAAGGTGCTCGGGCTTCGGCCAGCAGCGCCCATCTGACGCGGCAGCGTCGGGTCCCTTTCGAGATCCGACAGCGTCAACGGGAAACGCTTGCCCGGCCCGGCGCTCATGCAGCGCCCTCCCCGCGCGCCGCCCATGCCCGCAGCACCGGCAGTTGCTGGACATGCGTCAGATCCAGCCCCAACGGCGTCATCGACACATGCCCGTCGCCGACCGCATGAAAATCCGTCCCCTCGGCGGCGTCGCAGACCTCGCCCACCTCGCCGATCCAGTAGATCGGCCGACCGCGAGGATCGGTCTGACGGACCACCGGTTGCGACGGATGACGCTTGCCGAGCCGGGTCACCCGCCACGCGCCCTGTTCCGACGTGGCACGGTTCGGGATGTTGACGTTGAGCAGCAACGGTCCGGGCACCGGTTCCTCGACGAAGCGGCGAATGATCGACGCGGCGACCTGTGCCGCCGCGTCGAGGTGCTGCCAGCCCGGGTCGACCAGCGAAAACGCGAACGCTGGCACGCCGAACAGGAAACCCTCGGTGGCGGCGGCCACCGTCCCCGAGTACAGCGTATCCTCGCCCAGGTTCTGGCCGTTGTTGATGCCGGATACGACGAGGTCCGGGCGACGGTCCAGCAAGCCGGTCAGCGCGATGTGCACGCAGTCCGTCGGCGTGCCGTTGACGAAACGGAAACCATTCGCCGCGGTGGAGACGGTCAGGGGCCGCGACAGCGTCAGGGAATTCGACGCGCCGCTGCAATTCTGTTCGGGAGCGACGACACTCACCGTGCCCAGCACCGCCAGCGCGTCGTGCAGCGCCGCCAGCCCGGGGGCGAGATAGCCGTCGTCATTACTCAGCAAGATATGCATGGGGAAGATTGTAACCGAGGTTGCGAGGCGTACCCGTGTGCATGGCGCAGGATTCGGCATGCGCCACGACACTGCTTCACGATAAGACGCTACGGCATGCAACCCGCGTGCACGACGTCATACCGCACGGCGATCCAGCACCGCTCTGGCGATCGTTCCGGCGTCGACATGCTCCAGCTCGCCGCCCACGGGCACCCCCCGCGCGAGACGCGTCACCGCCAGCCCCCGGGCCTTCAGCGTCTGGCCGAGATAATGGGCGGTGGCCTCGCCCTCGTTGGTGAAGTTGGTCGCCAGCATCACCTCGCGCACGACGCCATCCGTGGCGCGCTGCAGCAGCTTGTCGAAATGGATCTCGCGCGGGCCGATGCCATCGAGCGGGCTCAGATGGCCCATCAGGACGAAGTACAGTCCCCGGTACGTCAGGGTCTGTTCGAGCATGATCTGGTCGGCGGGCGTCTCGACGACGCACAACAGCGACGCATCGCGCTCCTCGTCCAGACACATCTCGCAGACTTCGGCTTCGGTGAAGGTGTTGCACCGGTCGCAGTGCCGCAGCCGGCGGGTTGCGCCGAGGAGCGCGCCGCCCAGCCGCTGCGCGCCGTCGCGGTCATGCTGCATCAGGTGATAGGCCATGCGCTGCGCGGATTTCGGGCCGACGCCCGGCAGCACCCGCAGGGCATCGACCAACAGGGACAGGGCGGAAGGCGGTTTCATGACATTTCCGGCGAAGTAAGGCGCGCGTGGCGGCGGAGTCGATGCCTTGTCAGGCACCGGTGACGGCGGCGCTCAGAACGGCAGCTTGAAACCCGGGGGCATCGGCATGCCGCCGGTCACGCCACCCATCATCTGCTGCGAGAGCTCGTCGGCCTTGCGCTTGGCGTCGTTGAACGCGGCGACGATCAGGTCCTCCAGCATGTCGCGGTCTTCCGCGACCAGGCTCGGATCGATGGTGACGCGCCGCGCGGTATGGTCGCCGGTCATCAGCACCGTGACGAGTCCCGCACCGGATTCGCCGGTGACTTCGGACGTGGCCAGCTTGTCCTGCATCTTCTTGACGTTTTCCTGCATCTGCTGCGCCTGCTTCATCAGCCCGGCGATTTGTCCCTTCATCATGTCATCGACTCCTAGATTCAGTATGAGATTTTGGTGTTGCTGAGAAATTTGCGGCGGCACCCGGGGACGCCCCCGCGGCGGTCCCGGGTGCCGCCAGCGGCTGGATCGAACCCGGCAGGATCGCGGCGTCGAATTCCCTGAGCAGGGCCTGCACGAAGGGGTCGCCGTGGATCGACCGTTCCGCGCGCCATTGGCGCTCGGCCCGGCGCGCCGCGTCGACCGCGGCGGCCGTGCGTTCGGCCCGGCCGACCTCGACACGCAGCTCGACCGTCCGGCCGAGCGTTTCGGTGAGGGCCGCGACGACTTTTTCGACATGCGGACCGCTGGCCAGCTGCGCCATCGGGATGCGCAGCGACAGACATGCGCCATCGAGCGCGACGAGTTCGCTTTGGAACGCGAGCTGCTGCGCGAGCCCCTTCACATCCAGCCGGGCGGCCAGCGCGGGCCAGTCCTGATCGAACCCCACGCCGTCCAGGCTGACCGCGTCGGGCATCGGCGGAGGGGCCGGCGGTGACGCCGCAAAGCCCGCCCCGGCGTCGCGTGCGACACATGCCGCCGCGCCACGGGTCGTTGCCGGCGTGTATGCCGCGCCAGGGCCGGACTCGCCGGCGGACGACGCATCGGATAACGGTCGGGCCGACGACAGGAACGCTGCCGCGCCATCGTCCTCCCAGGGCGCGGTATCCCAGGTGGGCATGTCGTCGGCGGCGCGCGCCGTCCCGGGGACGGCGGCGCTGGCGGTGTCGGCACTCGCGCGTTGACGGGACGCGTCTTCCGGGGGGGCGCCCCGTGCGGTCGGGCCGGGCGCGAGCACGGCCGACCCCGGGCCGGGCGCCGCGGCACGGGTGCGCACGCCGCCTGCGGCCGGAGCGCGCGACGTCGCCGTCTTGGCGCCTGCGCCGCCACGCAGCGCGCCCAATGCTTCGAGCGCGGCGCGTGCCGGCGAACTGCCGCGTGCCGGTGAGGCCGGATCGACGGCGCGCCCGGACCGCTCGGGACGCGCCTCTGGCGGCATGGCGTCGGCGTCCGGCGCTGCGTGACCTGCCGGTCTGCCCTGCTGCGGTGAAGCGTCCCCGGCGGCCGGCGTCGACGCATCGGGTGCGAACGGTGCATCCGGCGTTGCCAACGTCGCGGCGCGGAACGTCGAAGCGGGAATCCGCATGCCGGCGACAGGCGCGATGACAGCGTCGCCGAACGGATCGTCGAAAGCGTCGCCGAACGCCGCCAGCAGCGCCGCATCGTCGTCCTGATGCCCGGTGCCCCGGGCGGGAACGGCGCGACGTTCGACCGGCGCGTTTCCGTCGCGACGCAAGTCACCGTTCGGCGGAACGCGCGGCACCGTCTCCCTGTTGCCCCACTGCCCCGCTGCATCGCCGGATGACGGTGCCGCCGGGGTACTCGCCGGCGACCGCGAGACCGCCGCCGAGACGGCGGACGTCGGTGCGGGCGGTGGTGCGGGCGTGACGAGCGCCGGCGCGGTAGGCGTTGGCGCCGTGGACGCCGGAGCGGCGGGCGTTGACGCGGTGGACGCCGGGGCGACGGACGTTGGCGCGGCGGATGATACCGGCGCCCTGGACGTCGATACAGAGGGCGTCGACACGGCAGACACCGGCGCGGCGGACGTCGACCCACCCGCCGCGGATGCGGTCGGCCGTGCCGCAGGCATCGGTGCCACGGGCTGCGCGTGCGGCACGGACGATGTCCGCGCGCCGCTCCCGCCCGGCGGATTTGCGCCCGTCAACGGACGAAACGCCAGCATGCGCAGCAGCGTCATCGTGAAGCCCGCGTACTCGTCGGGCGCCAGCCCGAGTTCACTGCGCCCGATCGTGGCGATCTGATAATACAGCTGCACCTGCTCGGGGCTCAGGGTGCGCGCGAAGCGGCGGATCTCGTCGGCCTCGGGCCACTCGTCGAGCACCGATGCCGGGGCGAACTGCGCCCAGCCGATCCGGTTCAGCAACTGCGCGAGATCCTGCAGCGCCATCGAGAACGACAGGCTGCGCGACGTCATCTCGTCGGCCACCGCGAGCACCGCCGCGCCATCGCCGGCGACGATGCCGTCGAGCAGGCGCATCAGGTAATGCTGGTCGATCGCGCCGAGCATGCCGCGCACGGCCTCCTCGTTCACCGCGCCCGCCGCATAGGCGATCGCCTGATCGGTCAGCGACAATGCGTCGCGCATGCTGCCGTCCGCGGCGCGCGAGAGCAGGCGCAACGCCTGCGGTTCGAAATCGATGCCTTCGGCCCGCAGCACCTTGTCCAGGTGACCGACGATCTCGCCGGCGGGCATCTGCTTGAGATTGAACTGCAGGCAGCGCGACAGCACGGTGACGGGAATCTTCTGCGGGTCCGTGGTGGCCAGGATGAACTTGACATGCGCGGGCGGCTCCTCGAGCGTCTTCAACATCGCATTGAAGGCGTGATTCGTCAGCATGTGCACTTCGTCGATCATGTAGACCTTGAAGCGCGCATCCACCGGGGCGTAGATCGCCCGCTCGAGCAACGCGGCCATCTCGTCGACCCCGCGGTTGGACGCGGCATCCATCTCGACGTAATCGACGAAGCGTCCGGCATCGATCTCGCGGCATGCGCGGCACACGCCGCAAGGCTGCGACGTGATGCCGGTCTCGCAATTCAACGCCTTGGCGAGAATCCGCGACAACGTGGTCTTCCCCACGCCGCGCGTGCCGGTGAACAGATAGGCGTGATGCAGGCGCTGCTGGTCGAGCGCATGGGTCAGCGCGCGGACGACATGATCCTGTCCGACGAGGGACGGAAAATCGCGGGGGCGCCACTTGCGGGCCAGAACTTGGTAGGTCATCGGCGAATTCTATCAGGATCGGGGCGCCGGACCACCGACGAAGGAAGCGATCGGGAAGGGGAAATTGCACTGCGGGAAATTGCACTGCGGGAAATTGCACTGCAGAAGACGAATCGCGAGGGAGGTACGACCGGGCATCGTGTCGAGACATCGACACTGAAGAAAAGAGGTGACGAGCCTGACCCTCGGCACTGGCGGAAAACGATCGTGGCTGCTTCGTTCCCGACCTGACCAGGTTAACCGTCCCACCATGCGAGGAGGCCCGTCGGGTCGAATTGTAGCACCGCCCGCCGGCCGACGCGAGCTTTTCGTTGCCGACGCCGCGCGCCGCGCCGGCCACCCCGCCGGGCCGTTCACGATCCCCGTGCGCGACCGATCTGCACGCCGTCGTCGCACGCCGCCGCGTCCCCCCGCGCCGCCGTCCGCTCGCGGGCCGATGCCTGACGCACGCCGAAGGAATCGACGGTGCGCAGACAATCGACGAGCTCGATCAGATTGCGTACCGCGAGCTTGCGGAAAATGTTCCGCTTGTGCGCGCTGATGGTTTTCGCCGACAGCGCCAGCGCATGGGCGATCGCCTTGTTGCTGCGGCCCTCGAGCAGCCCTTCGGCGATGCTGCGTTCGCGCGGCGACAGGGTCTCCCCGGGAACGCCCGGCGGACCCCGCAGACGGACGGCGTCGCGCGGGATGAAACAATAGCCGGCCAGCACCGCCGCCACACCGCGCACCAGCTCCAGGGGTTCCTGCGACTTGTAGACGAACCCGTCGGCGCCCGCCGCCAGCGCGCGCCGCACCGGCAGCAGCCCGTCGGAGGCCGAGACCACCAGCACTTTCGGACGCTTTTCCATGCGGCCGATGCGCGCGAGCAGGTCGTAACCGTCCAGGCCCGGCAGATTGATGTCGAGCAACACCAGGTCGAGCGCGCCGTCCCGCACCATTTGCCAGCCCTGCCGACCGTCGGCGGCCTCGGCCACCACGTCGATGCCGACGCCGCACGACGGCGTCTCCAGCAGCATCCGCATGCCGATCCGGATGAAGGGATGATCGTCGACGATCGCAATGCGTTTCTTGTACATGGTTTCCTGAGGCGGGCGCCGGGGACGGGGGTCCGCGCATCGGTGCGAAACCGGTGCGATCCACGCTCGATGTCCAGGCTCGATGCCGGGGGCCCGGGTTCGATCCGGGCCCCCGGCGTCCGCGCGGCTCTTGCGTGATGCGGCAACGGTAACGAAGCAGTCCTCAGTGTGCCATCCACGAACACCGTCCCTCAAGACGGAACACGGCGAACTGGCAAAACGCTTATGATTATTTGGGTGAAATCCTCATCTTTTCCCGCCGCGTCGTCTGCCGCCCCTTCCCCCGCTTCCAAGGACAGAACATGCCCGCCATCCTGCCGGCGCGTCGTCGCCCGCTTTCGTCCCCGTGCGCATGGCTGCTGGCGCTGGGCCTGAGCGCCGCCGCGCCGCTCGCCGCCCGTGCCGCAACGGACGCCGCCGCGTCCCCCGTGGCTGCCGCGGCCATCACCACGCCGACGACGCCGGCTGCGACGCCCGCGTCCGCCGTCGCTGCCGCGGCCATCACCACGCCGATGACGCCGGCTGCGACGCCCGCGTCCGCCGTGCCCCCCGCTCCCAACGCGTCGGCCTCTCCGGCCCCGCGTCCTGGCGGCGCGGCCGCCGCGCCCGCGCGCGACGACCCATCCGGACGCCATGGGGCGATGGGCATCGGCTTCGAGGGGCTGTCCTATCCCTATCCGGTCCATTTCCTGGCATTGCGCAACGAGGGCCAGGACGTGCGCATGGCGTACATGGACGTGCCGCCCGCACCGGTCAACGGCGGCGAACCGGGCGCGGGCGGACGCACGATCGTCCTGCTGCATGGCAAGAACTTCGGCGGCGCATACTGGGAGAACGTCATCCGGCACCTGGCGGCGCGCGGCTATCGCGTGATCGTGCCGGACCAGATCGGTTTCGGCAAATCGTCCAAACCCGAACTCGCGTACAGCTTCGACCTGCTCGCCCGCAACACGATCGCGCTGCTCGACGCGCTGCAGATCGCCCATGCCGACGTCCTGGGTCATTCGACCGGCGGCATGCTCGCGATGCGCATCACGCTCGACTATCCCGCGCGTGTCGACCGCCTGCTGCTGGAGGATCCGATCGGTCTGGAAGACTACCGGCGTCTCGAGACGCCGCAGACCACGGAAACGCTCTATCGCGCCCAGCTGGACATGACGCCGGACGCGTACCGCCTCTACGTCAAGGGCTATTTCGCGCACTGGTCCGAACGCTTCGAGGCGCCGCTCGTCGCCCCCTATCTGGGCGCGATGCAAAGCGGCGAATACCCGCGGCTGGCGAAAACGTCGGCGCTGACCTCGCAGATGATCTTCCAGCAACCGCTGGTCGACGAGCTGCCCGACATCGCCGTACCCACCCTGCTGATCGTCGGCGAAAAGGATCGCACCGCGCCCGGCAAGGCGTACGCGCGGCCCGACATGAAGGACCGGCTCGGCAATTTTCCCATGCTCGGCCGGGCCGCGGCGCGCGCGATCCCGCATTGCCGCCTGGTGGTGATTCCGGACGTGGGGCATATCGCGCATTGGGAGGCGCCGAGCGCCTTTTTCAGCGCCGTGGACGACTTCCTGTTCTGAACGGATGCGCCCGGCGACGGGCGTCCGCCAAGACGAGCGCGTCGGGGGAAAAACCGCCTACAGCAGCGGCCCGCCCAGCGCGTTGAGCAGATGGCCCATGCGCGCGCGCTTGGTCTCGAGATAGCTCTGGTTCTCCGGATTCGGTTCGATGCGCAACGCGATGCGCTCGACCACGGGAATACCGGCCGCGCGAATGGCGGCGAGCTTGGTCGGGTTGTTGCTCATCAGACGCACCGAGCGGATCCCGAGATCCTCCAGAATGGCGATGCCGGCATCGTAGTCGCGCGCATCGACGGGCAACCCCAGGTCGACGTTCGCGTCGACGGTGTCGCGCCCCTGGTCCTGCAGCGCATAGGCGCGGATCTTGTTGACGAGACCGATGCCGCGCCCTTCCTGGCCGCGCAGATACACCACCACGCCCCGGCCATCGGCATGCAGACGGTCGAGCGCCGACGCGAGCTGCGCGCCGCAGTCGCAGCGCAACGACGCGAAGGCGTCGCCCGTCAGACACTCGGAATGCAACCGGGTCAGGACGGCCTCGCCGTCGCGCACCTCGCCCGCGACCAGCGCCACGTGTTCCGCGCCGTGGTGCAGGTCGCGGTAGACATGGGCGGTGAAGACGCCGTGCGCGGTCGGCATGCGTGCCGTCGCGACCCGTTCGACAATCGGGGCCCCGGGCGCAACCGTCGCGCCGGCAGCGCCGGCGGCACCGACATCGGCGACACCGTCGCCCACACCGGCGGCACCGGCGGCCGGCCGCGGCTCGTGATCGAGATTCATGAAGCTCCCAGATAAATGTAGCGCAGCAGAAACGCCGCGGCGATGATCCAGACGATCCATGCCACTTGACGCGCCCGCCCCGTGAACAGCTTGAGCACCGCGTACGAGATGAAACCGAAGGCGATGCCGTTGGCGATCGAATACGTGAACGGCATGACCAGCGCCGTCAGCACCGCGGGCACCACTTCGGTCGGGTCGTCCCAGGGCAGCTCGACGAGCTCGCGCAACATCAGGCAGGCGACGTACAGCAGCGCCGGGGCGGTCGCATACGCAGGCACGACGCTTGCCAGCGGCGCGAAGAACAGCGCGGCGATGAACAGCAGTGCGACGACCACCGCCGTCAGGCCCGTGCGCCCGCCCGCCTGAACGCCCGACGCGCTTTCGATATACGCGGTGGTCGACGAGGTGCCCAGCATCGCGCCCGCGACGATCGCCGCGCTGTCGGCCAGCAGTGCGCGATTCAATCGTGCGGACTTGCCCTCGGCGAGCAGGCCCGCGCGCTTGGCCACGCCCATCAGCGTACCGGTCGCGTCGAACAGTTCGACCAGAAAGAATACCAGCACTACGTGGACGATGCCGGAGGACAGTGCCGCGCGCAGGTCGAACTGGAACCAGGTCGGCGCGATCGACGGGGGCATCGACACCAAACCGGCGAAATGATTGCCGCCGATGGCGAAGCTGGCCAGCGTCACGACGAGAATGCCGATCAGGATCGCGCCGCGCACGCGCAGCGCATCGAGCACGGCGATGATGAAAAACCCCAATATGGCGAGCAATGGCGCCGGACGGTGCAGATCACCCAGCGTGACCAGCGTGGCCGGACTCCCCCCAATCACGCCGGCACTCTTCAGCGCGACGATCGCGAGGAACAGGCCGATGCCGGCGGTGATGGCCGCCCGGATCGATGCGGGAATGCCGCGAATGATCGTTTCGCGCAGGCCCAGCAGACTGACCAGCAGGAACAGACAGCCCGAGATGAACACCGCGCCAAGCGCGGTCTGCCAGGGGATGCCCATGCCGTTGACCACCGTGAACGCGAAGTAGGCGTTCAACCCCATGCCCGGGGCGCAGGCGATCGGATAGTTCGCGTACAGGCCCATGATCAGCGAGGCCAGCGCGGCGACGATGCAGGTGGCGACGAACACCGCCCCCTGGGGCATGCCGGCCGCGCCGAGAATCGACGGATTGACGAACAGGATGTACGCCATCGTCAGAAAGGTCGTGACGCCGGCGAGGATTTCGGTGCGGACCGTCGAGCCCGCCTCCTCCAGTCCGAAGAACTGTTTGATGGTCGCCATTGTCATTGCCATCGGCGCGAACGCCGCTCCATGCAGGATCGAAAAGAATATCCGGCGTCACATGGGCGCGCCGGACCGGGATGCGGGTCGCATTTTGCCCGATCCCGGCCCGCAGCGTCACGAAAAAGCCGCCGTCCGTCCCCATCTTGCGGGAAAACCGGCCCGATGTCGCGCCAGCCGGGGCTGCGGGTCAGGTTCCGGTGCCGCCGCGGTCCTGACGTCGAAACAGCAGACCGAACGCCCGCACGCACAGCGCGACGTGCTCGTGGCGTTGCGCGGGCGTGGGTAGCAGGCGCTCGTCGAGCAGACAGTCGATGCGGACCCCGCCATTGATGATACGCAGGAAAAAGTCGGCCGCACCGGGACGGTCGTCGCATGCCAGCTCGCCCGCCGCCACGGCCTGATCGAGCAAGTCCACGACGGCGCAGCAGATCGGCGCGCGCACCGAGTCGATGACACGCCGCGCCAGCACGGGAAAGCGCTGCCCCGCGCCGATCAGCACGCGCATCAATACCAGGTTGTCCAGTTTCAGCGTCAGTTCGAGAAACTGCGTGCCGAACTGGGTCAGCCGGTCCGCGACGCTGAGGTCGGTGCGCGCGTTGATCGTCGCGCTCGCCTGTCGCAACGCGGCGACCTCGTCCTCGACCAGGGCGACGAACAGGTCCTCCTTGCCGGCGAAATGCGCATACAGCGTTGCCTTCGAGACGGTGGCGCGTTCGGCGATCGCATCCATCGTCGTGCGCTCGTAGCTCTGGATGAACAGCGCCCGGGCGCCCGCGAGGATCAATGCGCGCTTGCCCCGGACATCGCGCGGCGGCACGTGCGGCAGACCGTCGCCGGAACGGGTATCGGGTGTCATTGCCGCGCCGGCGTCGCGGTGAAAGGACGCGCGGTGCTGGCCGACGCGGCGCCGACCGGCGTCTTTCCTGTCGCCGGGGTACCGGTCGACGCGTCGCCGCCCGGCGGCGCACCGGCGGGCGCGGACGCGCCATCCGCCGCACCGACCGTCGCCGCGGGGCCGAAGATCCCGTACGTCGGCATGTCGACCTGCTGGTAGGGCTGCCAGCCCCCGCCCAGCGCCTTGTAGAGCGCGACCAGATCGGTACCGGTCTGCACCTGCGACTGCGCGAGCTGCTGTTTGGCCTGCGAGAGCTGCCGCTGCGCGTCGAGCACGTTGAGGAACGAATCGATGCCCTGGCGGTAGCTTTCGTTGGCCAGATCGAACGCGTTCTGCTGCGAGCCCAGCGCCGCCTGCAGCGCGAGGGTGCGCGCCTGGTCCGTGCGGTAGCTGACCAGACCGTTTTCCACGTCCCGCAACGCGCTCAGCACGGTCTGCCGATAATTGAGCGCGGCACTCGCCTGTTCCGCGCGCGCCATGCGCACGCTCGCGCGCAACCGCCCGCCTTCGAAGACCGGCACCGAGACGCTCGGCCCGAACGAATAGAAATGGCTGGCCCAACGCGTGAGA
>JBPBQT010000150.1:0-15951 GCA_050955065.1 Janthinobacterium lividum | reverse complement strand
AGTTCCTTGCCGGTGGGACCACCGGCGAACTCGTGCGACATCACCGCGAACACTGCGAACAGCGACGCGAAGATGATGCAGTCGGTCATCAGGTACAGCCAGAAACCGAAGACGGTGGAACCGCCCGCGTCATGGCTGTGATGTTCGTCAGGACCGTGATCGGCCCCCAGCGGCGTGATCGCCACTTTTGCATTCGACATCAGTTTGCCTCCAGAGCCAGGCGTCGAGCATGCGCTTCTTCGGTCGCCCGAACAGTCGCCGCGGGAATGTAATAGTCGATATCGTCGTTATTGCTGCGCACGATCGCCGTCACCACGATGCCGATCAGGCCGATGATCGCCATCCACCAGATATGCCAGATCGCGGCAAAACCCAGGATGGTCGCGAACAGGCCGATCATGACGCCGGCTGCCGTGTTGCGTGGCATATGGATGTCCTGATACACCGGCGGCTGCTTCTGCTGGAGAGCCACGTCCTTGGCATGATGGAAGTGATCCAGATACTCCACCTGCGGAAGGACAGCGAAGTTATAGATCGGCGGCGGCGACGAGGTCGACCATTCAAACGTACGGCCATTCCACGGATCGCCGCTGACGTCGCGGTTGCCCGGCAGATTGCGGTCGCGGATACTGACGAACAACTGCAGCAACTGGCAGGCGATGCCGAGGGCGATCAGGATCGCACCGAACGCCGCGAGCAACAGCCACGGGTGCCAGGCAGGATTGTCGTAATGGTTCAGACGACGCGTCATGCCCATGAAGCCAAGCACGTACAGCGGCATGAAGGCAACGTAGAACCCCACCAGCCAGAGCCAGAAGGCGGTCTTGCCCAGTTTCTCGTTCAACTTGAAGCCGAACGCCTTCGGGAACCAGTAGTTGAAGCCCGCCAGATAACCGAACAGCACGCCGCCGATGATCACGTTATGGAAGTGCGCAATCAGGAACAGGCTGTTGTGCAGCACGAAGTCCGCACCCGGGATCGCCAGCATCACGCCGGTCATCCCGCCGATCGTGAACGTCACCATGAAGCCGATGGTCCACAGAACCGGCGGCGTGAACTGCAGCCGGCCCTTGTAGATGGTGAACAGCCAGTTGAACACTTTGACCCCGGTCGGGATCGCAATGATCATCGTCATGATGCCGAAGAACGAGTTCACGTCGGCGCCGGAGCCCATCGTGAAGAAGTGGTGCAGCCAGACGAGGAAGGACAGAACGGTGATCGAGCACGTCGCATAGACCATCGTCTTGTAGCCGAACAGCGGCTTGCGGGCGAACGTCGACACGACTTCGGAGAAGATACCGAATGCCGGCAGCACCAGGATGTAGACCTCGGGGTGACCCCAGGCCCAGATCAGGTTCAGATACAGCATGACGTTGCCGCCACCGTCGTTCGTGAAGAAGTGCATGCCGAGATAACGGTCCAGACCCAGCAGCGCCAGGGTCACCGTCAGGATCGGGAATGCCGCCATGATCAGCACGTTCGTGCACAGCGCCGTCCAGACGAACACCGGCATCTTGAACCACGTCATGCCCGGCGCACGCATCTTGACGATGGTGACGAAGAAGTTGATGCCGGTCAGCAGCGTACCCACGCCCGAGATCTGCAGGCTCCACAGGTAGTAATCGACGCCGACACCCGGACTGAACTGCAGCTCCGACAGCGGCGGATACGCAAGCCAGCCCGTTTGCGCGAACTCACCGATCACCAGCGACAGGTTGATCAGGATGACGCTCGACACGGTCATCCAGAAACTCAGCGAGTTGATGAACGGGAACGCCACGTCGCGCGCGCCGATCTGCAGCGGCACCACGATGTTCATCAGGCCGATCATGAAGGTCATGGCCATGAAGAAAATCATGATCACGCCGTGCGCGGTAAAGATCTGGTCGTAATGGTGCGGCGGCAGGATGCCGGGCGCATCGAACGCCATGGCCTGCTGCGTCCGCATCATGGCCGCGTCGGCGAAACCGCGCAGCAGCATGATGAAGGCGATGATGATGTACATCACGCCGATACGCTTGTGGTCGACGCTGGTCAACCACTCCGTCCACAGGTAAGTCCACTTCTTGAAATACGTCAGCGAGCCGACGACTGCGAGCGCAGCCACCAGCATCATCAGGCCTGCGCCCATGATGATCGGCTGGTCGAAGGGGATCGACGAGAGTGTTAGATTTCCGAACATGCTTTATCCCCGCGGAGCGGCGGCGTGGGCGGACATATCCATGCCCCCCATGCCATCCTTCCCGCCTACGTTGTACTTGGCCACGATTTCATCGAACAGATTGCCGTTCACCGTCGAGAAGTAACGCACCGCGTTCTTTTCGCTGGGAGCCGCAACCGCCTGATAAACGCTCATGTTGAGCGGCTGGGAGGCCGCCCGGACTTTCTGCACCCACGCGGTGAAATCCTGAGACGAAAGCGCCAGCGTGCGGAATTTCATGTCGGAGAAGCCACGACCGCTGAAATTCGCGGACATGCCGGCGTAATCCCCCGCCTCTTCCGCGATCAGATGCAGACGCGTCTTCATTCCCGCCATCGCGTAAACCTGGCTGCCCAGTTGCGGTATGAAGAACGAATTCATCACCGCGTCGGACGTGATGCGGAAATTGACCGGCGTACCCACCGGCACCGCCAGCTGATTGACCGTCGCGATGCCCAGATCCGGATAGATGAACATCCACTTCCAGTCGAGCGCCACCACTTCCACGCGGATCGGCTTGACCTGCGATTCGAGCGGTTTGTAAGGGTCCAGCTCGTGGGTGGAATTCCACGTCAGGATGCCCAGGTACAGGATGATCAGCGCCGGTATCGTCCAGACGACGACTTCGATCGCGATCGAGTGCGACCAGCCCGGTGCGTATTCCGCCTCGGCATTCGTCGCACGATAACGCCACGCGAAGAACAACGTCAGGAAGATGACGGGCAACACGACGAGCAGCATCACCCAGACGGACGTCGCGATCAGGTGTTTCTCGGCGATGCCGACGGCACCCTTCGGATTCAGCAGATCAAGATCATTACATCCTGAAAGGCATGCGCTCAAAGCAATGGCTGATAACCCCGTCAGAGTGGGCATCGCCTTTTCTTTCAAATATTTCACCGGCTTCTCCGCTACCCGAGGGCGAAAGGTCGCACTTCGGGCCCATGAATGGAAGTGCGCAGAGAATAACTCGCCCTGCGACATTTTTACACTTAAAAAACACGCAATGATCTATTAACTGCATTGGCATGCGACCGATTGTCGCGTTTTAACAAGCGATCCGACCTGTTGTCTTGAAAAAATTCGCGAATGGGATTACAGGATATTTCAAAGGACGGAATGACGGAAATTCGCGACACGCTTTTTTTACGGTTCGGCATCCCTCCGCACCGCGTCATCTGGCACCACGCGGCCCGTGCTTTCGGTAAAGTAAGGGCTGCGCCTGCGCATGCCTGCACGGTGCGCCTCCGCAACCGTCGTACCGTGACCGATATCGTCCCCGGATCGGGTTGAACTTTACTGAGACGCATGGACTCCCGTACGTTGCCCGCCCTTCTTCCCCGCCAGCAGGCGCTGCTCGACCTCGTCAAACGGGACGGTTTCGTGACCGTGGACGAACTGGCGACGTCGTTGCAGGTCACGCATCAGACCATCCGGCGCGACATCAACCAGCTGGCGGCGCGCGACCTCCTGCGGCGTCATCACGGCGGCGCCAGTCTGCCCACGACATCCGAGAACGTTGCCTACACGGCGCGCCAGCAGATGTTCCTCGCCGAAAAGCAGCGCATCGCGCAACTCGCGGCCAGTCATATTCCCCACCACGCATCGCTGTTCGTCAATCTGGGCACCACGACCGAGGAAGTCGCGCGCGCCCTGCACCGCCACGAAGGTTTGCGCGTCATCACCAACAATCTGAATGTCGCGGGGATGATGAGCGAATATCCGGATTGCGAGGTCATGATCACCGGCGGCAGCGTCCGGCCCTGGGACAAGGGGATCGTCGGCGAGATGACGGTCGACTTCATCCAGCAGTTCAAAGTCGATTTTGCGGTGATCGGCGTGTCCAGCATCGAGGAAGACGGGACGCTGCGCGATTTCGACATGCGCGAGGTGCGCGTGGCAAGCGCGATCATCGACAACGCCCGCACGGTCTTCCTGGTGGCGGACCGGTCCAAATTCGGCCGTCCCGCCTTGGTGCGCCTGACGGACATGGGCCGCATTCATGCGCTGTTCACCGACGCGCCGCCGCCCGCGGGGATGGCGGCGGTCTTCGAACGCAGCGGCACGCAGGTGTTCGTCGCATCCTGAGTCGCGATATCCCGTAGCGTCTCGCTGCTTACGCGGGTCGTGCACGACCCGGCATCCACGTAGGTCCCCCCTTCACGCGCCCTGGGTTCCGCCAGCGCCATGCCCAGCGCCACGTTCGGCCTGACGCCGCGCATACAAACGCTGCGCCTGGCGGCAACCCGCCCTTCCCGCCGCTCGACCAGCCTGCCCGAGTCCGTGCGCATCGGGCGTCGTCTCCGCCTGTTTTCGCGTCTGTTCGGGGCGTCCCCGCCTTGCGTGTCCGCCGCCTCCGGCGTGTTCGCATTCGATCGATTAGAGAAATCCCTTGTGGTATTTTTCGAAAACTTTGATTATATTTTCGAAAACGAACATTGAATGACGATTTGTTCTCGATCAGGCGCGATTTCTCATACCGTCCTGTTCGCCGGAGCAGGGGTCAAGGAACTCGGGCATGCAAAGCGAATCGGTCGACTACGACCTGCTGGTGGTAGGGGGCGGTATCAACGGGGCAGGTATCGCACGGGACGCCGCCGGGCGCGGCTTGCGCGTTCTGCTGTGCGAAAAGGACGATCTCGCGGCGCACACGTCCTCGGCGAGCACCAAGCTGATCCACGGCGGCCTGCGATATCTCGAGTACTACGAGTTCTCGCTGGTCCGCAAGGCGCTGCAGGAACGCGAAGTCCTGCTGCGCAGCGCGCCGCACATCATCTGGCCGCTGCGCTTCGTGATGCCGCACGTGCCGGCGCTCCGGCCGGCCTGGCTGATCCGCATCGGCCTGTTCCTGTACGACCACCTGAGCCGACGCGAATTCCTGCCGGCGTCGCACGGCGTCGACATGCGGCGCTTTCCTGCCGGACAGGCCCTGGTCGACACGATCACGCGCGGTTTCGTCTATTCGGATGCCTGGGTGGATGATGCCCGGCTGGTGACCCTGAACGCACTTGCCGCGGCCGAGAGCGGTGCGACGATCCGGACCCGGACCCGTATCACGGGCGCCTCCCGCGAGCATGGCGGTGGGATGCCGTGCTGGCGTGTGCAGCTGCATGACGAGACGGGTGGGGACGGCGTGGTGCGCGTGCGTGCCGTCGCCAACGCCGCCGGCCCCTGGGTGGGCAAGCTGCTCAAGGAGGCCGTGACCGGAGTGGCCAGCCAGCACGGCGTGCGGCTGGTCAAGGGCAGCCATATCGTCACGCGCCGGCTGTTCGACCATCACTACGCGTATATTTTTCAAAATCCCGACAAGCGCATCATTTTCGCGATTCCCTACGAGCAGGATTTCACGCTGATCGGTACCACCGACATGGAATTCACCGGCGATGCGTCCGACGTAAAGATCGACGCGTCCGAAATCCGCTATCTGTGCGATTCGGTGAACCGGTACTTCAAGCATCAGATCGGCCCGGACGACGTCGTATGGACCTATTCCGGTGTACGGCCGCTGCTGCAGGAGGAAAGCGACAACCCGTCGGCGGTGACGCGGGACTATCACCTCGAAATGGATGCGACACCGGGCGCGCCCCCGTTGTTATCCGTGTTCGGGGGCAAGATCACGACCTTTCGCAAACTGGCCGAGCAGGCAGTCGACAAACTTGTCCAGGCGCTCGCCGACCTGCCCTCCGAGGCCGCGACGGGCACGGGCGCCGTGCAAACGGACGCCGTGCAAACGGGTGCCGCGCAAACGGGCGCGGCGCGGGCAGGGGCCGTGTTGCGGCCCTCGACCACCGCGACCGAGCCTCTGCCGGGCGGCGACATGCCCGACGCGGATTTCGACGCGTTCGACCGCGCGTTCGCGCGACGCCATCCCTGGCTCCCTGCGCCGCTCGCGCATCGTTACTGCCGCGCCTATGGAACGCGCGCCGAGCGCCTGGTGGGCGATGCGCACGCGCTCGCGGATCTGGGCGAGGCAATCGCCCCGGGTCTCTACGAAGCCGAACTCGTCTACCTGCAGGCGTACGAATGGGCGCGGAGCGCCGAGGACGTGCTATGGCGTCGCTCCAAACTCGGATTACATTTGCCGCACGAAGCGACGCTGCGCATCGATGCCTGGTTCGCCCGCGGTCTGGCCGACACGACGCCGGCGCGCCCCTTGCCGGCCGCCGACGCGCCGCCGCTCGCCCATTTTCCCCGCACCGCCGTACCGCGACACCGCTGACAAAAACCGCGCCGGCGGCCCCTTGCCGACCGGACGACAACAGAGACCTGACCGGTCTCACCACATCAAGGCACTGGAGAAGACTCATGCAGGAAAAATACATTCTGGCGCTGGACCAGGGCACGACGAGTTCGCGCGCGTTGCTGTTCGATCGTCGGGGCCGGATCGTTTCGTCGGCGCAGAAGGAATTTCAGCAACTGTATCCGCAGCCGGGCTGGGTCGAGCATGACCCGATCGAGATCTGGTCGACGCAGGCCGGCGTCGCCGCCGAGGCGGTCACACGCGCCGGGTTGAACGGGTCGGCGATCGCCGGCATCGGCATCACCAACCAGCGGGAAACCACGGTGGTGTGGGATCGCGAAACCGGACGTCCCGTCTACAACGCGATCGTCTGGCAGGACCGGCGCACCGCGGATTACTGCGATACGCTGCGCGAGAGGGGCCTGAGCGAGATGGTCCGCGAGAAAACCGGTCTGCCGATCGATTCCTATTTCTCGGCCACGAAGATCCGCTGGATTCTCGACAACGTCAGCGGCGCGCGGCAACGGGCGGCGGAGGGCAAGCTCGCTTTCGGCACGATCGACAGCTGGCTGATCTGGAACTTCACGCAACGCGGCTCGCACGTCACCGACGTCACGAACGCGTCGCGCACCCTGCTGTTCAACATCCATACGCTGGAATGGGACGACGCCCTGCTCGACGCCTTCCAGGTCCCGCGCTCGATGCTGCCCGAAGTGCGCAGTTCGTCGGAAGTCTACTGCGAGACCAAGACGACGGTGTTCGCCTCGAAGATTCCGATCGCAGGAATCGCAGGCGACCAGCACGCGGCCCTGTTCGGACAGATGTGCACGGAACCGGGGATGGTCAAGAACACCTACGGCACGGGCTGCTTCCTGGTGATGAACACCGGCGCCAAACCGATCGAGTCGAAGAACAGCCTGGTCACGACGATTGCGTGGAAAATCGGCGACCGCGTGGACTATGCGCTCGAGGGCAGCATCTTCATCGGCGGCGCGGTCGTCCAGTGGCTGCGCGACGGGCTGGGCATCATCAAGCATGCCTCGGAGATCGAAGCGCTGGCTCGCTCGGTGCCGGATAGCGAAGGCGTCTACGTGGTGCCCGCCTTTGCCGGACTGGGCGCCCCGCACTGGAATCCGCGCGCGCGCGGCACCCTCTTCGGCGTGACGCGCGGCACCAGTGCCGGGCACATCGCCCGCGCGGCGATCCAGAGCATCGCGTATCAGTCGATCGACGTGCTCAAGGCCATGGAAGCGGATTCCGGCATCCGGATCGGTGAATTGCGCGTGGACGGCGGCGCCGTCGCCAATGACCTGTTGATGCAGTTTCAGGCCGATATACTCGGCGTCGATGTGGTGCGCCCCGAAATCAGCGAGACGACCGCCCTGGGTGCCGCGTATCTGGCGGGGCTGGCGATCGGTTACTGGGAAGATATCGACGCGATCCGCGATCAGTGGAAACTCGACCGCCGCTTCTCGCCCGCGATGCCCGATGCCGAGGTCGGCGAGCATATGCGCGGCTGGAAACGCGCCATACGGGCTGCGAACGCCTGGGCCGACGCAGACTGAACCCTCGTCGTTTTCCGTCGTTCACGTGGCCATCCGTATTCATAAGGATAACTATATGTCCCAATCCATCGTACAGCCGGGACGCCGGCAATTCATCGGCGAGTTGATATCGGAAACCGTCGCGGTCTTCATCATCATCGCTTTCGGCAACTCGGTCGCCTGCATGTTCACGCTTTACGACCCCAGCCCCTACCAGAACGCGTACTGGGGCGTCTGCATCTCATGGGGGCTGGCCGTCACGCTGGCGATCTACGTGACGGGATCGGTCTCGGGAACGCATGCGAATCCCGCGGTGACGCTGGCCCTCGTGCTGTTCCGCGGCTTTCCGGCGCGCAAGATGCTGCCCTACTGGCTCGCGCAGATCATCGGCGGTTTTCTCGGCGCGGCGATCGTCTACACGCTCTTCGGGCCGGTCATCGATCACTTCAACACGCTGCATCAGCTGACGCGCGCGGAGGGCGGCGCCGCGGGCGTGTTCTTCACGCATCCCGGGCTGGCGATCACCCCGATGCATGCGCTGCTCGATGAAGCGATTCTCACCGCGCTGCTGCTGTTCGGCATTTTCGCCATCACCGAGCAATATAACGAGATGGCGCCGCAAGCCAATTCCGGCGCACTGATGATCGGTCTGCTGGTCGCCACGATCGGGGCATCGATGGGGTATCTGGAGGCGTGGGCGATCAATCCGGCGCGCGACTTCGGGCCGCGTCTGTTCGCCTTTTTCGCCGGCTGGGACGCCTCCGCGTTTCCTTCGCCAGGAAATTTCTGGTGGGTGCCGATCGTCGGCCCCCTGGTGGGCGGCGTCGTCGGCGCCGGCGCCTATCAGGTGCTGATTCACCCGTTCCTGCCGGCACGGCAGCGCGCCCATGCACAGGCGGCGGGTACGGCACCCGACCGCACCGCGTACAGGGCGTCACCATCTGACCTGCCGGGCGCTTCCGCGCTCAGCCAGGATCGTCAGATCGGTTGAGGACGAGCGGGGACCGGGCCGCTTGCGGCTTGGCACACGCCCGGCTCGAACAGGACGGTATCGGCCTCCCGCTCGCGGGCGGCCGATACCGTCCTCTCACGCGCCGAAGCGGCCTTCGAACACGAGTTCGGACAGCGGCTGGCGCATGCTGGGGGTCTCGCGGCCCTGCAGCATTTCCGGCAGTTGGGACTTGTCGCCGAGCCGTCCGATCGCCACGGCGGCTTCCACACGGAAACCCGCCGGCACGCCGAGTTCACCGAACGCGCGATCAAAATCGATTCCCGTCATGCCATGGGTGTGCCAACCCAGACGCGTCGCCTGCAGCGACAGGAATCCCCACGCAGCGCCCGCGTCGAACGAATGACTGCGGGCGGGAACGTCGTTTGCTGAACCCGGAGGGCGCATCACGGAATTCGACAGCACGAAAACGAGCGCGGCGGCGTTCTTCGCCCAACTCTGATTGAACTCGTTGAGCAAACCGAGCAACGCGGGCCACGACGCCGACTCCCGCCGCGCGTAAATGAAACGCCAGGGCTGCGAGTTGTAGGCCGACGGCGCCCAGTGCGCTGCGTCGAACAGGGTCATCAGATCCGTTTCGGAAATCGATTCCGGGCCGAATGCGCGGGGCGACCAGCGTTCGATGAACAAGGGATCGACGGGATGGGTCGGGCGGCGTGCGTTTTCACTCATGGTGGGCTTCCTGTGGATGGCGGCGCGTCGGTCTCGCGAGCCGCGGAACAAGGCCTGCTCAGGGAACAAGTTCTGCTCAGTTGTCGTAGCGTTTCAGCAAATGTTGCGCGAGGGCACCGGCCTGTTCCAGGGCCTCGCTCTCCGAGTCCAGGGCGGGCTCGGCCCGATAGACCCGTGCGTCGTCCTGCTTCTCGCCGTCGTGGGAGATCAGGACCAGGCCGCGGTACCGACCGTCGTCCAGCGCATTGACGAATGCACTGGCGACGATGTTGCCTTTCGTGAATCGAAGTTGGGGCATATTCAGCCTCCTGGGCCGTCGACGCCACCTGCGTCGCCACCGAGTTGTTCGAACCGGGTCGACCCTGGGCAACGGACAGGCGGGCGTTCGGATCAGTATCGGAATCGGGACGAAAGCGGGACGTGGACGACGAATCCCTGTCGTGCCGGCACCCGCTATCGTCACCGGCGTTTACCTCATATATACCAGCATCCGCCGGATCGCGTCGAAGTACCGCGCGGCGCATGCCCCGGATGGCCGCCCGGCTGCCTTCGAGCGCAGACGGTCGACCCCTTCCTGCATGGCCCATGCTCATGGCCCCGCGTCACCCTGCGCCTCTGCCTTACCGGATGGCCTTGTTGGGTCCTTTCACTACCAAAGGCCGACCATACGCTGCCGTCTCAGGCATTGCCGAGGTTTGCGAGCAGCCGATGCGCCAGTGCATGTCCTTCTTCGAATGCCTCGGCTTCGGAACTGCTGTAAGCCTCGGTGCGATGCACGTGTTTGCTGTCGCGCTCGTCGGTGCGTTCCAGTGAAACGATGCCCTGATAACGGCCGTCCTCGACGAGTTCCGCATGGACGGTGGCCTGATAGGGTCCCTTGGTGTAAGTCGGATGTGCCATGAGATGATTCCCGTTAGTAAAAGGCATGACTCCATGCAAGAGCCGTTCCCTTGTTGCCGGGACTGGCACGGCAAGGGCGGCAGCGCGGACACTGCGCGAGCGCGACGCAACCTCTACACTGAATGCCTCGCCTTACCGTCCAGCACTTACGAGGAGTATCGAATGACCGAATTCCGCATTATCTCGGATGACTTTGCCGCCGGTGGCTACTTCAGCCACGATCAGGAACTGGATAATCCCGCCTTCGGCGCGAATGGCAAAAATCGTTCTCCCGCGCTCCGTTGGGAAGGGGTACCGAACGACGCGAAGAGTCTCGCGATCAGCGTCTACGACCCCGACGCGCCGACGGGAAGCGGTTTCTGGCATTGGGTGGTCGTCAATCTGCCGATAACGACGCGCATGCTGCCCGCCGACGCGGGACGCGCAGCCGGCGACCTGCTGCCATCGGGTTCGGTGCAGCTGGCCAATGATTACGGCCTGCCGGGTTTCGGCGGTTTCGCGCCTCCCAAGGGCGACAAGCCTCATCGTTATATCTTCCGGGTGCATGCGCTCAAGGTCGCCTCCCTGCCGGTCGAGGCGAACATGACCAATGCGGTAGCGCGTTTCATGCTGCACCTGAACGAAATCGACTCCGCCACTGTCACCGGTCTGTACGAGATCAGTTGAGCGTTTGTTCACGGGTCGTTTGTAAAGTTTGCCGACATTGATGGGAAATGTGTGAATCCCAGGACCGCTGGACTCGCGTGAACCCGTGCGGCAGCGCGCTGCGCGCCATGGCGGCGGTCGTACCGCTTCCAGTCATGGGCATGTGTATTGCTTGATATCGAGTCATTCAGTGCACCCCATAGGGACCGGGGTCCGTCGCGATATCCATTCGGAACACACGCCATGACGCCATCCAGCAATCCGCTCGCCGGCCTCCGGGTCGCCATTCTCGCAACCGACGGTTTCGAGCAGGCAGAGCTGTTGTCGCCTCGCGAGGCGCTGCAACTCGCAGGTGCCACGGTCGATGTCATTTCCGATAAAACCGACACCATCCAGGGTTTCGATCATGTCGATAAAGGCGAGGTCGTGAAGGTCGACAGGACGTTCGAGCAGGCCCTGGCGTCGGAATACGACGCGGTGGTCCTCCCGGGCGGTGTCGTCAATGGCGATGCCATACGGCTGTTGCCGCGCGCGCAGGCCTTTGTCCAGGCGGCGAATGCAGAGCGCAAGCCGCTGGCCGTGATCTGCCATGGGGGCTGGCTGCTGATTTCAGCGCAAGTGGCGGCAGGTCGTACTTTCACGAGCTGGCCTTCGTTGCAGGACGATTTCCGGAACGCCGGCGCGAAGTGGGTCGATCAGGAAGTCGTCGAGGACGGTAATCTGATCTCGAGCCGAAAGCCTGACGATCTGCCGGCGTTCAATCAGGCATTGATCAGCGCGCTCGCCAAGGTCAGCCCGCGCCCCTCCGTTTGAAACACGGCAGCGACCCATCCCTCGCCCCGTGCCGTCGGCAAGCGGTATTGCTGCGCGGTCGACGAGAACGCTTCAGGCTTCAACCTCAGGGAGCGCATCATGAACATTTTTTCCTACCGCCGCCATCTCCGGTTCCTGTCGCATGCGCAACGCCGCCGCTGGTGGGAACAGCGCAAGTATCTGAAGCCGAAGGTCGTGATCGGACGATGCCATGTGCCGCGGACGATTTCGAGCCAGTTTGCCTACGTGAAGGTAAGCTAAGGCAATGGCCCCGGACCCGGACCATCATGACGATGGAGGGTAAATGCAGGGAGATGATTCACGACGCGCGGAGCAGCTTGCATGGACATTTTTTTTCCCGAGGAAAAGCCGACGTTCTGCGGGTCTCCCCCGGAGGTGCGGTTCACCGTTCTGGTCGACGGGGAACCGGTCGCGTGCGCCGTTTCGGCGGAAGCGCTGAGCGACCATTTCGACGCCGCGGGTCCATTCGAAGACGCGATGCTGGCCGCGTTTCAGGCAGGACGTCACAAAATCTTTTCCATCTGCCGGGCGGCGCTGGAACGCAGCGCGGGCCACCCGGTGATCCTGCGCAGCGGTATTTTCCGCTTCGCCAGCGCTTCAGGACAGGCATGACACTGTTTTGGAAATACCCGCACGCTTGCAATTCGGAGAAGATATGTCATTGATCGTCGCAGGCCGTTTCGACACCTTCGAGGCGGGTGAACGCACCGCCCAGATCCTGTTCGCCAAGGGCTTCGTGGAGGACGACGTCACCCTCTTCTTCGTCAATCCACGAGGACGTCATCATCAATTGGCGGGTGGTGGCGACCAGCATACCGACGCGGGAGCGGAACATGCTCCCGCCGGTGCGACCAAGGGCATCACCGTCGGCGCGGCGGTGGGCGCGCTGGGAAGCGCTGCGGTCGTGTATTTCGTGCACTGGCCGTTTTATTATTTTCTTATCGCGGCGGGGATCGGCGCCTATATCGGTTCACTGGGCGGCGCCATGGCGCAGACCCATACGAAGGGCCATGACGCCAAGGCAGCCGTACCGAAAGCACCGCCCGTGCGCGAGTCCGGCGTGCTGCTTGCCGTGCACGTAAGCGAGGCCACCCGGCCGCTGGCACTGGCGACGATGCGTCAGGCAGGGGCGCTGGAAGTGGAGCGTGCGAACGGCCACTGGGCCAACGGGCACTGGAGCGACTTCAATCCGGTCACGCCGCCCGATATCGATCTCGGGCCGGACACGGATCAGCAGACAGCGAGCGCGCTTCACGCGTCGCCCGCGCCGGTGGTCTCGCACTCCTGACCATCCCCAGGGCCCGAGGAACACGTCGGTCGATACGGGACGTGTCATCCGGGCATGGACATACCGGGGTTTGCTGGTGTGTCTTGAAACGATTCCGGGCATCCGGCGTGTTTCTGTCCGATGCATGTCCGCAGGCACGCCCACCCATTCTCGCCGGTGTCCCGTTCGAAGAGAACCGCTTCCTCCACGGGGTGGGCACTGGAAGTCACTGCGACATGATGCGGCGCGGCGGCGCCGCGACCGACTCACGCCTGGCGGGCAGTGATCCATGCATAACGGCGGTTCTCCGCCTGCACGTCACGTGCATATTGCATCGCGTCATCCATGCGATCGAAACGCGCCAGCGGCCTCTTCACCGTTTCCTGCGTGACTTCCCAACGGCCGTCCCTGCCACGCAGTACTCGAAAGATGGTCTCGTTCGTTGTGTCGTAATACATGCGGATTCTCCAGAAACTTCGATGAGGATGAGCGGAACACCAGCGAACGCGCTCGAACGGGACGGCCGCCAACGATATGCAGCGACGATCAAAAGTCAGACAGGTAATCATTAGCAACCGGCATGCCACCCCTGGAATCGGCAAAAAACCGCGTGGCGCTTCGGTACCCGATACAGGCTGGCGGCATGGCTTCGCAGGAACCGGCAAGCCGGACAGTTGTTCGTGCAAAACTTACGTGCGTCTGCGTACCGGTCGTCATCGGGTCTGCAACTCCCGTCTTCGCATCCATGTTCAGGAGACCATGCGAAACCATCGCAGCGTCTTCATACACGCGGTCTTCAGAATTCCCGAAGATTCCATGCTCGTCGGATCCCGCATTGCCAACCGACCCTGTCTGACCGCCCTGCCGGGTAGTGATGCCTGGCACGCGATGTGCTCCTCATTAAGGGTATGCCGCATAGTCAGCGCCATCGGGCCCCATCCGTCGGCATGCAAGAAAATCGCCTGCACGAAGGACGCCCTCAAACCAAGGAGATGAACAAATGGCTAACGAAGTCGCTTCCGTTTTGAATGATCTGATCGAAACCTCGAAGGATGGGGAACAGGGCTTTCGCAAAGCCGCCGAGGAAACCAAGGACGTCGAACTGAAAGCGCTGTTTGCTTCGCGTGCGCAGGATTGCGCCACGGCTGTCAGCGCATTGCAGGCAGAGGTCACGCGCCTGGGCGAAAAGCCGGAAACGTCGGGATCGGTAACGGGTGCGCTGCATCGCGGCTGGCTGCAGGTCAAGGCAACGGTGACGTCGCAGGACGATCACTCCATCCTGTCGGAAGTCGAGCGTGGTGAGGATGCAGCCAAGAAAAACTATCGCGAGGCCCTGGACAAGGAATTGCCCGCCGACGTGCGTGCACTGGTCGAGAAGCAGTACCAGGGTGTGCTGCAGAACCACAACGTCATCCGCGATCTGCGTGATAAGTTAGCTGCGCGCAGCTAACTGATCGCCGGGTATCCGGCGGGACGAAAAAAAACGGGCCGAGGCCCGTTTTTTTGTAAGGAGTTGCCGCCCGTACCGCTGCGACAACCCTCTCACATCTGCTTACTCGGCGGCGCTGGCACCATCGGCGCTCATTGCCTTCTTGTTCTTCTTCGAATGCATGACGTGATGACCCGCACCCGTCGACGAAGCGCCCGTCGTGGTGCTTGCGGTCACGTCCGAATTCGTCGTGCCTGCAGTCGGGTCCTTCTGTGCGAAGACCGGCGCAGCAACGCCGATCGACAGTGCGGCAACCAAAGCGATTTTCGAAAACTTGTTCATGTCAGACTCCTGAGAAAAACAGTAGGATGAAAAGACGGAAAAGACGTGACTTATTCTGCAACCAGTTTCAAATGGTTGCGAACCGACTTGACGCCGCTCACGTTCGCAGCCGTTTCTGCGGCCAACGACTTCTGGGCGGCATCAGGCACCGAACCCGTCAGACGCACAACGCCGTTGCGGGTCTTGACGTGGATGTGCAGCGCCCTCAGGCCCTTCTCGGTAGCCAGGGAGGCCTTGACCTTCGTCGTCACGGTCGCGTCGCTGATGTGCTCGCCGGCCGTTTCGTGCGTCGTGGTCACTGCGGTGTGGCTGGCAGCGGAATCGGTGACAGTAACTTGTGCATTGGCAGCCAATGCCAAGGACAGGCACGCAATACCCCCGACGGATTTGATGATGTGAATCGCCTTCATATTATTTTCTCCTTTTGCTAGTGTTGTCGAGGATCGTATGTGCCACCTTCGAGATGGCCATCGTCCTCTATCTGTCACCGGCTGCACGTTCGATGCGCAACTGGTTGTCGATTCCCTGCACACCATCGCATCCTGCGACGAGTTGTTCAATCTGGGCCTTGCTCCGTTCGTCGGCAACGATGCCGGTCAGCGCCACGCGTCCGTCCTCGGCGGCGATGCGTATGCGAGAGGCATCGATGTAGTCCGTCGACATCACACGCTTGGTCACGTCGTCCAGCAAGCTGACCGTGACGCTGGCCGCATCGCTGGTCACCGTGGCTTGGTAAGCCGCGTGCGGCGCCGCGTTCGACGGCAGGCCGGAACGCGAGACATTGGAAATCGTCGCGTACGCGTGCGCTGCGTTCAGCCAGTCGTCCGGCCCGGCGCCCTGCGCCGCGTGCCATTCGGCAGAGCCCGTCC
>JBPBQT010000149.1:0-23883 GCA_050955065.1 Janthinobacterium lividum | reverse complement strand
CATGGCACGCAAATGCATCGTGACGGGGAAAGGGCCGATGGTCGGCAACAACGTTTCCCACGCCAACAACAAGACCAAGCGTCGTTTCCTGCCGAATCTGCAGAGCCGTCGTATCTGGGTTGAGAGCGAAAACCGCTTCGTGCGTCTTCGCATCTCGACCGCGGCACTGCGCGTGATCGACAAGAACGGCATCGACTCCGTGCTCGCAGACCTGCGCGCACGCGGTCACGCTTAAGGGGATCTCAGATGGCCAAGGGCGCACGCGACAAGATCAAGCTGGAGTCGACCGCAGGTACGGGTCACTTCTACACGACGACGAAGAACAAACGGACGATGCCGGAAAAGATGGAGATCTCGAAGTACGATCCCGTCGCCCGCAAGCACGTGCCGTACAAGGAAACGAAGATCAAATAAGCTGACGGAAGCAACGCCCTGCCCCGCGCAGCGCCTTGCTTCCTGCTTGTCTGACAAGGCCACGCCGCACAGCATGGCCGCTTCGCAAAAAAACCCCGCCCGCGGGGTTTTTTCATGTCCGCGCGCGTTTCCCGCCCTGTCCACCGGACCGATCGGCCGGACCGGTGCGGTGCAGGTTCAGTCGATGATGCGCATCGAATAATCCGTGGCCCGCACGTCCTTCGTCAACACGCCGACGGAGATCCGGTCGACGCCGGTTTCGGCGAACGCCCGGATCGAATCGGCATTGACGCCGCCCGACACCTCCAGCAGGATCTTTTCCCCACTGATCTGCACCGCCTCGCGCATCATCGCGACATTGAAATTGTCGAGCAGGATCGACGTGGCGCCATGGGCGAGCGCTTCATGCAGCTGCGCGATCGATTCGACCTCGATCTGTACCGGCACCCCCGCGTTCAACGCCCATGCGGCTTCCAGCGCAGCGCCCACGCCGCCCGCCGCGGCGATGTGATTCTCCTTGATCAGAATGCCGTCGTAGAGCGCGAGCCGTTGATTCTCGCCGCCCCCCACGCGCACCGCGTATTTCTGCGCCAGACGCAGACCAGGCAAGGTCTTGCGGGTATCGAGCACCCGTGCCGCGGTGCCATCGAGCAATTCGACGTAGCGGCGGGTCGTCGTGGCGACGCCGGAGAGCAGTTGCAGGAAGTTCAACGCATTGCGCTCGGCGGTCAGCAACGCGCGCACCGGGCCGCGCATCTCGCACACCGGCATGCCGGGGTGCATCCACGCGCCCTCTGCCACCTGCCACGTGATCTCGATGCGGGGGTCGATGCGATGCATGACCTCGTCGAACCAGGGACTGCCGCAAAGACAGGCCGCCTCGCGCACGATGATGAGCGCGCGTCGCATCTCGTCGGCCGGTACCAGCCGCCCTGTCTGATCACCGGTGCCGATATCCTCCAACAGGGCCGCCGTGACGTTCGCATCGCGTGCGGCGCGCAGTGCCCCCTTGTATTCAGCATCCACCTTGTCGAAGAAAGACACCCCTGTGCTCGGTGCGACCTGCTCCGCCGTCTGACCGTCCGACCGTTCCATTGCTTCAACCGTTTCCGTGACCCAATCGCAAAAAACCCCGCCGAAGCGGGGTTCCTCTTTTGCCGCATCCCGCCGACACGCCCATCACGCTTCGAGTATAGCGACAAACTCAGGCGTAGCGACGCAGCCGGATGGCGAAATCCTGCAAGGCGGTGATGCCGCTTTGCTCCGCGCGCTGGCACCAGGCCTGCAATTGCAGCACCAGCTGTTCGCGCGACACGTTCGAACGTTCCCAGATCGTCGCCAGTTCCCCGCGCAACTCGTAGAAAGTGCGCAGCGCGCTGCTTTGCGCGAGAATCTCGGGCAACTGCGCCTTTTGCTTGTCGGCCAGCACCGCTTCTTCCTTGTGGAACCACTTGCTGCCGCTCTTGAACTCGCGATACTTGTCGATCGCCCCCAGAGACTTGACGTGTGCAAGCTCCTGGCGGTACGCCCGACGCAGCGTGTTCGTGTAGCGCTCCATCACTTCATACCGGTTCGACAGCACGGCCTGCAGCGTTTCCAGATCGACCGCGGTCTTGTTGTTCACCAGCTTCGGGGTCGGCGCGATCTTTTTCACGTGGGCCAGCTTGCAGGCCGACAGCACGCGGATCCACATCCAGCCAACATCGAATTCGTACCACTTGTTCGAGAACTTGGCCGACGTGGCGTACGTGTGGTGATTGTTGTGCAGCTCTTCACCACCGATCAGCAGGCCGAGCGGAAACAGGTTCGTGCTGGCATCCTCGCAGTTGAAATTGCGATAGCCGAAGAAGTGTCCTATGCCGTTGACGACGCCTGCCGCCCAGAACGGGATCCAGACCATCTGGATCGCCCAGACAGACAGACCGACGAGACCGAACATCGCGACGTTGAGCACCATCAGCAGGCTCACGCCCATGATGTTGTAACGCGAATAGACGTTGCGCTCGAGCCAGTCGTCCGGGGTGCCATGACCGAACTTCTTCATGGTTTCCTCGTTGCGGGCTTCATCGCGATACAGTTCCGCGCCTTCGAACAGCACCTTCTTCAGGCCGCGTGTCTGCGGGCTGTGCGGATCTTCTTCGGTCTCGCATTTCGCGTGATGCTTGCGATGGATCGCCGCCCATTCCTTCGTGACCATGCCGGTGGTCGCCCACAGCCAGAATCGGAATAAATGACTGACCGCGGGATGCAGATCGAGTGCCCGGTGCGCCTGGCAACGGTGCAGATAAATGGTCGTGCTCAGAATCGTGATATGCGTCACGGCGAGCGTGTACAGCACGATTTGCCACCACGACAAATCCAGCGCGCCGTGGGCAAAAAACTGAAGCAGGGAGTCGAGCAAGATAGTGGACCCTTACAGGAAAAACAGAGAGAACGAGCAAAACCAGGCAGAACGGCTTTCCGATCCGTTCGCAACGGTAATCTGTCGCGAACGTGCCGTCAACTTACGTCAGATCCAATTCTAACTCATCGGTTCAGACTAAATTGAGAGGAAATTGTAACCTTCGCTCTTGACACGGCCTTGCGCTGGATCAAGCTCTCCGCAGTTTCATTCCGGATCCCGCTCCACGTCCGCCGGCACGGGCTTTGCAGCCACCGGGGCCGCTTTACGCTGCATGACGGCGGCGAAGAAGCCATCGGTGCCGTGGCGGTGCGGCAACAGCGACAGGTACTCCCCTGTGTCCAGGTCAATCTTCTGCTCGGCCAGCACCTTGTTCGCCGGAATCAGTTCGAACTGGTCGTTTCCCGCCAGGAAGGCCTCGACGATTTCTTCGTTCTCGGCCCGCATCAGGCTGCAGGTGGCGTACACCAGCCGGCCGCCCGGTTTCAACAACCGTGCGGCGGCGGCCAGGATCGCCGTCTGCTTGGGCACCAGTTCGGTAATCGTTGCCGGTGTCTGACGCCACTTCAGGTCCGGGTTGCGGCGCAGCGTGCCCAGACCACTGCACGGCGCATCCACCAGCACCCGATCGATCTTGCCGGCGAGCCGCCGGATCTTGATGTCGTTCTCGCTGTCGATGACGATCGGATGCACGTTCGACAGACCACTGCGCGCGGCGCGCGGCTTCATTTTCGCGAGCCGCCGTTCGGCCACGTCGAATGCGTAGAGCCGGCCGCTCGAGCGCATCATCGCACTGAGCGCCAGGGTCTTGCCGCCGGCGCCCGCGCAGAAGTCGACGACCATCTCGCCCCGCTTGGGCGCGACCAGCTGGCACAGCAACTGGCTGCCCTCGTCCTGCACCTCGATCCAGCCCTCCTGGAACAACGGCATGCGGGTCAGCGCGGGTTTGCCCGCCAGGCGCACGCCCACCGGCGAGAACGGTGTTTCCTCGGCCTCGTGTCCGGACTCGCGCAACGACTCGAGCACCTTCTCGCGATTCGCCTTCAGCGTGTTGACGCGCAGATCGAGCGGCGCCGGGTAGTTCAGCGCGGCCGCGAGCGCGGACATGCCCTCGGCGTCGAACCGTTCGGCGAAGCCGTTGTAGATCCAGTCCGGCAGATTGGTGCGGATGCGCAACGGCAGGTTTTTCGGATCGATCGTCGCGACGTGTTCGAGCCATGCCTGCTCGGTCGGCGACACGTGGTGCTTGAGTGCCGTGCGGCCGACGGTCTGCATCAGGCCCAGCAGCGTGAGCCGGCGCGCCGGCGAACCGCTGCCGCTCTCGGACAGGTGCGCGAACTCCATGCGCCGGCGCAGCACCGCGAAGATCGCCTCGGCGATGACGCCCCGCTCGGCGTGGCCGAGCTTCGGATGCGCGCGAAAGAAGCGGCTGACCATGGCGTCCGCCGGTCCGGTGAATTGTAGAACGTCGGCGAGCAAAGTCTCGGTCTGGCCGATCAGAAAGCCGTGCAGTTTCATGCGCACTCCGTGGCGAATAGCCACTGTGATTCGGGGGGGTCCAGGCGTGCCAGCACGCGCGAACCCTCGATCGACAGTCGTCCTTCGACGAACCATCGTACCGCCCTGGGATAAAGAAGATGCTCGGCGCGCAGCACGCGTGCGGCAAGCCGGGCGGAATCGTCGTCGTCGCGGACCGGCACCGCCGCCTGGGCGACGATGGGACCGCAATCCAATTCGGCCGTCACGAAATGGACGGTGGTGCCGTGCAGGCGCACACCCGCCGCGAGTGCGCGTTCGTGGGTCTTCAGACCCGCGAAGCTGGGCAGCAGCGACGGATGGATGTTCAACAACCGCCCGGCGTAGTGCTGGACGAAATCCGCACCCAGCACGCGCATGAAGCCGGCCAGCACCAGCAGGTCGGGGGCGAACGCGTCGATATGCGTCATCAGCGCCCGGTCGTACGCGTCGCGCGACGCATAGGCGGCATGCTCGAGCATCACGGTATGGATGCCGCGTGCGCGCGCATAGTCGAGCGCTTCGCCGGCTGCCGCATCGGCGCGATTCGACACGACCGCGACGACGCGCGCCGGCCATTCCTCGGCCGCGCAGGCGTCGACGATCGCGCGCATGTTCGTGCCACGGCCCGACAACAGGATCACGATATTGTTCATCCGGCGGATTTTATCACTCCGCGGCCCCGGAAAAGCCGCATGCCGTCCAACTCTCACCCGCTTCGTCTATAATCGAATGCTTTGCTGAAGTTTCCGCAAATCGGCCGACAGTCATCGTGAAAGTTTTCAGGGGTCTTCCCAATGCGGAAAGCAGGGCGCCATGCGCCCTGACGATCGGCAATTTCGACGGTGTCCATCGCGGGCACCAGGCGCTGCTCGCGCACGCCCGTGCGGCGGCGGATTCGCTGAACCTGCCCCTGTGCGTGATGACCTTCGAGCCGCATCCGCGCGAATTCTTCAACCCGGGCGGCGCGCCGCCCCGCATCTCCCTGCTGCGCGACAAGCTCGAGGCGCTGGAGCAGGCGCAGGTCGACCGGGTCGTCGTCGAGCATTTCAATCACACCTTCGCGGCGCAGCCGCCCGACGCCTTCATCGAGAACGTGATCGTCAACGGGCTGCACGCGCGCTGGGTGATGGTCGGGGACGATTTCCGCTACGGCGCGCGCCGCGCGGGCGATTTCGACGCGCTGCAACGCGCCGGTACCGCGCATGGCTTCGCGGTGGAACGCATGGCGACGCTGGCCGCCGACAACGGCGCGCGCATCTCGAGTTCCGCGGTCCGCGCCGCGTTGATGACAGGCGACCTCGACGCCGCCGCGGCGCTGCTGGGCCGGCCGTACATGATTTCCGGTCACGTCGTGCACGGTCAGAAACTGGGACGCGAACTCGGCTTTCCGACGCTGAACCTGCGCGTCGCGCACAAGCGCCCGGCGTTGGCCGGCATTCTCGTGGTGCGGGTGCACGGCCTCGCGCCGACGCCCCTCCCCGCGGTGGCCAGCCTGGGGCTGCGGCCCACGGTCGACGACTCGGGACGCATCCTGCTCGAGGTCAATGTGCTCGACTGGACGGGGAACGCGTACGGCAAGGTCGTGCGCATCGAATTCCTGAAAAAACTGCGGGACGAGGAGCGGTATGTGGACCTGCCCGCGCTGAGCGCGGCGATCCGGCGCGACGTCGCGCACGCACGCGCGTATTTCGACAGCCTCGTCGATGATCCCGTCAAGGGTCCTCCCGGCAACCCCACCGGCATCACCGATCGAATTAGCTGATCGGCGTCCAGCCCGAGTAACGGGCCCGCCGAAGCGCTCCGTCAGATGCGGCCGACGCTGATCCGGCCGCGCCCCCGTCGAACCCGCCTGCCGCGGTCGAACGCCGCCCCGCTGCTTGCGTCAACCTACCATTAGAAACGATGAGCGATAAACAAGCCGATTCGAACGCCGTGAATGCCGTGAACGCCCAGTCGACGCCGCAGGACGGCATGACGCAGGACAATGCCGCCACCGCCGCGCCCCCGGCGGGCACACAGGGCAAGCAGAAAGGCAACCCGCAAGGCAAGAAGGCCAAGCCCGACCGCAACGCGGACAGGCCGGCGTCGAAATACCCGGTCAACCTGCTCGACACGCCGTTCCCGATGCGCGGCGACCTACCCCGCCGCGAGCCGCTGTGGGTCAAGGAATGGCAGGACCGCAAGATCTATCAGAAGATCCGCGTCGCCAGCGCCGGACGTCCGAAGTTCGTGCTGCACGACGGCCCGCCTTATGCGAACGGCGCGATCCACCTCGGCCACGCGGTCAACAAGATCCTGAAGGACATGATCGTCAAGGCGCGCACGCTCGCGGGCTTCGACGCCGCCTACGTGCCGGGCTGGGACTGCCACGGCATGCCGATCGAGATCCAGATCGAGAAACAGTTCGGCAAGAACCTGCCGATCGCCGAGATGCAACGCCGCGCGCGCGAGTACGCGGCCGGCCAGATCGAAAGCCAGAAGGCGGACTTCGAGCGGCTGGGCGTGCTGGGCGACTGGGACAACCCGTACAAGACGATGAATTTCGTCAACGAGGCCGGCGAGCTGCGCGCGCTCGCGCGGATTCTTGAAAAGGGCTATGTCTATCGCGGTCTGAAACCGGTCAACTGGTGCTTCGATTGCGGTTCGGCGCTGGCCGAGGCCGAGGTCGAGTACAAGGACCGCACCGATCCGGCGATCGACGTCGGCTTTCCGTTCGCGGAACCGGAAAAACTCGCCCAGGCGTTCGGCCTGGACGCGCTGCCCGCCAATACCGGCGGCTACGCGGGCCAGGGCGGCCAGATCGTCATCTGGACGACGACGCCGTGGACGATCCCGTCGAACCAGGCGCTGAACCTGCATCCGGAAATCGAATACGCGCTGGTGCGCACCCCGGCCGGCCTGCTGGTGCTTGCCACCGAGCGGGTCGCGCCGTCGCTGAAGCAGTACGGTCTGGCCGCGCTGGGCGAAGGCAGCGAGATCGTTGCCGTCACCACCGGCGAGAAACTGTCGGGCATCCGCTTCCACCATCCGCTGGCCACGGTCGACGCGGGCTATGCGCGGACCTCGCCGGTGTATCTGGGCGACTACGTCACGCTGGACGCCGGCACGGGCGTCGTGCACTCGGCGCCGGCCTACGGTATCGAGGACTTCCTGTCGTGCAAGGCGCACGGCATGCAGGACGACGACATCCTCGGCCCGGTGATGGGCGACGGCCACTTCGCGACGAGCCTGCCGCTGTTCGGCGGCCTGACGATCTGGGAAGCCGGCCCGAGGATCATCGAGACGCTGCGCGCCGCCGGCACGCTGTGGCACGACGAGGCGCACGTGCACAGCTACATGCACTGCTGGCGCCACAAGACGCCGATCATCTACCGCGCGACGTCCCAGTGGTTCGCCGGCATGGATCGCACGCCCGCCGACGGCGGCGCGTCGCTGCGCGAGACCGCGCTGGCCGGCGTCGAGGCCACGCAGTTCTTCCCCGCGTGGGGCAAGCAGCGGCTGTTCAACATGATCGCGAACCGCCCGGACTGGACGCTGTCGCGCCAGCGCCAGTGGGGCGTGCCGATGGCCTTTTTCGTGCACAGGGAGACCGGCGAGCTGCATCCGCGCTCGGTCGAACTGCTCGAACAGGTCGCCGACCGGGTCGAGCGGGAAGGCATCGAGGCCTGGCAGCGGCTGGACCCGGCCGAGTTGCTGGGCGACGACGCCGCGCACTACGAGAAGAACCGCGATACGCTCGACGTCTGGTTCGATTCGGGCACGACGCACTGGCACGTGCTGCGCGGCTCGCACAAGGACACGCTCGCCTATCCGGCGGACCTGTACCTCGAAGGCTCGGACCAGCATCGCGGCTGGTTCCATTCGTCGCTGCTCAGCGGCGCGATGCTGGACGGCCGCGCGCCGTACAAGGCGCTGCTCACGCACGGCTTCACGGTCGACGGCGAAGGCCGCAAGATGTCGAAATCGATCGGCAACACGATCGTGCCGCAGGAAGTGTCGGACAAGCTCGGCGCCGAGATCATCCGGCTGTGGGTCGCGTCGACCGACTATTCCGGCGAGCTGTCGATCTCCGACGAGATCCTCAAGCGCGTGGTCGAGGGGTATCGGCGGATCCGCAACACGCTGCGCTTCCTGCTGGCGAACCTGTCCGACTTCGATGCGACGCGCGATGCGCTGCCCCCGGAGCAGTGGCTGGAAATCGACCGCTACGCGGTGGCGCGCACCGCGGCGTTGCAGGCGCAGGTGCTGGCGCACTACGAGCGCTACGAGTTCCACCCGGTGGTGGCCGCGATCCAGACATTCTGCTCGGAGGACCTGGGCGGCTTCTATCTGGACGTGCTGAAGGACCGCCTGTACACGATGACGCCCGCATCGCCCGCGCGGCGTGCGGCGCAGAGCGCGCTCTGGCATATCGCGAACGGCCTGCTGGCGCTGATGGCGCCGTTCGCGTCGTTCACCGCCGAGGAAGCCTCGCAGGTGCTGCATCCGCAGAGCGAGACGCTTTTCACCGGACTGTTCCACGCGTATCCGGAAATCGCCGATGCGGCCGCGCTGCTCGAAAAGTGGCAATTGCTGCGCGACGTGCGCGGCGAGGTCACGAAGGCGCTCGAGGAAGCCCGGACCGAGAACCGTATCGGCTCGTCGCTGCAGGCCGAGGTGCTGCTGCAGGCATCGGGCGCGCGGTACGACGCGCTGGCGAGCCTGGGCGACGATCTCAAATTCGTGCTGATCACGTCTCAGGCGGTGGTCGAACGCGTGGCGGACGACGCTTCGCCGGCCGTGACGATCCAGACGTCGGGCGCCCCCAAATGCGAGCGTTGCTGGCATCATCGCAGCGATGTCGGCATCGATCCCGCGCATCCGACCTTGTGCGGGCGGTGCTTCAGCAATCTCTTCGGCGCGGGTGAAAACAGGAGCGCAGCGTAATGGCCGTCAAATCCCACGCGCACGTGCGCCCGAGCGGTCCGCCCGGCGGTTCCTCGCCAGGCGGCGCGACCCAGGCCGGCTCCCTGCTGCCCTGGCTGGGGATCGCGCTGATCACGATCCTGCTCGACCAGTTGAGCAAGGTCTCGATCCTGCACACCTTCGCCTACGGCGAGGGCCGGGCCGTCACGGGCTTCTTCAATCTGGTGCTGGTCTACAACCCGGGCGCCGCCTTCAGCTTCCTGGCGGCCGCGGGCGGCTGGCAACGGTGGCTCTTCACGGTGCTGGGCATCGTCGCGGCGCTGGTGATCTGCTATCTGCTGAAACGGCACAGCGCGCAGAAGCTGTTCGCCACCGCGCTCGCGTTGATCATGGGCGGCGCGATCGGCAACGTCATCGATCGCGTGCTCTATGGCCATGTGATCGACTTTCTCGACGTCCATGTGAACCACTGGCACTGGCCGGCCTTCAATCTGGCCGACAGCGCCATCTGCGTCGGCGCCGTGCTGCTGGTGTTCGACGAACTGCGGCGTGTGCGCGGCAGCCGCTGAACCCGGCATGCGCCTGCGCGGCGCGCCGCGCGGCGCCGTCATTACGACAGATACGGTCGATACCGAGGTCGATATGAATCTTCCC
Source organism: Janthinobacterium lividum (assembly GCA_050955065.1). Taxonomy (GTDB): domain Bacteria; phylum Pseudomonadota; class Gammaproteobacteria; order Burkholderiales; family Burkholderiaceae; genus Robbsia. Next base: position 13,991 of record JBPBQT010000149.1, on the reverse strand, counting down.
CTTACGCGCGATGCCGGCGCACTGGCCGGCCGTCATCTGGTGCTGGGCCTCACCGGCGGCATCGCCTGTTACAAGATCGCGGAACTGGCGCGCCTGCTGGTCAAGGCCGGCGCCACCGTGCAGGTGGCGATGACGCACGCCGCCACCCGCTTCATCACGCCGCTGACGATGCAGGCGTTGACCGGCCGGCCGGTGCAGCTCGACGAATGGGCGGCGCAGGACGGCAACGGCATGGCGCATATCGATCTGTCGCGCCGCGCCGATGCGATCGTGATCGCGCCGGCATCGGCCGATTTCCTCGCGCGCCTCGCGCACGGTCACGCGGACGACCTGCTGACGACCCTGTGCATCGCCCGGGACTGTCCGCTGAGCGTGGTGCCGGCGATGAACCGGCAGATGTGGTCGAATCCCGCGACCCGGCGCAACGTCGCGCAGTTGCGCGCCGACGGCGTGGCCATTCTCGGTCCGGCCGCCGGCGAGCAGGCGTGCGGCGAAACCGGCGAGGGCCGGATGCTCGAAGCCCAGCAGATCTGCGACGCGCTGGTGGCGTCGTTCCAGCCGCAACGGCTCGCCGGTCAGCGCGTCGTGATCACCGCGGGGCCGACGTTCGAACCGATCGACCCGGTGCGCGGCATCACCAACCGCTCGAGCGGCAAGATGGGCTATGCGATCGCGCGCGCGGCGGCGGAAGCCGGCGCGCGGGTGGAGCTGATCAGCGGCCCCACCGCGCTCCCGGTCCCCTGGGGCGTGACCCGGACCGATGTCGAGACCGCCGCGCAGATGCGCGCGGCCGTCCTCGCGGCGGCGCGAGGCGCGAACCTCTTCGTCGCGGTGGCGGCGGTGGCGGACTGGCGCCCCGCCGCGCCCCACGCCGAGAAGATCAAGCGGCGCGCGAACGGGCCGCCGGCCATCGCCTTCACCGAGAATCCCGATATCCTCGCCGAAGTCGCCGCGCTGACCGACGGGCCATATTGCGTCGGCTTCGCCGCCGAGACGCAGCACCTGGAGGCACACGCGCAGGCCAAGCGCAAGTCGAAGAACATTCCCCTGATCGTCGGCAATCTGGGGCACCTGACCTTTGGCAGGGACGACAACGAAATCGTATTGTTCGATGCCGAAGGGGCGCATCCGTTGCCGGCGGGCGACAAACTGACGCTGGCGCGCCTGCTGGTCGCCGAGATCGCACGGCGCATCGCTGCCGTCATGCCCACGGCGTCGCCCGCAGCCGCGACCGTCACCGCGCCTGCCGCCGTCCTCCCCGCGTCGCCTGCCCTGCCCGCGATGTCCGATACGCGGTCGACCGCCCCCTCCCCTGTCCCTTTTTCCGCCTCACCCGCCTCGTCCTCTCATGAAGCTTGAAATCAAGATCCTCGATGCGCGCATGCGCGCGCAACTCCCCGCCTACGCCACGCCCGGCAGCGCCGGACTCGATCTGCGCGCCTGTCTGGATGCGCCGTTGACCATCGCGCCCGGACAGACCGTCCTGGTCCCCACCGGCATCGCGATCCACCTCGCCGACCCGGGCTACGCGGCGATGATCCTGCCGCGCTCGGGTCTGGGTCACAAGCACGGCATCGTGCTCGGCAATCTGGTCGGACTGATCGATTCGGACTACCAGGGGCAGGTGATGCTGTCCACCTGGAACCGCGGCCAGGACGCTTTCGACCTGCAACCGTTCGACCGGCTCGCGCAGCTGGTGATCGTGCCGGTCATGCAGGCGCAGTTCGCGATCGTCGATGATTTCACCGCCAGCGAACGCGGCGCCGGCGGGTTCGGCAGCACCGGTCGCAACTGAATGGCGCCCCTGTAGCGCGCTTCGTCGTCCGGCACCCGCGCACCTTGCGCACCCCGTACGCGCCATAGGAAAAGCCCCGGCACGCAAAACGCGTGACGGGGCTTTTTCACCGCTTGCGCCCTCCCGCTCCGGCCTGAACCGGGGCGTCGGGCCAGGGCGTCATTCGACTTCGACCGTCTCCGGACTCTGATTGCGCGGTGCGCCGCTGTCGTCGAACGTCAGCTGCACCTTGTCGTGCTCGTCGACGTCGACGCTCACGCGTCCGCCGTTCGCCAGCTTGCCGAACAGCAACTCGTCGGCCAGCGCGCGCCGGATCGTGTCCTGGATCAGGCGCTGCATCGGTCGCGCGCCCATCAGCGGGTCGAAGCCGTGCTTGCCGAGGAACTTGCGCAATGCATCGCTGAACTGCACGTCGACCTTCTTCTCGTGCAGCTGGTCTTCGAGCTGCATCAGGAACTTGTCGACCACGCGCAGGATGATTTCCTCGTCCAGCGCACGGAAGCTGATGATCGCATCCAGCCGGTTGCGGAACTCCGGCGTGAACATCCGCTTGATGTCGGCCAGCTCGTCGCCCGTCTCGCGACGGTTCGTGAAGCCCATCGACGACTTCTGCATCGCCTCGGCGCCCGCGTTCGTCGTCATGATGATGATGACGTTGCGGAAATCCGCCTTGCGACCGTTGTTGTCCGTCAGCGTGCCGTGGTCCATCACCTGCAGCAGCACGTTGTAGATATCCGGATGCGCCTTCTCGATCTCGTCGAGCAGCAGCACGCAGTGCGGCTTTTTCGAGACAGCCTCGGTCAGCAGGCCGCCCTGGTCGAAGCCCACGTAACCGGGAGGCGCGCCGATCAGCCGGCTGACCGCGTGCCGTTCCATGTACTCGGACATGTCGAAGCGGATCAGCTCGATGCCCAGCGTGAACGCCAGCTGCTTCGCCACTTCGGTCTTGCCCACGCCCGTCGGGCCCGAGAACAGGAACGAGCCAATCGGCTTGTCCATCTTGCCCAACCCCGCCCGCGCCATCTTGATCGCCGCGGACAGCGCGTCGATCGCCGGTTCCTGGCCGAACACCACCGCCCGCAGATCGCGGTCCAGCGTCTGCAGCTTGCTGCGGTCGTCCTGCGACACGCTTTGCGGCGGGACGCGGGCGACCTTCGAGATGATGTCCTCGATCTCGGACTTGCCGATCGTGCGCTTCTGCTTCGACTTCGGCAGGATCCGTTGCGCGGCACCCGCCTCGTCGATCACATCGATTGCCTTGTCCGGCAGATGACGGTCCGTGATGAAGCGCGCGGACAGTTCCGCCGCCGCGGTCAACGCGCCCGACGTGTACTTCACGCCGTGATGCTCCTCGAAACGCGACTTCAGACCGCGCAGGATCGCCACCGTCTGCTCGACGGTCGGTTCCGGCACGTCGATCTTCTGGAAGCGCCGCGACAGCGCCGCGTCCTTTTCGAAAATGCCGCGGTATTCGGTGAACGTCGTCGCGCCGATGCACTTCAGCTGTCCCGAGGACAACGCCGGCTTCAGCAGGTTCGACGCGTCCAGCGTGCCGCCCGACGCCGCGCCGGCCCCGATCAGCGTATGGATCTCGTCGATGAACAGCACCGCGTGCGGACGGTCCTTCAATTCCTTCAGCACCGTCTTCAGACGCTGCTCGAAGTCGCCCCGGTACTTGGTGCCGGCCAGCAGCGCGCCCATGTCGAGCGAATAGACGATCGCGTCCGCGAGGATGTCCGGCACCTCGCCGCGCGTGATGCGCCAGGCCAGGCCCTCGGCGATCGCCGTCTTGCCGACCCCGGCCTCGCCCACCAGCAGCGGGTTGTTCTTGCGGCGGCGGCACAGCACCTGCACGACGCGCTCCACCTCGGCTTCACGGCCGATGAGCGGGTCGATGCGACCATCCTTCGCCGACTGGTTCAGGTTCTGCGTGAACTGCGCAAGCGGCGTTTCCTTCTGGGCAGCGCCCTCTTCGGATTCGACGCTCGCATCCGCCGCCTTCGCCTGTTCGCCGGACCCCGCCTTGGCGATGCCGTGCGAGATGAAATTCACGACATCCAGCCGCGTGACGCCCTGCTGTTGCAGGTAGTACACCGCGTGCGAGTCCTTTTCGCCGAAGATCGCGACCAGCACGTTCGCGCCGGTCACTTCCTTCTTGCCGTTGGACGTCGACTGGACGTGCATGATCGCGCGCTGGATCACGCGCTGGAAACCGAGCGTCGGCTGGGTATCGACGTCGTCGGTACCCGGGACGGTCGGCGTATTGTCATGGATGAAATTGCGGAGATTCTGCCGCAGATCATCGATGTTCGCCGCGCAGGCGCGCAGCACTTCCGCTGCCGTCGGATTGTCGAGCAGCGCAAGCAGAAGATGTTCGACCGTGATGAATTCATGGCGCGCCTGTCGCGCTTCCATGAACGCCATATGCAGACTGACTTCCAGTTCCTGGGCAATCATGCTTCCTCCATCACGCATTGCAGGGGATGTCCCGCCTGCCGTGCATGTGTGACAACTTGCTCAACCTTGGTCGCCGCGACATCTCGCGAAAAGACCCCACAAATTCCCCTGCCATCGCGGTGCACCTTCAGCATGATCTGCGACGCAGTTTCCCGATCCTTGTTGAAATATTGCTGAATGACCATGATCACGAACTCCATCGGCGTGAAATCGTCGTTCAACAACACGACTTTGAACATGGACGGCGGCTTCAGCTTCTGCTCCTGCCGCTCGAGAACGGTGCCGTCTTGCTTGTTCGGGATGATCGCCATACGTCCATTCTAAACATCTTGCGCCGCCCCGCGATCCGCCCCGGTCGGAGGCGGAATCATTTTTCGAGACCCCTTTTCCGGGGGACGCGCCAAATGGCGGGACAACGTCATGGATCAACGACCGACAGGCCGCGTCGGTCACGCAGCACCCAGTATCGCACACCTGTCGGATGTTTTCGGGAGGGGATTCTGCCCCCTATCTGGGCCCAGTATCGCCCTTTTCAAGACGTCTTGCCACGCCTCCAGAATACCCTGCCGAGCGCAAGGCGACAGCCTCTTCGTCACCGTGCGCCAGGCCTCCCAGTGTGCGCTAAAAATCGCTTGACAGTTGAATAAAGAGCACCAAAAATCGAAATGGCATTTTCCTGAAAACGCATGTCCGGCACATGCATCAGAGGCGATGACCCGCGACCCGGGGACGGGATCGGTGTCGCAGGGGTCGGTCGATCGGCAATGGCTTCAAAGGGGAAGCAGGATGGCGACGGGGACGGTGAAATGGTTCAACGACGCGAAGGGGTTCGGTTTCATCACCCCGGATGAAGGGGGCGAGGATCTGTTCGCACACTTTTCGGCGATCCAGATGAACGGGTTCAAGACGCTGAAGGAAGGCCAGAAGGTGGCCTTCGAGGTCGTACAGGGTCCGAAGGGCAAACAGGCGTCCAACATCCAGGAAGGCGGCTAGGCGCCCTGGCTGTCGCGTGGCGATGACGCGGCGGCGCTAGGGTCGGGCAGGACCGCAACCCGGCGTTTCGCCTGGCCAGCCCCCCTGCCGGCGCTTGCAGCATGTCACGACCAGCCTACAGGTTGGCGATCAGTGCACGGCCGAAACCCGAGCAGCTCACCTGCTCCGCGCCTTTCATCAACCGGGCGAAGTCGTAGGTCACGGTTTTCTGCAGGATCGTCTTCTGCATCGTCGCGATGATCGCGTCGGCCGCCTCGGTCCAGCCGATATGGCGCAGCATCATTTCGGCGGACAGGATTTCCGATCCGGGATTGACGTAGTCCTTGCCCGCGTATTTCGGCGCCGTGCCATGCGTGGCCTCGAAGATCGCGATCGTGTCGGACATGTTGGCGCCCGGCGCGATGCCCACGCCGCCCACCTGCGCGGCGAGCGCGTCGGACGCGTAATCGCCGTTCAGATTCAAGGTCGCGATCACGTCGTACTCGACCGGCCGCAGCAGCGTGCGCTCGAGGAAGGCGTCGGCGATCGAGTCCTTGACGATGATCGCGCCGCCGTGAACCGGATGACGGATGCTGAGCCAGGGGCCGCCATCGATCGGCTCGCCGCCGAATTCGGCGCGTGCCAGCGCATAGCCCCAGTCGCGGAACGCGCCCTCGGTGAACTTCATGATGTTGCCCTTGTGCACGAGCGTCACCGATTTGCGGTCATGGTCGATCGCGTACTGGATCGCCTTGCGCACCAGCCGTTCGGTGCCCTCGCGCGACACCGGCTTGACGCCGATCGACGAACTGTCCGGGAAGCGGATCTGCGTCACGCCCATCTCCTCGCGGAAGAACCGGATCACCTTTTCCGCTTCCGGCGTGCCGGCCGCCCATTCGATGCCCGCGTAAATGTCCTCGGAGTTTTCCCGGAACACCACCATGTCGGTCTTCTCGGGTTCGCGCATCGGCGACGGCACGCCCTTGAAATACTGGACCGGACGCAGGCAGACGTAGAGGTCGAGCTGTTGCCGCAGCGCAACGTTCAGCGAACGGATACCGGTGCCGACGGGCGTCGTCAACGGCCCCTTGATGGCGACCAGATACTCGCGCAGCACCTGCACGGTTTCGTCGGGCAACCAGACGCCCGTCCCGTAGACCCGTGTGGCTTTTTCGCCCGCGAAGATCTCCATCCACCGGATCCTGCGCTCGCCGCCATAGGATTTCGCCACCGCCGCGTCGACCACCGCCACCATCACCGGCGTGATGTCCGCGCCGATGCCGTCCCCTTCTATATAGGGAATGATCGGCTGATCCGGAACCTCGAGCGAATGATCGGCGCGCGCGGTGATCGGTTGGCCGTTTTCAGGGACCTTGATGTGTTGGTACGGCATGAGGCGACTCCGATATAGGATTGAGGGCCGGACCGTCTGCCCTTGTTTTCATGCTATTTTACGCGCCCATTGCCGCCCATTGCATTTGACGCGGGGCACGACCGCGGTGAGATGCGCACACGCCGCCGTCCCGCCTGCCGTCACGCCCCTTCCCTCCCGCCGTCCCCAGCCGCGTGCCGTCGCGCGGTCCTTGGCCATCATCATGCCCCTGATTGCCCTCAACAAGCCGTATGGCACGATCTGCCAGTTTTCGCCGCACGAGACGCGTCCGTCGCTCGCCAGCCACATTACCTTGCCGGGCGTCTACGCGGCGGGCCGTCTCGATGTCGACAGCGAAGGGCTGCTGTTGCTGACCGACGACGGCGTGTTGCAATCGCGCATCACCGAGCCGCGCCGCAAACTGGTGAAACGCTATTGGGCCCAGGTCGACGGCATGCCGTCGGACGCCGCGCTCGCCCGCCTGGCCGCCGGCGTCGACCTGGGCGACTTCACGACGGCCCCGGCCACCGTCACCCGCCTGGACGTGCCGCCCGGGTTATGGAGGCGCGATCCCCCCATCCGGTACCGCGCGGCGATTCCGGCCCCCTGGGTCGAGATCGCGATCCATGAAGGCAAGAACCGCCAGGTGCGGCGCATGACGGCGGCCATCGGTCACCCGACGCTGCGCCTGGTGCGGGTGGGCATCGGCGCGCTCGATCTGTTCGCCCTCGGACTGCTTCCGGGAGAGTCCACCGAGCTGCCCGCGCAGGCGCCCTGGGACGGGGCCACGGGCCTGCCGGGCCTGCCCGACGCGCCGGGCATGCCGGCAAGACGGCGACCGGGCAAGGGATAGCGCGAGCCGGATGGCAAAAGACGCGCGGGAAACAGCGCGAAAATTTCCGTTCGACTGTCAACCGAATGCGCGCTGTCCCGTTTATCGCTATGACGGGCCGCAAAATGCGACCGTCGCCACCAAATCGATAGATCGAGGAAGACATGAACAAATTGATCGCTGCGCTGATCGCCGGCCTGTTCGCTACTGCTGCGTTCGCTCAAACGCCGGCTTCCGACGCAGCCAGCACCCCGGTGGCCGCATCGTCGACGAAGATGACGAAGAAGCACACGGCACACAAGGCGCACAAAGCACACAAGGCCGGCAAGTCGGCCAAGAAGGCATCGACGGTGGAAGCCGCGTCGGCTGCGCAGTAAGCTCGACACGGCACCTCAAGGACAAGCAGGACAGTTGCATCGGCCGCCGTGACGGCCGTTGGCGGGCGGATACGATAGCGTATCCGCCCTTTTTTTATGGGCAGGTCACCGGCCGTCGGGCATCGCGGCGCGGTGGTCTGCCCCACGCTGGCGGCGGCGTGCAGTAAGATGATGCCGCCCCCATCCGCCGGAGACCGGTCTTGAATTCTCTGCATCTCCCCGCCGCCAGCGTCGCTGCGCGTGCCGATACGCCCGCGCGCCGTGCCATCGCGTCGCCCCGTCGGCTGCTGCATGCGCTGCGCCGCGTCGTCACGGTGACGTTCGCCGCCCTCGCGCTCGCCAACAGCGCGGCCGTGCTCGCCCAGCCGCTCGGCCCGGCCGATCATCCGATCAAACAGCCCGGGCAATTTCCCACCGTCCGGCTCAGCGTCGGACTGAACCTGATTCACGCCGAAGTCGCCGCCAACGACGCCGATCGCGAGCAGGGCCTGATGTACCGCAAATCGCTGGCGCCGAATTCCGGCATGCTGTTCGTTTTCGACGAGCGCGCCGGCCACTGCTTCTGGATGAAGAACACGCTGATCCCGCTGTCGATCGCCTTCATGGGCGACGACGGCACGATCAGCGACATCGACGAAATGGCCGCGGAAACGGAAAACAACCACTGCCCGACACGCGCCGGCCGTTATGCGCTGGAAATGGAGCAGGGCTGGTTCACGAAACACGGCGTCCGCCCCGGCATGCAGATCAAGGGCCTGAGCGGCGATCAGCAGTAACGGCCCGCCCCTTCGGCCTTTGCGTCCTAACTACGGTATGCTGTACCGGCAGGATTTCTCGCAGGACCGACGCCATCCCGGCCTTCCTTTCAGCGCCCTCGCGCGGCGGCGCGCGCAGGGTGACCGACCCGGCCCCGATGCGATCGTCAACGCGAAAACGAAAGGAGGCACCGAACGATGCGCCCAATGAGCGTGCCGAACCACGTGCCGGGTGGCGGCATGCGCGACATGCGCCACAAGCGCAACGACGGCGATGATCGCCTCCACAGCGGCGGCGGCAACGGCGGCGTACGCCGATGAAGCCACCGCCCGGCGCCGCGCGACGCGAACTCGAACAGGCGCTGCTGCACGATGCGCTCGAAGCGCTCCGGACGGGCCGCGTCGACCGGCGCACCGCGCTGCGCTATGCCGGCGCGACCGGCCTGTCGTCCCTGGCCGCCGCCGTCCTCGCGTCCCCCGTCCGCGGCGCCATGGCAGCGGGCACGGGTGACGGCGCGACCGGTGCAGCCGGTGCGTCGGCTGCGGCCACGGCACCCCGTGCCCATCCCCCGCCCCGCGCCGGCGCGACGATCCGTGTCGCCAGCCTCACGCCGGTCGGTGCGATCGATCCCGTGACCGCGTCGGACTCCGCATCGATCTGCCTGCTGTCGCAGACCTGCGAATTCCTGGTCGACGACGATGGCGACACCCTCACGCTGCGTCCCGCGCTGGCGACCGCCTGGTTCCCCGACGCAACGGCCCGGGTGTGGACGTTCCAGCTGCGGCGCGGCGTGCGCTTCCACGACGGGCAGCCGATGACCGCGGCGGACGTGGTCGCCAGCTTCGACCGGCTCACCGACACGGTGCGGGGCTCCGCCGCACTGTCGGTCTTCAACGGCGTGCTGTCGCAGGGCGGCACCCGCGCGCTCGACGACCACACGGTGGCGTTTCATCTGGATGCGCCGAACGGCAACTTCCCGTATTACCTCTCGTCCGACAATTACAACGCCGCGATCCTGCCGGCCCGCCTTGCCCGGGCGGACCCGCAGGCCGCGCGCTACGAGCAGAGCTTCATCGGCACCGGTCCGTTCCGGCTCGAACGGTTCACCCCCCGCGTGGGCGCGTCCTTCGTGCGCCATGCCGGGTACTGGGGCGCGCCGGCGCTGCCGGAGCGCATCGTCTTCGGCTTCTACGCCGACCAGCAATCGCAGATCCTCGCGTTGCAGGGCGACGACGCCGACATCGTCGTCAATTTCGCGGTCCAGGGCGGCCGCGCGCTGCTCGATCATCCGCGCTACAAGGTGCAGGCGGTGCGCTCCAGCTCGCACCGTCAGGTGCACATGCGCTGCGACGCCGGGCCGTTCGCCGACAAGCGCGTGCGCCAGGCGCTGGCGCTGTCGCTCGACCGCGCGGCGATCGTCGAGGGCATTTTCCTGGGCCGGGCGCAGCGCGGCAACGACAGCCCCTTCGCCCCGGTGTTTCCGACCTCGCCCACCGCGCTGCGGCAACGCGACATCGACCTCCCGGGCGCGCGCGCGCGGCTCGCCGCGGCGCTGCCCGGCCGGCGGCCGAGCGCGACGCTGGTCACCGAGAAATTCATGGAGATGCCCGATTACGCGGTGTTGCTGCAGAACGCCGCGCAAGCGGTCGGCATCGACCTGCGGCTGCGCATCGAGAGCCAGTCCGCGTACTACGGCACCGCCGTGCGCGGCCGGTCCGACTGGCTCGACTCGACGATCGGCATCACCGACTACGGGCACCGCGGCGTGCCGAACGTGTTTCTGAACGCCACGCTGTCGAGCCAGGGCGCGTGGAACGCCGCGCGCTTTCGCAACCCGCGCTACGACGCGCTGCTGACGCGCTACGGCGCCGCGCTCGCCCTGTCGGAGCAGCAGGGGCTGGCCACCGAGATCGGCACGCTGCTCCTCGATGAAACGCCGATCATCGTCGGGTATTTTTTCGATGCCATGCTGGCGCTGCGGGCCGACCTGCACGGCGTGCGCTTCACCGCCATCACGCAATTGTCGCTGGCGGGCGCGGGGTGGGCCGATGCGGCCCGCGCGCCGGCCGCCTCTTGACCGTTTCCCCACCGCCGACCAGGAGACCTGCATGCGCGCAGACGATGTGTTCCCCGGCCGCGCCCGGCCGGCGTGGTCGATCCGGCGCGTCTGGCGCGGCCCGGGCCGCCACGCGCTGCTGCGCGCGGGCGGCGCGGTGCTGACGCTGTGGCTGCTGTCGATGCTGGTCTTCGCGGCCGGACAGTGGCTGCCCGGCAATGTCGCACGCGCGGTGCTCGGGCCGCTGGCCGACCCCCGCGCGGTGGCGGCGATGAACCACCAGCTCGGCGTCGACCGGCCGTTGCTCGTGCAATACGGCGCGTGGCTCGCGCACCTGCTGCGCGGCGACCTCGGCCAGTCCACGACCTATCGGGCGCCGGTCGCGCCCTATCTGTTCGACGCCCTCGGGCATTCGGCGCGTCTCGGTCTGCTCGCCTTCGTGCTGGTGGTACCGCTGGGCATCGCCGGCGGCGTCTGGGCCGCGATGCGCCAGGGCCGCTGGGCCGACCGGCTGGTCACGCTGCTGGGACTCGCGGCCACCGTGGTCCCGGAATTCATCTCGTCGATCGCGCTGATCCTGATCTTCGGCGTGACGCTGCGCTGGCTGCCGGTGTCGGCGAGCGTGCCGCCCGGCACGCCGTTGCCCGAACAACTGCGCCACCTGCTCATGCCGGCGCTGCCGCTGATCCTGGTGTATTTCGGCTATATCGCCCGGATCGCCCGGGTGGGCACGCTCGACGCGCTCGCCGCGGACTACACGCGCACGGCGGTGCTCAAGGGCCTGCCGATGCGTACCGTGATCCTGCGGCACGTGCTGCGCAACGCGCTGCTGCCCACCGTGACGGTGGCCACGACGCAACTCGGCTATCTGATCGGCGGGCTGGTGGTCGTCGAGACCATCTTTCATTACCAGGGCATCGGCAGCCTGATCTTCCAGGCGGCGCAGACGCGCGACTTTCCGATGCTCGAAGCGGGCGTGCTGGCGATCGGCCTCGTCTACATCCTCGCCAACCTGCTGGCCGACGCGCTGCATCGCGGGTTCAATCCCCGGCTGCGTCAGGCGGGGGCGCGATGAACCACCCACCGCCGCGCTCACGCAACGGTTCGGGGAACCGCGTTCCGGGCGGTTTCCCGGATGCCTGGCGCCGCCTCGCGGGGTCGCTCGGCGTGCGGCGCGCGACGCCCGCGCTGATCGCCGGCGCGGGCATCGTGTCGTTCTGGATCGTCTGCGCGCTGTGGGCCCCCATGCTGGTGCCGTACGATCCCTTCGCGACGCATCCGCTGCAGGCGCTGCTGGCGCCGTCGGCGCATCACTGGTTCGGCACCGACCAGCTCGGCCGCGACGTCTTCTCGCGGGTGCTCACGGGCGCGCGCGACGTGCTCTCGGTCGCGCCGCTGGCGACCCTGCTCGGCGCACTGGGCGGCACGGCCGTCGGCCTGCTCGCCGGGTATCTGGGCGGCTGGGTCGACCAGGCGATCGGCCGCGTCCTGGACGCGCTGCTCGCCCTGCCGCTGGTCATCGTCGCGCTGCTCGCGCTCGCCGCGCTGGGCGGCAGCGACCTGACCATGATCCTCGTCATCGGCGCGACCTTCGCCCCGATGAGCGCGCGCACCGTGCGCGCCGCCGTTCTGTCGGAACGCCATCTCGACTACGTCGCCGCCGCGCAGTCGCGTGGCGAATCCACGCCACGCATCCTCTACGCCGAGATCCTGCCGAACGTCATGAAACCGATCATCGTCGAGGCCGCCGTGCGGCTGGGCTACGCGATCTTCACCGTCGCGACGTTGTCCTTTCTCGGTTTCGGCACGCAGCCCCCGTCCCCCGACTGGGGGCTGACGCTGTCCGAAAACTACACGCTGCTCGCCGGCGGCGCCTGGTGGACGGTGGCGTTCAGCGCCGCCGCCACGGCGTCGCTGGTCATCGGCGTGAATCTGGTCGCCGACGCGCTGCAACGCACGGTGACGCGATGAGCGCCGGCAAGCACGCAGGCGCCCCCGCCGGTCTCCCCGCCGGTCTCCCCGCCGCGCTGCACTTCGACGCGGTGACGATCGATTACCGCATCCGCGGCGCGGCGCGCAGCGTTCTGCACGCGCTGTCGCTGTGCATCGCCCCCGGCGAAGCCTATGGCCTGGTGGGCGAATCGGGTTGCGGAAAATCGACGGTCGCGCTGGCGGCGGTACGCTATCTGCCCGCCGGCGGCGTGCAGACCGGCGGCCATATCCACATTGCCGGGCAGCCACTCGAACGCCTGGACGATGCGGCGTTGCGGCATCTGCGCGCCCATACGGTGTCGATGGTCTATCAGGACGCGGCGCGCGCGCTCAACCCGTCGCTGCGCATCGGCGTCCAGTTGCGCGAGGCGTTCGCGCCGTCGGGCGACGACGTGGACGCGCGCGCGCTGGCGCTGCTCGGGCGGGTGCGTTTCGACGACCCCGCGCGGGTGCTGTCCAGCTACCCGCACCAGCTCTCGGGCGGCATGCAGCAGCGCGTGGTCATCGCGATGGCGCTGGCCGCGCAGCCCACGCTGCTGATCCTCGACGAACCGACGACCGGCCTCGACGCCACGGTCGAGGCCGACATCCTCGATCTGTTGCGCGAGATCCGCCGCGAACGCGCGATCGCCATGCTGTTCATCAGCCACGACCTGGGCGTGATCGAATCGATGTGCGACCGGGTGGGCGTGCTGTATGCCGGCGAACTGGTGGAGGAAGGCACGGTGGCACAGGTGTTGCACGCACCCCGGCATCCCTACACGGCGGGACTGCTGCGCTGCCTGCCGCAGGGCCGCCGCCGCGACGGCCGCCCGCTCGACACGATCCCGGGCGAATTGCCACCCATCGGCACCCGGCCGGCCGCCTGCATCTTCGCCGACCGGTGCACGCTCGCGCGGCCACGCTGCCGGACCGATGTCCCGCCGCTCTATCGGGTCGCTGTGGTGACGTCGGCGGGACCGGTGCCGTCGGCGGCGCCGGTAGCGTCAGTGGGGCCGGTAGCGTCGGCGGGGCCGGCAATCGCCGGCGTGGCCGAACACGTCAGCCGCTGTCACTATCACGCCGAAGTCGCGGCGCTGCCGACGCCGACGATGCCCGCCTCCGCGCCTGATGCGCCTGATGCGCCCGATGCGCCCCGCATGCCGGCGGCGCCCCCCGACGCGCGCGAACCCACGGCGGTCCCGGCGTTGCGCGTCATTGGGTTGAGCAAGACCTTCGGCGCGTCGGACAGCCCGTTCACCGCGATCGACCGCGTGTCGTTCGACCTGCTTGCAGGCGAGACGCTCGGACTCGTCGGCGAATCGGGCAGCGGGAAGTCGACGCTCGCGCGTCTGTTGCTCGGTCTCGAAACGCCCGACGCCGGTGGCAGCGTCGCCCTCGAC
>JBPBQT010000148.1:0-24046 GCA_050955065.1 Janthinobacterium lividum | reverse complement strand
GAACATCGCGCCGTGCAACGCCAGCAGCGCGTGGACCGGCTGCGCGCGCGGCGAGCGCGTCGCGTCGACCGCCGGCGGCAACAACCCGCGCCAGGTGTCGAGCCGCCGTCGCGGCAACAGCACCACCGGCGTGCCGCGCACCGGCTGCGCCGCGCCGCCATGCCCGTTGCCCGGACGCACGCGGCTCGACAGCCGCGCCCAGGCGAGCCGCCCGGAGCGGCACAGGTCGTCGAGCCCGCTGCGTTCATAGTGGCGGACCCGCGCGGGCAGGATGTCGTCCTCCCAGGCCGCCGCCGCGCCCTGGAAACCCTCCAGTTGCGCGAGAACGGCGCCCAGCGCCTCGGGCCCCTCGCCACGGGTCGCCGGCGTCAGGTGCTGCCAGTCGAACAGAAAGCGCATGAAATCGCGCGGCGCGACCGGTTCGATCTCGCGACGCAGCCGTTTGACGGTGTAGCGGTGGATGCGCGCCAGCAGATGCCGTTCGCACCACTCCTCCTCGGGCGCGCCGGGTGTGAAGCGGCCGCGCAGCAGGTACCCCTGCGCCTCCAGTTGCGCAAGCGCCCGCGCGACCGCCGTTGCGGGCAACGTCAACGGCCGCGCCAGCGCGCTCACCGATACCGGCCCGGCGCCGCCCAGGCGCGCGCGCACGAGCTCGACGAGCGCCGCGGCTTCGGTCGTGGCATCGGCATCGGCATCAAGGTTAGAACTCACCCCGGCATCGCCACCGGTCGTGGGCACCGCGCCAGCGTCAAGCGCCGCGGCCGGCGCCTGCAACACCGGCGCCAGCGCCGCCTGCGGAAAGACCGCGCGCAGACAGGCGAGGCGTTCGAGCGGCACCCACAGCGCGTCGTCGCGCGCGACCTGCATCCGGGTCGCGCGCCCGGCCCGCGCCAGCTGCGCGAGCCAGTCGTCCCAGCCGGGGTTCGCGGCGGCCTCCGCCGCCGTGACGCAGGCCAGACCGACCAGCGCCTCGTGCATTTCGTCGGCGCTGCGCACACGCGGCCAGGCCTCCTCGCGGACCCCCGCGATCGCGTCGGCATCGAGCGCGCCGAGATCGTCGACCGCGGCCGGGTCGGACCAGCGCCGGCTCAACACCGCGCGCGTGCGTCGCTCCTCGAGCGGCGCGTCGTCGAGAAACGCGTACGGACGCGCATTGAGGATCTCGGCCGCGAGCGGCGACGGCGCGGGCAGGTCGCGCGCCAGCACCCGGATCGCGCCGGCCTCCATGCCGCGCAGCACCGTCAGCCAGCCGTCGGCATCCATCGCCTCGTGCAGGCAGTCGTCGAGCGTCTGGTCGACCAGCGGGTGACGCGGCAACTCGCGCTCGCCGACGATGTTTTCAAGACGAGCGACCTGATCCGGAAACACGGTGGCCAGCAGGTCGTCGCTCTTCATCCGCTGCAATTGCGGCGCCACCTTGCGTCCGCCGGTGAAGCGCGGCAAGGCCAGCGCGGTGGTCGCGTTCCAGCGCCAGCGCACGCCGAACAGCGGCGCGTCGAGCAGCGCCTGCACGAGGAGATGCTCGGCGGTGTTGCTGTGCAGATACCGCCAGACCTCGTCGAGCACGAAGCTGTGACGGGTGGACAGCGACAGAACGATGGCGTCCTCGGTGGCGGCCGCCTGCAGTTCGACGCTGAACATGCGGTGGAAACGCTTGCGCAGCGCGAGGCCCCAGGCGCGGTTGACGCGGCTGCCGAACGGCACGTGGAGCACCAGCTGCGTGCCGCCCGATTCGTCGAAGAAACGCTCGATGACGAGCGTCTCGCGGGTAGGCAGCACGCCGAGCGCCGCCCGGGCGCGCGCCAGATACTCGACGATCTGGCGCGCCGCGGCGTCGTCGAGACCGACGGCGTCGCACAGCCAGCCGATCGCATGCGCCAGGCCGGCGGCGCCGGCGCACTCGGCGAGCAGCCGGTCGATCTCGCCGCGCAGACGCGCGACGCCGATCGACAGCGCGTCGCTGCGTCCGGGCGCCTCGCCGAGCCAGAACGGAATGTTCGGCGGCTGCCCCTGTGCGTTCTCCACGCGCACCCGGCCGGTCTCGATTTTCAGGATCCGGTACGACGCGTTGCCGAGCTGGAAGACGTCGCCCGCGAGGCTTTCCACCGCGAAGTCCTCGTTGACCGTGCCGATGGCGACGTTCTGCGGTTCGAGCGAGACGGTGAAATCGGCGTTCTCGGGGATCGTGCCGCCGGCGCTGACGGCGGTCAGCTTCGCGCCGCGCCGGCCGCGCAGCGTGTGGCTGACGATATCGCGATGCACAAAGGCGCCGCGCGGGCCGTGCCGGCTCGTGTAGCCGTCGGCCAGCATGCGCAGCACCGCGTCGTACTGCGCGCGTTCGAGCGCCGCGTACGGCGTGGCGCGCCGGATCAGCGCGAACAGCGCGTCCTCGTCCCATTCGCGGCACGATACCTCGGCGACGATCTGCTGCGACAGCACGTCGAGCGGCGCGCGCGGCATTTTCAGGATATCGAGTTCGCCGCGGCGCACGCAGTCGAGCAGCGCCGCGCATTCGATCAGGTCGTCGCGCGAGGTGGGAAACAACCGCCCTTTCGGCGTGCCGCCCACCTGGTGCCCGGAACGGCCGACGCGTTGCAGGAAGGACGCGATGCTGCGCGGCGAACCGACCTGGCAGACCAGGTCGACGTCGCCGATATCGATGCCGAGTTCGAGCGACGCGGTGGCCACCAGCACCTGCAGCGCGCCGCGCTTGAGCCGCTGCTCGGCGTCGAGCCGGTGCTCTTTCGCGAGGCTGCCATGGTGCGCGGCGACCGCGTCCTGACCGAGCCGGTCGGTCAGGTGCCGCGCGGTGCGCTCGGCCATGCGCCGCGTGTTGACGAAAACGAGCGTGGTGCGGTGCTGGACCACCAGTTCGGCGAGCCGGTCGTACACCCGCTCCCAGACCTCGTTCGCCATCACCGCGTCGAGCGGCACCGGCGGCACCTCCAGCGCGAGGTCCCGCTCGCGGACATGACCGATATCGACGATCGCGCAGGCGGGCGCCTGTGCGCCCACGAGGAAACGCGCCACCTGCTCGACGGGTTTCTGCGTCGCCGACAGGCCGATGCGGGTGGGCGACCGTTCGCACAGCGCATCCAGCCGTTCGAGGCTCAGCGACAGATGGCTGCCGCGCTTGCTGCCCGCCACCGCATGGATCTCGTCGACGATCACCGTGCGCACCGTCGCCAGCATGCGGCGCCCGGAGTCCGAACCGAGCAGCACGTAGAAGGACTCGGGCGTGGTGACGAGGATATGCGGCGCGCGCCGGGTCATCGCCGCGCGCTCGCGCGGCGGCGTGTCGCCGGTGCGCACGCCGGTGCGGATCGCGACCGCCGGCAGGCTGAGCGTTTCCAGTTCACGCGCGATGCCGGCGAGCGGCGCATCGAGATTGAGGCGGATGTCGTTGGACAATGCCTTCAGCGGCGAAATGTACAGAACGGCGGTTTCGTCGGGCAACGCGCCGCCCGCGGCAATGCCGCGCACCACCAGGTCGTCGAGCGCGGCAAGAAACGCGGTCAGCGTCTTGCCCGAGCCGGTCGGCGCGGCGACCAGCGTCGATTGCCCGCTGCGCACGCGGGGCCAGGCGGCCGCCTGCGCGGCGGTGGGCGCGGGAAAGGCGCGGTGAAACCAGCGCGCCACCGCCGGATGGAAATCCGCCAGCGCGTCGCCATCCGGGGGGGTGGGATTCATGTCGACGCAAATGGGGGCGGAAAGGGGCTGCTACAAGGGGATGTCAGCCGGGTTGGCATCGCCGTCAAACGGATCGCGGCTATGCTCGCCTTGTCCCCTTTTCTCACTGCTCAGAAAGTCACCGGGCACCTCAGCAACTTGCAACGCGGCGAAGAACGCGCTCCAGGAATCAGGTTTATCTGACATCTTGACGTCCTCCGCAATGGCTCTCTGACGAATGTAAAGTACATCCGGATTTTACATCCTTGGCAATTCCTGCGGCCGCATGTCGAACACCAGCACTTCCGCATCGTGCCCGCCGGTGAAGCGCAGCTCGCGTTCGTCGCGCACCCGCACGCCGTCGCCCTCTGCCAGCACCTGCCCGTTGAGGGTCACGCCGCCGCGCGCCACGTGCACATAGGCATAGCGGTTCGCTTCGAGCGACACGGTTCCGGTTTCATCGCCGTCGAACAGACCGGCGTAGACCCGCGCATCCTGATACACCGACAGCGAACCGTCGACACCGTCCGGCGAGATGATCGTGCGAAAGCGCCCGCGTTTCTCGGCCGGCGCGAAATGCACCTGCTGATAGCGCGGCGCCACGCCCTTGACGCCCGGCACGATCCAGATCTGCAGGAAGTGCACCGGCTCGACCTCCGACGCGTTGTACTCGCTGTGCTTGATGCCGGTGCCCGCGCTCATCATCTGCACGTCGCCCGGACGGATCACCGAACCCGTGCCCATCGAGTCCTGGTGCGCCAGCGCGCCTTCGAGCACATAGGAGAAGATCTCCATGTCGCGGTGCGGATGCGCGCCGAAACCCTGCCGCGCGTGCACGCGGTCGTCGTTGATCACCAGCAGATCGGAGAAGCCCTGTTGCTTCGGGTCATGGTAATGACCGAAGGAGAAGGTATGGCGCGATTTCAACCAGCCGTGGTCGGCAAGGCCGCGGTCGTTGGCGTGACGGATTTCCAGCATGGCTCGGCTCCAGAAAACGAATTCGTTAGAATCGAGGGACGCCGCGCCATGGCGCGGCATCCCGATGGCCACAGTATCGGCGATGCCGGCGCCGCCCGGATTGAATCCTTTGGCCGCCTTCGATCGAAAATTTCGATCATGGAAACCGCATGTCTCCCGCCATTCCCCCGCTGAAACCCCTGCTGAAACTCTCGCTCGACGCGATCGAGATGGTCGATGCGATCGATCGTCACGGTTCGTTCGCCGCCGCCGCCGAGCAGTTGCACCGCGTGCCGTCGACGATCTCGTATGCGGTGGGCCGGCTCGAGGAGCAACTCGGCATCGCGCTGTTCGAGCGGCGCGGGCCGCGCGTCATCCTGACCGCCGCCGGCGCGGAGATGCTGCGCGAAGGCCGCTGGCTGGTGCGCGCGGCGGCGGACCTCGAATCGCGGATGCGTCAGGTGGCCACCGGATTCGAATCGGAGCTGCGGCTGGTGCACGATTCGCTGATTCCGCTCAGCGGGCTGGTCGACGATATCCGCGATTTCGAGGCGCTGAATTGCGGCACGCGCCTGCGCATCGGCGCGGAGGTCATGTCGGGCACATGGGAGGCATTGCGCGAGGGGCGCGCCGATATCGCGATCGCGACCGGCGACGGGCCCGCCGGCGGCGGCTACACCGCGATCCCGGTCGGCGCGCTGGAATTCGTGTTCTGCGTGGCGCCGACGCACCCGCTCGCGCGCCTGTCGCGGCCGCTGACGCGCGACGACCTGCTGGATCACACCGCGGTGGTGATCGCCGACAGCGCACGCGCGTCGCTGCCCCGCACCGCGGGCCTGATGTCGGGGCAGAAACGGCTCACGGTGCCGTCGGTGGCGGCAAAGATCGTCTGCCAGCTGGCGGGCCTGGGCCACGGGTTCCTGCCGCGCGCGTGCATCGAGACGGAGCTGCGGCGCGGCACGCTCGTGGAGCTGCCGACCGAGGAGCGGCGCGTGGGCGAAACCTTCTGGCTCGCATGGAAACCGGCGCAGACTGGCGAGGCGCTGAAGTGGTGGCGCACCCGGCTCGCGCGCCCGCTGGTGCCGGCGCTGCTCCACGGGGCGGACTGGCGCGCGTGACTGGCAGGCGGGATGCACGTGATGCGTTCAACGCACTGAAGGCGTTCGACGCACCCAAGGCATTCAACGCGCTCGAGGCACGCGATGCGCTTCTGCGAGCGCTGCACCGCCGCCAGCGGTATCAGATCGCGGCGCGAATCGTTCCCGGATCGCCAACGGCGCCGGACAGCGGCTGCCGCAACGGCGGATCGGTGACGATCGAGCGCAGCTCGGACACCGGCAGCGCCAGTTTCGTCAGATCGGGGCGCGGCCGTCCGAGCAGGGGGTCGTCCCGGAAGGCCGTCTCGAACGCCTGCGCGATGTCGAGCAGACGCGCGTCGCCGCGAAACGGGCCGACCATCTGCAATCCGAACGGCATGCCGGCATGGTCGCGCCCGCACGGCAGCGACAGCGCGGGATTCGTCATCAGCGTCACGACATAGGTCAGACCCAGCCAGCGATAGTAGTTCGCGAGCGGGCGGCCGTTGACCTCGTTGAGGTACAGGGTCTGCCAGGGAAACGGCGAGATTGGCGAACAGGGCGAAATGATCAGGTCGTATTCGTCGAACTTCTGCTGGAACAGCCGGAACAGGCGAGTCTGCTCGGCATGCGCCCAGACCGCGTCCGCCAGCGTCATCGCCTGCCCCATCTCGTAATTGGCCCGGGTGTTCGGACCCAGCGAATTCGGATCGCGCTGGTACGCCTCCTGGAAACCGGCGACAAAGTTCTGCGCCCGGATCACGTCGAAGCAGCGATCCATTTCCCCCATCTCGAATCCCGTCGGCTCACAGACCTGCACGACGCGCGACAACGCGGCGACCTTCTCGCGGAACGTGGCGCGCAGCGCGTTGTCCACGTCGCAGACGCCGAAATCCTCGGTGAAACCGATCCGCAAGCGGCTGATGTCGATCTCGCCGGCATGCAGGAAGGCCAGCGGATCGACGCTCTGCCCGAGCGGATCGGAGCGGTCCAGCCCGACGCTGGCCGCGAGCTGCAGGCGCGTGTCGGCGACGTCGCGGCCCATCGGCCCGACGACCGAGATCGGCGTCCAGCCCAGCGGCTTGCGATCGCTCGGCACCAGTCCGGGAGACGGCCGGAAACCGACGACGCCGCACAGCGCGGCGGGAATCCGCAGCGAGCCGCCCGTGTCCGAGCCGGTGCACAGGGGCAGCATGTCGGTCGCGAGCGCCGCCGCCGACCCGCCCGACGAGCCGCCCGCGTTGAGCATCGGATCGAACGGATTGCCGGTGGCGCCCCAGACGACGTTGCGCGTGTTCGCGCCCGCGCCCATTTCCGGGACATTGGTCTTCGCGGTGACGATCGCGCCCGCGGCGCGCAGGCGCGCCACCAGCACGTTGTCCGCGAGCGGCACGTTCGCGCGGAACAGCGGCGAACCGTACGTGGTCAGCAGGCCCTCGGTGGCTTCCAGGTCCTTGACGCCCAGCGGCAGGCCGTGCAGCAGGCCCAGCGGCTCGCCGCGCATCACCGCCTGCTCCGCGACCCGCGCACTCGCGCGCGCGCGGACGAAATCGGTCGCCGCGATCGCGTTGACCGCCGGATTGATCGCCTCGATCTGCGCGATGCAGTCGTCGAGCAACTCGACCGGCGAGATCCGCTTGCCGCCGATCAAACGCCGCGCGTGGACCGCAGAAAGGGAATGCAGTGATGTGTTCATGCGTGTCCGTCGGAAAATCAGCGTGGCGGACATTCGCACGAACCGGGCGCGCGCCTTGCGTATGCAATGGTGATGTCAGCGTGCCCGACCTGCATGTTCTTGTGCCGCGCCTGGAGGATGGGATGCGGCAAGTCCGGCCGCCGATTCACTTTAGAGCAGGCAGGCGGATTTGACAAGCCGGCGCGCCGCTGCGAAAGCGCCGCTCCGGCACTCCCTGGCAGCGTGGCGCGACGCTCAGGTTCAACGATGCGGCGGTAATCGCGAACACGGCCTGGAAGGCCGGCAGAAGGGGTTTTTGGTGCATGGTGGCGTCACCGGTCGAAAGGAGAGAAGACCAGCGCATTCTGCCGTCACGCCATGACACCACGATGACGCTTTCCGGTGCGGTGGGTCAACATTGCTCGATCCCGTAATGGTACGTAAACGAGCCGTAATGCAGCAGTTGCTCCGCATCCCTATATTTCCATCAATGCTGTTAGAACCGTCGACTGGACCCCATGTCATGAACTTTCCTTCGAAGTACGCATTTTCCACCAGAGGCCTCGCTTCCGGCCTGCTGGCCGCGGCAGTGCTCGCGACCCTGGCCGGCTGCGCGGTGGCGCCGCCCACCGGCCCGAGCGTCGTCGCGTTGCCCAACCGCGGCGAATCGCTGAGTACCTTCCAGCAAAGCGATTACGGTTGCCGGAACTATGCCTACAACAGCATCAACGCCTCGGGCGCTTCGCAGGCCGCGACCAATAACGGCGTGTCGAGCGCGGCGGTGGGCACGCTGGGCGGGGCGGCAGCTGGCGCGCTGCTGGGCGCGGCAGGCGGTAATCCGGGCGCCGGCGCGGCGATTGGCGCGGGCGCCGGCCTGCTGCTGGGCAGCGCGGCCGGTGCCGGCGGCGCACAGAATTCGTCGGCCGGCCTGCAGGCACAATACGATGCGGCGTACGCGCAATGCATGGCGTCGAAGGGCAATGCCATCCAGCAGCAGGCGCCTGCCTATATCGCCCCGGCGCCGGTCTACTACGCGCCGCCGCCGCCCGTGTACTACGCGCCGCCGCGCCCGTACTGGTGGTAAGCCGCTTGTCAGTCGCGCCGGCGCCTTAGCATTGGCGCGCCAGGATTCGCAGAACCATCTCGAAAAAACAGCGCGGCGCTGCCGGGTCCGGAGCGCCACGCCGCCATCAAAATTCCCGGAATAACCTCGAAAGAAGGCCGGGCTCGCTCCGTCCTTTCATTTCGCTGTCAAATTAATCTCAAATTGTTTCCAAAATGACAGCTCTCATATGATAATGAGTCTCATTTGAGAAGCTGCACGATTTTCATTCCGCGCAGCGCCGCCATTCCTCCCTTTCGCCACTGCAATGCATCCTTTGAAAACCCGTCGTCGGCCGCTCCCGGCCGTGTCATTCGCTGTCCGTTGCCTGCTGTCCTCCTCCGCCGCACCGCTCGCCCCATTGAGTCTGGCGTGCGCGGGCCTGCTCGTTCCCGCTTTCGCCCAGGCCCAGACGCAGTCCGGCGATGTCGCGCAAAGCGACGATGAAACGCGGCAAGAGCATGCGGGCACGTCCGGGAAGGCGGATGTGGCGTTGCCGATGGTCACCGTCTCGGCGCCGGCGGCGGACGGTATCGCATCGACCTACGCCGGCGGGCAGGTGGCGAAGGGCGCGCCGATCGGCCTGCTCGGCAACCAGAGGCTGATCAACGTGCCGTTCAGCGTGACCAGCTATACCGCGAAGACGATCGAGGACCAGCAGGCACGCACGGTGGCCGACGTCCTCGACAACGATCCCGGCGTGCGCATGAGCGACGGCTATGGCAATTTCGCGCAGGTGTTCGTCATCCGGGGTTTCCGGCTCGATGGCGACGATATCTCCCTGAACGGTCTGTACGGGGTCACGCCGCGGCAGCTGGTGGCCACCGACGCGCTGGAGCGCGTCGACCTCTTCAAGGGCGCGAACGCGTTCGTCAACGGTGTGACGCCGGGCGGCAGCGGCATTGGCGGCGGCGTGAACCTGGAACTCAAGCGCGCGGACGACAAACCGCTCACGCGCGTGACGATGGACGTGAGCGGCTCCGGCGAACTCGGCGCGCATGTGGACGTGGGCCGCCGCTTCGGCGACAACGACCAGTTCGGCATCCGCGTCAACCAGTCGGCGCGCGGCGGCGAGACCAGCATCGACGACGAACGCCGCCGCACCGGCACCACCGCGATCGCGCTCGACTACCGTGGCGACAAGGTGCGACTGTCGGCCGATTTCGTCTATCAGCGGGTCAAGATCGACGGCGGCCGTTCGGTCGTCTACGTGACCGGCACCGACATCCCGGCGCCGCCCTCCGCGTCTCACAATTACGGCCAGTCGTGGGGCTATTCTACGCTGGAGGACACGCTCGGCATCGTGCGCGCCGAATACGATTTCCTGCCGGGCTGGACCGCCTACGTGACCGGCGGCGTGCATCACGATACCGAGCACGGCGATTACGATTCGCCGAGCTACAACGGGCTCGCCGGCACGACCACCGGCAACCGGCTCGGCGTGCCGTACAAGCTGGACAGCACCTCGGTGCAGGCGGGCGTGCGCGGCGCGTTCTCTACCGGCCCGGTCACGCACCAGTTCAACGCCGGCGCCTCGCTCACCAGCATCCAGACCAAATCGGCATACGACCTGTCGTATCCGAATTACGACACGAGCCTGTACGACACGGCCGAGGTCGCGCGTCCGGCCGGCACCTATTTCGGCGGCGATCTCGCCGACCCCGGCGTCATCAGCCACACGCTGGTCAAGGGCGTCGCGGTGTCCGACACGCTCGGCGTGCTGAACGACCGCGTGTTGTTCACCGTCGGCGCGCGCGTGCAGAGCATCGGCGTCGAAGGCTTCGACTACGATTCCGGCGCGCAGACCGCCGCGTACAGCAAGTCGATCACGACGCCGATCTTCGGCATCGTCTTCAAGCCGATGAGCAATCTGTCGATCTATGCGAACCGCAGCGAAGGCCTGGCGCAGGGCGGCACCGCGCCGGACACCGCGGAAAACCGCGGCCAGGTGTTCGCCCCGTACCGCTCGAAACAGATCGAGGCGGGCGTCAAGTACGAGGCGAACCGGTATGGTGCGACATTCGGGGTCTTCCAGATCAAGCAGCCGGGCGCGACCACCACGAACAACGTCTACGGCGTGGGCGGCGAGGAACGGCATCGCGGCATCGAGTTCTCGGTATTCGGCGAACCGCTGAAGGGCCTGCGCGTGCTGGCCGGCGCGTCGCTGACCGACGCCAAGCTCACCGAGACCGCCGGCGGCGTCAACCAGGGCAAAACCGCCGTGGGCGTGCCGCGCTATCTGGCGAACGCCGGCCTCGAATACGATATCCCGCAGGTGCGGGGCCTGACCCTGACCGGGCGGTGGATCTACACCGGCAAGCAGTATCTGGACACGGCGAATGCCGCGTCGATTCAGGCGTGGAACCGCTTCGACGTGGGCGCGCGCTATACGACCCAGGTCGCCCGGCACCCGGTCACGCTGCGCCTGACCGTTCAGAATGTCGCGAACCACGCGTACTGGGCGTCGGCCTACGGCAGCTACCTGACGATGGGCGCGCCGCGTACCTTCCTCGCGTCGTTGTCGACGGATTTCTGAACGAGCGACCGGCTGCCGGATGCGAGTGGCCGGATGCGAGTGGCCGGCCACGGGTGGGCCGGTTACCCCACCGCCGCCGCGACATCGCTCGTTACCTTGTGTGATACTGCCCTTGACGCGCCCGCCGGCGCGCCGCAACGGAGTCGCATGCATGGCAACCACGCAGGACTACACGGCCGACGCACCGGCGCTCGCCGCGGTGCAGGCCCTCGCCGGCCCCACGCTGCTCGAATTCGGTACCGCCTGGTGCGGGTACTGTCGCGCGGCGCAGGCGCCGCTCGCCACCGCGCTGGCGCCGCATGACGCGCTGCGTCATCTGAAGGTGGAGGATGGCCCGGGTCGGGCACTGGGCCGCGCCTACCGGGTGAAACTGTGGCCGACACTGGTCTTCCTGCGCGACGGGCGGGAAATCGCGCGGCTGGTGCGCCCGAACGATGCAGAGGCGATCCGCCAGGCGCTCGCGCAGATCACCGGCGACGCCTGAACGACTCCGGCGTGCCGACAAAATCTTTTGACCGCGCATCGGAAAGCGGTACGCTATGCGCCTGATCATGCCGCCGGGCCGGAACATGAAAGATCACGCGCCGCAGAAATCCCAGAAAACACCCCCCGCGTCACCGCCGCCCACGCGCGTGCAGTTGTTCGTCGGCTTCCTGATGCTCGGCCTCATCTCCTTCGGCGGCGCGCTGCCGCATGCGCGGCGCGTCCTCGTCGAGGAACGGCGCTGGCTCACGCCCGACGCATTCACCGAACTCCTGGGCCTGTGCCAGTTCCTGCCGGGCGGCAACATCATCAATCTGTCGGTCGCGATCGGCATGCGCTTTCGCGGCATCGGCGGCGCGATGGCGGCCCTGCTCGGGCTGATCGCGTGCCCGTCGGTGATCGTCGTGCTGCTGGGCGTGTTCTACGAGCGCACGCAGGACAACCCGTACGTGCGGCACCTGTTCACCGGGCTGGCCGCCGCCGCCGCGGGCCTGCTGGTCGCGATGGCCGTCAAGATCGTGCTGCCGCTGCGCGGGAAACCCGTCGCCATCGTCATCGCCCTGCTCGGCTTCATCGCCATCGCGCTGCTGCGCTGGCCGCTGCTGCCGACGATGCTGGTGCTCACGCCGATCAGCATGGTTCTCGCCTCGCGCGCCGGCCGCTGATGGACACCCTGCGCGCGCTGGCGCTCATCTTCTCGCAATTGTCGCTGCTCGCCTTTGGCGGCGGCAACACGGTGCTGCCGGAAATGCAGCGGCAGGTCGTCGAGGTGCACCACTGGATGACGGGCCGGGAGTTCAGCGCGCTGTTCGCGCTCGCGCAGGCCGCGCCCGGGCCGAACATGATGATCGTCACGCTGATCGGCTGGCATGTGGCCGGGCTCGCGGGCCTGCTGGTCACCACGGTCGCGAAGTTCGGGCCATCGTCCGTCGTGACGATCCTGGCGCTGCATGTGTGGGATCGCGCGAAGGACCGCCCGTGGCGCAGCCTCGTGCAGCGCGGCCTGCTGCCGGTCACCGCCGGTCTGGTCGCCGCCAGCGCGCTGCTGATCGCCGAGGCGTCGGACCATACGTGGCTGCCCTGGCTGATCACCGCCGCCTGCGCGCTGCTCGCCAGCCGTACGCGCGTGCATCCATTGTGGCTGCTCGCGGCCGGCAGCCTGATCGGCCTGAGCGGCATCGGCCAGTAAGACGCACCCCATTCAAGGGCAGACGCGGCGCACATGCGCCGTCGGCGCATCGAAACGGTCCGAAAAGCACCGAAAAAGTGCATTGCGCCTCGTGAAAGCCGGGCTTTTCCTGGCATGTGCCTTGCACTGAAAAGACGGGCGTTGCGCTTGTCGACAGTCGGCACGCGATCGCGGCGGCCCCCTTCACACCGGTCGCCCACCCTGGATCCCGATGCCCGCCTCCGCGCCAGTCCTGCAAGTCAGCGGGTTCTCGTTACGTTTCTCGAAATCCGACGCCGGTCCCGCGCTGGTCGACGACGTGTCGTTCTCCGTGCGACGCGGCGAGACGCTGTGCATCGTCGGCGAATCCGGTTGCGGCAAGAGCGTCACGTCGCTGGCGATCATGGGTCTGCTGCCTCGCCCCGCCGCGCGCATCACCGGCGGCCAGGCGCTGTTCAACGGCGTCGATCTCTTCGCCCTCGGCCAGCGCGAACTCGCCGACCTGCGCGGCAACCGCGTGTCGATGATCTTCCAGGAACCGATGACCTCGCTCAATCCCGCCTACACGGTCGGCGCGCAGATCGCGGAGTGTGTGGTACGGCATCGCCGCGCAGGTCATCGCGTGAATCGACGCGACGCGCGCCGGGAGGCGTTGGCGCTGCTGCGACGCGTCGGCATCCCCGCGGCCGAAACGCGGCTCGACGCCTACCCGCATCAATTGTCGGGCGGCATGCGGCAGCGCGTGATGATCGCGATGGCGCTGGCCAATGCGCCCGAACTGCTGATCGCCGACGAACCGACGACGGCGCTCGACGTGACCATCCAGGCCCAGGTGCTCGAACTGATCCGCGACATACAGCGCGACACCGGCACCGCGATGATCCTGATCACGCACGACCTCGGCGTGGTGGCCGAAGTGGCCGACCACGTCGCCGTGATGTATGCCGGGCATATCGTCGAATCCGGTCCGGTCGCCGCGCTCTTCGACGATCCGCAACACCCCTACACGATCGGCCTGATGGGCGCGATCCCGTCGCTGGGCCGGCGTCAGGGCCCGCTGGCCAGCATCCGCGGCGCCGTGCCGGTTCCCGAACGGATGCCGCGCGGCTGCCGCTTCGCGCCGCGCTGCCCGTTCGCCGACGCGCGCTGCGTCGCGGACATACCGCCGCGCCGCGCATTCGGTCCGGGTCACGACGTGGCCTGCTGGCGCGCGCCGATCGACCATCTCGCGAGCGCGGCCGCGTGATGGCCGATCCCCTGGAAAGCCTCGACCCGGCCGCTCCCGAACGGATCCCGCCCATCCTGGAAGCACGCGAGCTGAGCAGGCATTTCGGCGGCGAACGGCGCCTGCTGGCCGCGCCGACGCCACGGGTGCATGCGGTCAACGGCGTCTCGCTTGCGGTGCAGGCCGGCGAGACCTTCGCCATCGTCGGCGAATCCGGCTGCGGCAAGTCCACGCTCGGCCGCCTGCTGCTGCGCCTGATCGAGTCGAGCGAGGGCCGCGTGCTGTACCGCGGCCGCGACATCACGCACCTGCGCGACGCGCCGCTGCGCGCGTTGCGCCGCGAGATGCAGCTGATCTTCCAGGACCCGTTTTCGTCGTTGAACCCGAGCATGAGCGTGGGTCGCCTCATCGCCGAGCCGATGCTGCTGCATCGGCTCGCGAGCAGGCGCAGCGCCGCGGCGAAGGTCGCGGAACTGCTGGAGACCGTCGGCCTGCGCGCCGCGCACGCGAACCGCTATCCGCACGAATTCTCCGGCGGCCAGCGCCAGCGCATCGGCATCGCCCGCGCGCTGGCGGGCGAACCGCGCCTGGTCGTCGGCGACGAACCGGTCTCGGCGCTGGACGTCTCGGTGCAGGCGCAGGTGATCAATCTGCTCGAAACGCTGAAGCAGCGCCTGGGCCTGACGCTGGTCATCATCGCGCACGACCTCGCGGTGATCCGGCACATGAGCGACCGGGTCGCCGTCATGTATCTCGGCCAGATCGTCGAACTCGCGCCGGTCGAGGCGCTGTACGACCAACCGCTGCACCCGTACACGCAGGCCCTGCTGAAGGCGATTCCGGCAAGTTCGCCGCATCTGCGCCATGCGCGGGCGCTGCCGCCGGGCGATCTGCCCGACCCGACCGCGCCGCCGTCCGGGTGCCATTTCCACCCGCGTTGTCCGCATGCGCGCCCGATGTGCGCGACCGAAATACCGCTGCGCCAGACGCTGCCGGGCGGACGTCAGGTGGCCTGCCATTTCTGGATGGACATCCAGAACGCCGGCAGCGGCACGCCGTCCGTCGTCGTCGCCAACAGCACGCGGCTCGATGCGCGGCTGGCGATCTTTCGCGCGCAACAGCAACGCGTCGCGGACGCATGAGATCCCTGATGCCCCCCGACGCGTCGCTGCGCTGCCGCAGCGTCGCGCGGCTGCATGGCCGGTGCGCGTCCGGCGCCCGCCAGCCCGTCCGGCGCCCTTTGCCCCGTGCTTTCCTTTTGTCCATCGGCTTTGCTTCAGGAGTGGTAATGCGCAAGAACTCGTTCGGATATCCCGCGAAGCGCTCGACGAACGCTCCCGCAACCTTCACGGCCGCCGCGCTGGGCGCCGCGCTGCTGTGCCTGAGCAGCGGCGCCGCCTTCGGGCAATCGTTGCGCGTCGGCATGCTCGAGGATGTCGATTCGCTCGATCCGCATCGCGCGAACACCTACGTGTCGCGGCTGGTGTTCGCATCGTTGTGCGATTCGCTGGTCGACATCTCCGCCGACCTGAAGATCGCGCCGAAGCTCGCGCTGTCGTGGACCACCAGCGCGGACGGCAGGACGCTGACGTTCAAGCTGCGCCCCGGCGTCAAATTCCAGGACGGCGAGCCGTTCGACGCCGCCGCGGTCAAGACGAACATCGAGCGCGCGATGACGCTGCCCGAGAGCAGCCGCAAGAGCGAACTCGCGTCGGTGCAGCGCGTCGACGTCGTCGATCCGCTGACCGTCGCCTTCATCCTGAAAACCCCCGACGCCGCGCTGCTCGCGACGCTGACCGACCGCGCCGGCATGATGCTCGCGCCGAAGACCCTGGCCGACACCGGCGGCGTCGCCCGGCATCCGGTCTGCGCCGGCCCCTACCAGTTCGTCGAACGCGTGCAGAACGACCGCATCGTCCTCTCGAAATTCGCCGGTTACTGGGACGGCGCGCATTACCCGCTGCAGAAGCTGGTCTTCACGCCGATTCCGGACAGCACCGTGCGGCTCGCGAACCTGCGCTCGAACAACCTCGACATGATCGAGCGGCTGTCGCCGAACGACGTCGCCTCGGTGCGCAAGGACCCGGCGTTGCAGTTGATGGTGGCGAGCGGCCTGGGGTATCGCGGGCTGACGTTGAACGTCGGCAATGGCGCGCGCGCCAACGGGCCGTTGAAGGATCTGCGGGTGCGCCAGGCGCTGGCGCTGTCGATCGATCGCGACGCGCTGAACCAGGTGGCCGGCGGCGGCACCTATCCGCCGGCCAATCAGGGTGTGCCGACCAGCAGCCCGTATCACGACAAGGCGATCACGACGCCAAAGCGCGATCCCGAAAAGGCCAAGGCCCTGCTGAAGGCGGCCGGCCATGAACGCGTCGGTCTCGACATGCTGATCGGCAACGACACCAGTTCGAGCCAGATCGGCGAAATGATCCAGGCGATGGCCGCCGAGGCGAACATCGATATCAAGCTGCGTCCGGTCGACAATCCCACGCTGCTGAGCGAAGGCAAGGCGGGACGCTTCGACATCATGCTGCTGGCCTGGTCGGGCCGCTCGGACCCGGACGGCAACCTGCTGAACATGGCGGGCTGCGGCGGGCCGTTGAACTACGGTCAGTACTGCGACAAGGAGGTGGACGCGATGCTGCGCGACGCGCGCCAGAAGAGCGACCCGGCCGCGCGCAAGGCGCTCTACGACAAGGCGCAGGAAACCATGGCGAAGAACGTCGAACCGGTCATCTATCTCTTCTATCAGCAGTTCCCTTTCGTTCTGTCCCGCAAGATCCACGGTTTCGCGCCGTTTCCCGACGGCCTGATCCGTCTGCGCGACGTCAGCCTGAATTAGGACCGGAACCACTACCATGCTGAAGGTCATCGCCAGCCGTTTCCTGGTCGCCATCCCCACGCTGCTGCTGGTGTCGATGCTGGTGTTCGGCCTGCAGAAGATGCTGCCGGGCGACCCGGCGAGCCTGCTCGCGGGCGACGACCAGGACCCCGCCGTGATCGCGCAGCTGCGCGACAAATATCACCTGAACGACCCGGTGCCCGAGCAGTACGTGCTGTGGATGAACGGCGTGCTGCACGGCGACTTGGGCGAGTCGCTGCGCACCAGCGTGCCGGTGCGCACGCTGATCGCGCAGAAGCTGCCGGTGACGCTGCAGCTCGCGGCGATGTCGCTGCTGCTGGCGATGCTGATCGGCATTCCGGCCGGCATCCTGGCGGCGGCGAAAAAAGGCACGGCGATCGATTACGGCGCGAATCTGTTCGCGCTCTCCGGCATGTCGGTGCCGCACTTCTGGCTGGGCATCCTGCTGATCCTGCTGGTCTCCGTGCGCTGGCACCTGCTGCCGGCGTCGGGCTATGTCTCCCCGGCGGAGGATGTCTGGCTCAGCCTGAAGACGATGCTGATGCCGTCGCTGGTGCTGGGCACGACGCTGGGCGCGCAGCTGATGCGGCATACGCGTTCGGCGATGCTCGGCGTGCTGCGCCAGGACTACATCCGCACCGCGCGCGCCAAGGGGCTGCTCGGCCTGCGCGTGGTCGTCCACCACGGGTTTCGCAATGCGCTCGGGCCGGTGATCACGATGCTGGCGCTGCTGTTCGGCGAATTGCTGGGCGGCGCCGTGCTGACCGAGCAGATCTTCACGATTCCCGGCTTCGGCAAGCTGGTCGTCGACGCCGTCTTCAGCCGCGACTACGCGGTGGTGCAGGGCGTGGTGCTGTGCACCGCCTGCGCCTTCATCCTGGTCAACCTGCTCGCCGACGTGCTGCAGGTGGCGCTCAATCCCCGTCTGCGAGCCCGCTGATGTCGTCCACCCCCATTGCCGCCGCGCGCGCCGGCGACCCCATCGAAGGATCCGGCACGGGTTCCGGTCCCGGTCCCGACCCGAGCGACCCCACCCGTCACCCGGCCGACGACGCCGCCGCCGACGTCGCGCAGGGTCGCCGCGCCTGGCGCAAATTCCTGGCGAACCGCGCCGGCGTCGCGGGTGCCGTCATCGTCATGCTGTTCGTGCTCATGGCGGTCTTCGCGCCGTGGCTCGCGCCGCAGGACCCGTTGAAATCCAGCTTCATGACGGTACGCCAGGCGCCGTCGGCGCTGCACTGGTTCGGCACCGACGAACTGGGACGCGACATCCTGTCCCGGCTGATCTTCGGCGCGCGCGCGTCGCTGACCGCGGGATTGATCTCGGTCGCCATCGCGATGCTCGTCGGCGTGCCGCTGGGTCTGCTCGCCGGGTATCACGGCCGCCTGGTCGACGGCGTGATCAGCCGCTGCACCGACGCGATGCTCGCGGTGCCCTTCCTGATCCTCGCGATCGCGCTGGCGTCGTTTCTGGGGCCGAGCCTGACCAACGCGATGGTCGCGATCGGCCTCTCGGCGATGCCGCTGTTCGTGCGCATCACGCGCGCGCAGGCGATCGCGATCAAATCGGAGGATTACATCGAAGGTGCCCGGGCAATCGGTCTGACCGACGGCGCGATCCTCTGGCGCTACGTGCTGCCCAACGCGCTGCCGCCGGTGATCGTGCAGGCCAGCCTGACGATCGCGATGGCGATCATCGCGGAATCGAGCCTTTCCTTCCTCGGTCTCGGGCAACTGCCACCCGCGCCGTCGTGGGGCGCGATGCTCAATTCCGCGAAGAACTTCATGGAGCAGGCGCCCTGGATGTCGATCGTGCCCGGCTGCGCGATCTTCCTCGCGGTGCTCGGCTTCAACCTGTTCGGCGACGGGCTGCGGGATGCGCTCGATCCGAAGACGCAGTGAGGGCGGACAGGGCAAGAAGCACGGCGCTTCTCACGCGGGAATGACAAGCGTTGCATGGTAGGGCCAAAGCTTCGGGTCCACGCTTAGGAGCGGGATGCCCTCGCATAGCGCCTGCGCCACCATGATTCGATCGAAAGGATCGGCGTGGTCCGAGCGCTGCGGCAGGGAAGCAACGGCTTCCGCGTGATCGCTCGTCAGCGCCAGTTCGACGAAACCTGCCAGCTTGAATGCCGAACGCGCGGATGCAGGGGCAGGTTCCCCCGCGCGTGCTGGATCGCGATTTCCCAGATCGCCGCGGCGCTCACGAACGGCGTCGGATCGTCCCGTTCAAGAATGGCGCGCGCATGCGCGGACAATTGCCGCGCACCTTGCGCTGCACACAACGCGATGTGCGTATCGAGCAGGATCTTCACGGCACGAGCCTGCCCGACATGCTCTCCTCGAACTCTGCGGCGATCGCTTCGTCTTCGGCATTGAACGCTGCCACGCTTTCGGGAAGATTCAGGCCTTCAAGCAAATGTCGCGCGGCACCAAAGCGATCGGAAACGCCTCGACAAGATTGGCTTGGAAATTGCTTGAAAGAAATCATACACATGCGCCTGCATTCTTCCCTTTTTCCCGCGACGGGAAAAACCGCCGGGCGCAGTGGCAGTCCGGCTCGTCACGCGTCGGCAATCCCGGAAACATTCCGAAAAACCCGTCGCGGGATGTCACTTATCTGGAGTTTTCATGTCCCCTACGCTATCCGTGCGGCCCTTGCCCTTCGATCCCGCGTTCGAGCAGATTCCCGACGACGAAGCCGAGACCACCCGGGAACTGGTGGAAACGATGCATTCGATTATAGAAAAGACGTATGAGGATTCCGGCCATGCGATCCGCAGCGTGCACGCGAAAAGCCATGCGCTGATCGAAGGCGAGATCGAGATCCTCGCGGACCTGCCGCCGGAACTCGCGCAAGGCGCGTTCGCGAAGCCGGGCGTGCTGCCGGTCATCATGCGCTTCTCGACGAATCCGGGCGACATCCTCGACGACAAGGTCTCCACGCCGCGCGGTCTTGCGCTGAAGATCATCGGCGTCGAGGGTGCGCGCCTGCCGGGTGCCGAGGGTCAGGTCACGCAGGATTTCGTGATGCAGAACGCGCTGGCCTTCACCGCCGCGACGCCGAAAGCCTTCCTGTCGAACCTCAAGCTGCTGGCCAAGACCACCGACAAGATGCCCGGCATGAAGAAGGCGCTGTCGGCCGTGCTGCGCGGCACCGAAACCGTCATCGAAGCGCTGGGCGGCGAGAGCGGCAAGATCAAGAGCATGGGCGGCCATCCGCTGACGAACCTGCTCGGCGAGACGTTCAACACGGTCGTGCCGTTCCTGTATGGCACCTTCTACGCGAAGCTGAGCGTCGTGCCGGTGGCGCCGTCGCTGACCGCGCTGACCGATGCGCCGGTGGATCTCGACGACAAGCCGGACGGCCTGCGCGAAGCGACGAACGCCTATTTCGCCACGAACGGCGGCGAGTGGGAAGTCCGCATCCAGCTCGCCACCGACATCGAGAAGATGCCGATCGAGGACGCGTCCAAGCAATGGCCGGAAGACGAGAGCCCGTACGTCACGGTCGCACGCGTCAAGGTGGCGGCGCAGCCGGCGTGGACCGAAGCGCGCGCGGTCGCCGTCGACGACGGTCTGGCGTTCAGCCCGTGGCACGGCCTGGCCGCGCACCGTCCGCTGGGCGGCGTGATGCGCTCGCGCAAGCCGGCATACGAGATGTCGTCGGGTTTCCGCGCGCAGCACAACGGCTGCCCGATGCACGAGCCGCGTTCGGCGGAAAAGCTGCCCGCGTAAGGCTGCACACACCCTGCCGCCGTACGCCCCGCCGCCGTCCAGCGGCGTGCCGTATGCCGGCGCGAAAAAGCCCCGACGCTCACGCTTGGGGCTTTTTCACGCCGGCGGGTCATGCCCCGGTAAACACCGTCCGCCATTCCCGCGCGCCGCGCGCCCACCCCGTCAGACCGAGAGATCACGCTCCATGAAAACGCTTAGCGGATCCGGAAGATAATCGGCGAACGGTTCGCAAACAACGAATCCGGTCTTGTTGTACAGCGTCAGCGCCGCGTGACTGTCCACCCCCGTCTCCAGCCGCAGCCAGCGTATGCCCCGTGCGCGCGCCGCCGCCATCAGCGACGTCAGCATCGCCCGCGATACGCCCCGGCAACGGGCCGGCGGCTCGACCCACATGCGCTTGAGCTCCGCCCAGTCGCCATGCATCACCACCGCGCCGGTCGCCAGCGCCGTACCCTGCGGATCGCGTGCGACCTGGAACAGCACATCGGGCGATGCCAGTTCCGCGGCGGAAACATGGTGGTTGCTCTCCGCCGGATACAACCCCGCGGACTCCGCCTCGCCGTGTTGCAGCAAGACCAGCACGTCCGCCTGCAGCGGATCCTCGAACGCGATTTGCATGAAACTCCTTGATGTGAGAGATATTCCGTTCAGAGTGTAATGCCGCGCCCGCGCAAGCAGCCGCGTAGAATCGCAAGTGGCCGTGTGCGCTGACAGATGCTGGCAGGTGGCACACGCGTTTCCCTTCTTTCCGGCAGGAGCTGGCGCCATGCAACTGATGTATTCCGCAACGTCCCCCTATGTTCGCAAGGTCATGATCGTCGCCCAGGAACTGGGTCTGATCGAGCGCATCGAACTGCTTCCCAGCGCGGCGAGCCCGGTGCAACTGAACGCCGCGCTGGCCGCGCGCAATCCGCTCGCCAAGGTACCGGCGCTGACCCTCGACGACGGCACCACGCTGTTCGACTCCCGGGTGATCTGCGAGTACCTGGCGTCGTTGCAGACCGACCAGGCGATCTTTCCGGAAAGCGGCCCGGCACGCTGGCGCGCGTTGCGCGATCAAGCGCTCGGCGACGGCATCCTCGACGCGGCGCTGCTGACGCGCTACGAATCGGCGATGCGCCCCGAGGCCCATCGCTGGGCCGAATGGAGCGCGGGACAGATGGCGAAAGTGACGCGCACACTCGACCTGCTTGAAACCGAGGCGGCGGACTATGCGAGGCGCGTCGACATCGGCGTGATCGCGC
This sequence comes from Janthinobacterium lividum, assembly GCA_050955065.1. Taxonomy (GTDB): domain Bacteria; phylum Pseudomonadota; class Gammaproteobacteria; order Burkholderiales; family Burkholderiaceae; genus Robbsia. Next base: position 2,310 of record JBPBQT010000148.1, on the reverse strand, counting down.
TGGCCTGCGCGCTGTCCTATCTCGATTTTCGTTTCGCGGACATCGGCTGGCGCGTCACCCGCCCGCAGCTCGCCGCATGGTTCGACGCCTTCTGGCAGCGGGAATCGGTGCAGACGATATTGAAGACGCAACCGCCCGCCTGAAACGGCGCAAGCCGCGACCGCCGCGTCGCAATCTGTCACCCACGCGCCGCAGTGCGGATGACGGATACTGGATCGCCGGCGGTCCGGCGATCCGGCGATCCGGGTTGCCGTTACGGAATCAGCCGCTCCGCGCGCAGTCGGGTGAACAATTCGAGAAACGATGCGCGGCTGTCATGGAAACCGAGAAAGCCGCGCTCGCGGCTTTTCGTCATGTCGTTCACGCATTCGATCTCGCGGCCGAGATCGGCATCGGTGTGCCACCACGACGCGAGCTTGTCGACGTCGGCTTCCACCAGACCATGGTCCGCGGCAATCAACCGCCACTGTTCCGGCGCAACGTCCTTCAGACGTGCCTCGAGCGGCATCGGGGCATCGGGATACGGCGCCGGCTCCAGATCGAAGAACGCCGCGATCTCGCCCCACATCCAGCGCCACCGGAACACGTCGCCGTTAACGGTATTGAATGCCTCGTTGCGTGCCGCCGGCGACAGCGCCGCCCATTCGAGCTGGCGGCCCAGCAGACCCGCGTCGGTCAGATCCGTCAGCGCATCCCACTGCGTGCGCGAGCCGGGAAACACGAAGGGTTGCCCCGTCGCCTTGCAGATCGACGCATAGACGGCCAGCGTCACGCCCATGTTCATCGCATTCGTGCCCTTCGCCTTGCCGATCATCGTGTGCGAGCGATGCACGCTCCACGTGAAATCGTGCTGTTGCGCGGCCGCGAACAGGATGTCCTCGAGCGTGTAATAGAAATTCTCGCCCGGCTGGCGCGGCTCGCTTTCGCGAAACGGCGTCTCGGCCTTGCCGGTGCCGTAGTTCTCGAACGAACCGAGGTAGTGCTTGGTGCCGGTCACCAGTGCGATGTGCTGCAGCGGGGCATCGGTCAGTGCGGCGCACAGGTTTCGCATCATCGCGCCGTTCGCCTCGACGTTTTCCTTCTCGGTCGCGCGACGCGTCCAGGTACAGAAGAATACGTGCGTGATCGGCAGCCCCCGCAGCGCCTGTTGTATCGACGCCGCATCAAGCAGATCGCCCGCCACGGGAATCACGCCTTCCTGCGCGACCGGCTGGCGCGCCAAGCCGTACACGGTCCAGCCGCTGGCAACCAGTACGTTCGCGAGATTATGGCCGGAGATGCCGGTGATGCCGGCGATGAGTGCGATGCCTTTTTGCATGAGGATCCTGATGAAAAAGCCCTTCCCGACCCGGCGGTGAACAGCGTGACATACCCGGCGGAGGCAGGCCCGGTAACGAAAGAGGTCCATCCAGTGTAACGTGCCCGGCTACTCGTTGCATGCGCAATGACTACCGCCGCGCGGTTCTTTCCCGTACGCGACGTCCGCTGCGATCGCTCACGGAGACGCGTCCCGCGCGTAAATTCGCTGCGGGCAGCCTTGGGCGCCGCGCGCCGCTCGGCGCGTCCAGCGCTTCCCGGCGGGACTTATCGCCCGTGCCGCTCGCGTCAGAAAAGAAAATATAAGATCAATATCCTTTTCAGGATCTTGACGAGACTTATCGTTGCCAATAGATTTGCGGCGAACGTCGGGTTGCGGGCTAACAAAGGGCCAGCTATAAAGGTCGGGCTGGGCTTCCCATTTTCCATCAAAGGATCGGCATGTCGAATCCGCGCGAAATCGTAGAGCTGACGCACCATGTGAAGAAACTGGCGATCGAAAAGATCTCCGACATCAACGACATCAATCGGGAAACGACCTTTCTCTCGCTGAACGCGCTCATCGAGGCCGCGCGCGCGGGCGAAGCGGGCAAGGGCTTCGCCGTGGTCGCGAATCAGGTCAAACACGTGTCCGCGCGCATTTCCGAGATCACCGCCGGATTGAACAAGGAACTCGCGGGTTCGTTGAACCGGCTGACGGATCTGGGCGACAGCATGATCGAGCGACTGGGCGAGACCACGGCCCAGCGCTGCACCGATCTGGCGCTGAACATGATCGATATCGTCGACCGGAATCTGTACGAACGCTCCTGCGACGTGCGCTGGTGGGCGACCGATTCCGCCGTCGTCGATTGTCTGACGCTCACCGGCCGGGAGGCCGAACGGCATGCGTCGGAACGGCTCTCGGTGATTCTCAAAAACTATACGGTCTATCTCGACCTGTGGATCGTCGACGCGGCGGGAACGGTGGTGGCCAGCGGACGACCAGGCAGT
>JBPBQT010000147.1:0-28788 GCA_050955065.1 Janthinobacterium lividum | reverse complement strand
GGCGTCCGGGACGGGAACCGCACCGGCGTCGCGGGCGCTGACGACGGACGCGCCGCAGCCCGCCATGCGGCTGATCGCGCGGCGCGCCGACGCGCTGCTCGGCGCGCACGACGATGTCGCGATCGACGCGGCGGATGCGGGGCTGGCGTGCGACGTCGGGCTGGCGGCCATCCTGGGCGACCTGCCGGCCGGCAGCGCGCCGGCGCGCGCGGCCGACCGCCTCCATCTGCTGATGCTCGTCAGCGCCTTCGCCTCGCCGGCCGGTGCGCCCGGGCAGGGTGGCCCCGACCTGCCGCGGCACCACGACTACTGTGCGTTCTCGCCGGTCGCGGTGACGCCCGACGAATTCGGCGCGGCCTGGCGGGGCGTGCGGCTGGCGACGTCTCCGGACGTCCATCGCAACGGCCGGCGCGTCGCACCGCGCGCCGGCGCGGCGGCCGATCAGGCCGGCGGATCGGCCGATTTCTCGCAGCTTGCCGCCATGCTTGCCCGCACGCAGGGCGTCGCCGCCGGGACGATCGTTTTCAGCGCTACGGTGCAGGACGTGGCCGGGTCCGGCAAGGCGGCGGATGCCGCCGATGCCGCGGAGACCGCGGCATCGGCGGCCCTGCCGGGCGTGCTGGAAATGGGCGACCGGATACGGGTCGACAGCCTCGACGCCACGGGCGCGTCCGTATGCGGCGCCATCGATCACAGCATTGCGCCGGCCGACGATTCACTGTGAGCCGTGCGGCAACCGCGCGCGCGGTCCGTGAACGGCGCCGCTGGGCCGCGCCGCCGGAACCTGCTCCGGCGCGACGTTCAGCGGATCGCACGCATGCGCCGTCGTCATCGGGCCGGCCGCGCAGCGGATCGCCGGCAACCGCTCACGCAGCCTGGGCGCGATGACGCGGACCCGGTGCAGGATTCGCCTGGATTTACTTGATTCCTTCAATGCTTGCATGGGAACATGATTGAACAATGGCTTTCCGATTGCCGAAAAATCCCCATGTTATGATGCCCCGCGCATGCATAGGGCGTGATCCTGGCGCAGAATGGGTTGGTGGCGCGCGGTCGCCGGAGCGTGCGGATGCCGGCCCGATGCGCCGCGCGCCGCATGATCGATTCTCGTGAAGTTGATGTCTGTCAATGCCGGGCCGCTGCCTGCCGGGTTCCTGATGCGGGATTTCCTGCGCCAGGACAAGGCAGCCGCCGGCAGGTGCCTATAAGATGACGCTCAGGCAAGTCCCGAAGAGGTTAGAGAAAAAATGAACGGTATGCTTTACCCCGAGCTGTACAAGTCGCTTGAGTCGGTTCGCTGGGACATGGACAAGGACATCCCCTGGGATACGTTCGATCCGTCTTTGCTGTCCGCCGAACAGGCCATGACGGTGAAGATGAACGCGATCACCGAATGGGCGGCGTTGCCGGCAACCGAAATGTTCCTGCGTGACAACCGTCACGACAGCGACTTCTCGGCGTTCATCAGCGTCTGGTTCTTCGAGGAACAGAAGCATTCGCTGGTCTTGATGGAGTATCTGCGCCGCTTCAAGCCCGAATTCGTGCCGACCGAGGCGGAACTGCACGCGGTGCGTTTCCCGTTCGATCCGGCGCCGCCGCTCGAGACGCTGATGCTGCATTTCTGCGGCGAGATCCGGCTGAACCACTGGTACCGCTGCGCGGCGGACTGGCATACGGAGCCGGTGATCAAGCAGATCTACAACACGATCTCCCGCGACGAGGCGCGCCACGGCGGCGCCTATCTGCGCTACATGAAGCGGGCGATGATGCAGACCGGCGACGTCGCGCGCGTCGCGTTCGCGAAGATCGGCGTGCTGATGGCGTCCGCGCGCCGAACCGAGAAGCCGCTGCATCCCACCAATCTGCACGTCAATCGCGAGATGTTCCCGAACGACACGGTGCAGTCCCGTCTGCCGGACCCGGAATGGCTCGAGCACTGGCTCGACGACCAGATCCGCTTCGACGCGACCTGGGAGCAAAAGGTGGTCGAGCGCATCCTGCACAATCTGTCGGTGCTCTTCGAGCAGCCGTTCGCGACGGTGCAGGAACTGAACCGCTATCGCAAGCAGGCGGTCCAGCGCCTGCAGGCGGCGAGCCTCGACGTCGAAGACGGCGTGCAGCCGGCCTGAGCGGAACGCCGCCGCGATGACCCATCCCGCCTCGCCCGCCCCTCCCGGCTTCGAACGCAAGATCGTCACGCTCGACAGGCTGGCCGCGCGGCGCGCGGACATGCCCGATCCGGTGGTTTTCACGAACGGCGTCTTCGACATCCTGCATCGCGGCCATGTGACCTACCTGGCGAGCGCGCGCGCGCTGGGCGCCTTCCTGATCGTGGGCGTCAACAGCGACGCCTCGGTGCGGACGCTGGGCAAGGGCGACGATCGTCCGATCAACCGCGAGGAGGACCGCATGGCCCTGCTGGCGGCGCTGGCCGATGTCGACGCCGTCGTGCGCTTCGACGAATCGACGCCGGTGGCGTTGATCCGCGCGCTGCGCCCGGACATTCTCGTCAAGGGCGGCGACTACGACATGGATGCCTTGCCGGAGTCGGCGCTGGTGCGGGGATGGGGCGGACGGGCGCTGGCGATCCCGTTCGAGCACGAGCGCTCGACCACCGCGCTGCTCAGGAAGGTACGCGGCGTGGTGCCCGGCGCCGCGGGCTGAAGCTCAAGCCGGCACCGTCCCTGAAAAATCCGCCGTCGCGGGCCGCTGTCGGTCCGCCCGGCCGCGCGCGACGTCGTACGCATGCGCCAGTCGCAACACGTCCTCATCGGCGCCGACCGCACCGATGATCTGAATCCCCATCGGCAGGCCCGTCGCGCTGAAACCGGCGGGCGCGCTGATCACCGGCGCCCCCACCAGGCTGGCGGGGATGACCGCCTCCATCCAGCGGTGATAGGTGTCCATCGGCCGGCCCGCGATCTCGCGTGGCCAGGGCGTGTCGACGTCGAACGGCAGCACCTGCGCGGCGGGCAGCACCAGGAAGTCGAACCGTTCGAACAGCACGCGCAGCCGCTGGTGCCAGGCGCTGCGCCGCACCGACGCCGCGTAGACGTCGCTGCCGCTCAGCGCCAACCCGCGCGCGATCTCCCACTGCAATTCGGGTTTCATCAGCGCGCGTTTCCCCGGGTCCTGGTACAGCGCGCCGAGATTGCCGGCGATCAGGAAGCTGCGCAGCGTGGTCCACGACTGCCAGATATCGTCCAGCGGGAAAGCCAGTTCGGCGGCGCGGATCTCCTCGACGTCGCAGCCCAGCGTGCGGAACGTGCCCAGCGCATGCCGGCAGATCGCGAGCACCTCGGGCTCGACCGCGAGATGACCGTCCAGATCCGCGAGCCAGCCGATCCGCGGGCGGCCGGACGGGCGGCCGTCGGGCGCGCCGTCCGACGCACTGCCCGATGCGCCGCCCCTGGAGCGCCAGCCCCGGGACGAGAGGTCCATGGCCGTTGCATCGCTGCCCTGCGCGAACAGCGTGGCGAATCGTGCCGGCCTGCCGGCCCCCGGATGACCATCCTCCCACGCCTGCCCCAGCGACAGCGGCGCACGCGGATCGTGCCCCGCCATCACCCCGAGCAGCATGGCCAGATCCGGGACGTTGCGCGCCATCGGACCGTCGTACGAGAACTGGTTGAGGTACAGCTCCGGGCCGGGCCCCGACGGGATCACGCCGCGCGAGCCGCGAAACCCGAAGACATGGTTGAACGCGGCCGGCGTGCGCAGCGAACCCATCATGTCGCTGCCGTCGGCCACCGGCAGCATCCGCGTGGCCAGCGCCACGGCCGCGCCGCCGCTGCTGCCGGCCGACGTCTTCGTCGTGTCCCAGGCATTGCGCGTCTTGCCGAACACGGCGTTGTAGGTCTGGCCGCCGAGACCGAATTCCGGCGTATTGGTGCGGCCGACGAAGATCGCGCCGCCCCGGCGCAGGCGTTCGACGAAAATCGCGTCGGCGGCCGGCCGCGTGCCGGCGAACAGCGGCGACCCCATCGACGTCGGCAGGTCGTGGACCGCGGCGAGGTCCTTGGGCGCCTGCGGAAAGCCGTGCAACGGGCCCAGGTAGCGGCCCGCGGCGAGCAGCGCGTCGCAGGCGTCGGCCTGCGCCAGCAGCGTCTCGGGAGCGACCCGCGAGACGATCGCGTTGACGGCCGGATTGCAGCGGTCGATCTGCGCGAGATAGGCGTGCATGACCTCGCGGCAGGAGACCGCGCGGGTGCGAATCCAGCGGGCCAGCGTGAGCGCGTCGGCATCGACGATGCGGGAGGGATCATCGGGCGTGTTCATGGGGAGGTCGCTCCACCGAAATCCGTACCGTTGAAAGGCGTGCCGCCGGAGGGCGCGCCGCCGGAGGGCGCACTGCCAGAGAGCGCACTGCCAGAGGGCGCTCCGCCGAACACGAATCCCTGGCCGGGCGCGGCGGCCAGCAGCGCGCGCGTGTAGTCGGAGCGCGGCGCGAAGAAAACGTCCTCGAGCGGTCCCTCCTCGACGATCTCGCCGGCGCGCATCACGATCACGCGGTCGCAGATCTGGCTCGCGACGCGCAGGTCGTGCGTGATGAAGATGATGCCCAGCTGCAGCGTGCGCTGGATCTCGTCGAGCAGCTTGAGGATCTGGTCCTGCACCGACACATCGAGCGCCGACACCGCCTCGTCGGCGATCAGGACTTTCGGCTCGCAGGCAAGGGCGCGCGCGATCGAGATCCGCTGCCGCTGCCCGCCGGAGAATTCGCTCGGATAGCGCCGCAGCGCCTCGGGCCTGAGGCGCACCAGTTCCATCAGTTCCTCGGCCCGCGCCCACGCCTGCGCGTGCCCGACGCCGAAGTTGATCGGTCCCTCGACGATCGAGTCGCCGACCGTCTGCCGCGGGTTCAGCGAGCGGTACGGGTCCTGGAAGACCATCTGCACATGCCGCCGGAACGGCGACAACGCGCGGCCGTGCGCCTTCGCGACCGAGCGGCCGTCGGCGAAGATGTCGCCGTCGGTCGGCGCGATCAGGCGCGCGAGACAGCGCGCGATCGTCGATTTGCCCGAACCGGATTCGCCGACGATGCCCACCGTCTCGCCGGGCCGCACCGACAGCGACACGTCCTTCGCGGCGAACACCTCGCGCTTCCTCGCCGGCCAGCCGCCCGACACATAGGTCTTGCTCACCTGCCGCGCTTCGAGCAGCGGGTAGCCCGCCGGCACCGCCGGCCGGTGCGCCGATCCCATCGCCGGCACCGCCGCGAGCAGCATCCGCGTGTAGGCCTCGCGCGGACGGCTGAGCACCGCGTGCTTGTCGCCCTGTTCGATCATCCGGCCCAGTTGCAGCACGACGACATGGTCGGCGATCTCCGCGACCACGCCGAAGTCGTGGGTGATGAACAGCACCGCGGTGCCGTGTTCGGTCTGCAATTCCCGGATCAGCTTCAGGATCTCCGCCTGCGTCGTGACGTCGAGCGCGGTGGTCGGCTCGTCGCAGATCAGCAGCGCCGGTTGCAGGATCAGCGCGATCGCGATGACGATGCGCTGCCGCTGCCCGCCGGACAACTGGTGCGGATAGCTCGCGTAGATGCGCGCCGGGTCCGGCAGCCGCACCCGCTCGAAGATCGCGAGGATGCGCTGGCGCCGCGCGCCGGGGCCCAGGCGCACATGCTGCGCGAGCATCTCGTCGACCTGGTCGCCGCAGGTCATCACCGGATTGAGCGCGGTCATCGGTTCCTGGAACACCATCGACATCGCCGCGCCGCGCAACTGCCGCAGGCGGTTCTGGCCGGCGGCGAGCAGGTCCTCGCCGAGCAGCGCGATGCCGCCTCCGACCGGTTTCAGCCCGGGGGCGAGCAGGCCCATCACGGTGCTGGCGATCACCGATTTGCCGGACCCCGATTCGCCCAGCAGGCAGACCGTCCGGCCGGCGGCGACGTCGAACGAGATGTGCTCGACCGCGTGCGCGCGGTCCGCGCCGGGCGGCAAGGCGATGCTCAGGTCGCGCACGCTGAGCACGGGGGCGGATGACGTGGTCATGGTCAGGCTCCGCGCTTGTTGAACTTCGGGTCCAGCGTGTCGCGCAGCCCGTCGCCGAGGATGTTGACCGACAGCACGGTGGCGGCGAGGAACAGCCCGGGAAAGAGCACGTTGTGCGGGTACTGGTTGAACTGCGCGCGGCCCTCGGCCATGATGTTGCCCCAGGTCGCCATGTCGGCCGGCAGCCCGATGCCGAGGAAGGAGAGGATCGCCTCGACCAGGATCGCGGTCGCGCAGACATAGGTGCCCTGGATGATCAGCGGCGCGATCGCGTTCGGCAGGATGTGTTTCCACAGCACCTTCCAGACCGGCGTGTCGAGCGCGAGCGCCGCCTCGACATACGGCTCCTCGCGCACCGTCAGCACGACCGAGCGCACCAGCCGGGCGACGCGCGGGATCTCGGGCACGGCGATCGCGACGATCACCGTCTGCAGCGTGTTGCCGAACAGCGCGACCAGACAGATCGCGAACAGGATGCCGGGAATCGCCATCACGCCGTCCATGAGCCGCATCAGCAGGCCGTCCAGCCGGCGAAAGTAGCCGCCTACCAGACCCAGCAGCATGCCGAAGAAGAGCGCGAGCACGGCGACCGCGATGCCGACGGTGATCGACACGCGCGCGCCGTAGGCGGTGCGGCTCCAGATGTCGCGGCCGAGGCTGTCGGTGCCCATCGGGAAGAAGTGGTGGAAGGTCGCCTCGCCGGTCAGGCTGCTGAAGTCGCCGCTGCTGCCGGGCAGCAGGTTCGCGCTGCCGGGGTCCATCGCGCCCGGATCGATCGTGCCCAGCAGCGGCGCGGCGGCGGCGAGCAGGATCAGTAGCGCCAGCACCGCGCCGCCGAGGCGCACCGACCAGTTCGCGAGGATGCGCCGCCACAGCGCGCGCCGTTTCCGGGGCGCGGGTGCCAGCGGTTCGAACGGCGTCGGCAGCGAGGGCGTCGCCAGATCCGCGTCCAGCGCAGGCGCGAGCGCCCGCGGCGCGTCCACCGATACCGCCGCGGCGACCGCTGCAGCTGCCGGCGATGAGGAGGAGTCGGATGTCGTCATGGCGGTCCGTAGGGAGGTGGCGTTCAATAGCGGATCCGCGGGTCGAAGACCAGATAGCTCAGGTCGACCAGCAGATTGATCAGCACGTAGATCGCCGAGAAGAACAGCGTGATGCCCTGGATCAGCGGGAAATCGCGCGACAGCACCGCGTCGACGGTCAGCTGTCCCAGGCCCGGAATCGCGAACACGCTCTCGGTGACCACCACGCCGCCGATCAGCAGCGCGATGCCCAAACCGATCACCGTCACGATCGGAATCGCCGCGTTCGCGAGCGCGTGCCGGATCAGCACGCGGCGCTCGGGGATGCCTTTCGCGCGCGCGGTGCGGATGTAGTCCTCGGTCAGCGCCTCGGCCACCGCCGCGCGGGTCACGCGCGCGATCAGCGCGACATAGATGATCGACAGCGTCAGCGCCGGCAGGATCAGGCTGTGCAGCCAGGGCCAGAGGCCCTGCGACAACCGCGTGTAGCCGGCGACCGGCATCCAGTGCAGATGCAGCGCGAAGAACCAGATCAGCAGATAGCCGATGACGAAGGCGGGAATCGAGAAGCCCATCACCGAGAAGGTCATCAACGCGCGGTCGAGCCAGCCGCCGTGACGCCATGCCGCGACGATGCCCAGCGGCACCGCCACCAGGATCGTCAGCACCAGTGTCACGCCCGCCAGCGAGAGGGTCGGCTCGATGCGCTGCGCGATCAGCGTGCCGACCTTCTGTTTCATGAAGAACGAGTCGCCCAGGTCGCCGTGCAGCATGCGCGCGCCCCATTTGGCGAACTGCACCGGCAGCGGCTGGTCGAGGCCGAGCGTCGCCCGCACATGCGCGATGGCCTCGCTGGTGCCGTTGTCGCCGACGATCGCCGCGGCCGGGTCGCCGGGCGCGAGCCGCAGCATCAGGAAGACCAGCACCGCGACCACCAGCAGGACGGGAATCGTCGCGGCGATGCGGCGCAACAGGTAATAAGCCATCGGCAATTCCCTCAAAGGTGGACGTCACGCCACGACGCGGCGGTCCCGGCGATGCTGCACGGCGTCAGAGGCGTCAGGCGTGACGCCGCTGCACCGGATCACACCCGCTTCAAGCCCCAGAACACGCCGACCGGACCGTGCACCAGGCCGCTGACGCGGTCCTTGCGCAGCGCGGTCAGCGCCTTCGTCTCGCCGATCGTGCCGTAGATGCCGGCATTGAAGACCTCTTCCTGCAACTGCGTGGCGAGTTGCTTGCGCTGCGCGGGATCCGTCGCCGTGACGAACTGGTTCTTCAGCGCTTCGAGCTTCGGGTCGGTGGGCCAGCCGAACCAGCCCTTCGTGCCGTTGCCGGACATCGGCGCGAAGTACAGCGGGTTGATCTGGTCGGCGGCGGACCAGCCGGTGAGGAACATGTTCCAGCCGCCCTGCGCCACCGGGTCCTTCTTCGCGCGGCGCATCACCAGCGTCGGCCAGTCCATCGATTGCAGGTCGACGTTGAAGCCGGACTGCTTCAGCAGCGCGGCCATCACCGGCGCGTACTTGTTGATGACGGCAAAGTCGGCCGGCCACATCAGCACGATCGGCTTGCCGTCGTAGCCCGCTTCCTTGAGCAGCGCGCGCGCCTTCGCGAACTGCGGCTTGCCGGTGAAGTAGCTGGTCTTGTCGCTGGCGAAGGTCGAGCCGCACGGATAGATCGACGTGCAGAGGTTGTACAGTTCCGGGTGCACCTGCTGCGCGCGCAGCAGCGCTTCCTGGTTGATCGACAGGATCGCGGCCTGCGAGATCTTGACGTTGTCGAACGGCGGCAGCAGGTGATTCATGTGCAGGCCGACCATCGACGCCGGCATCGGCATCTCCAGCGCGATGTTCGGGTCCGCCTTCATCGCATTGTACTGCTCGGCCGGCAGCCATTCGATCATGTCGATCGCGCCGCTCTTCAACGCGCTCGCCTGGGTCTGCGCGTCCTTCATCACGATCCATTCCATCCGGTCGATATACACGTGCTTGCCGCCGGCGGTGCCCGACGGCGGCTCGTCGCGCGGCACGTATTTCGTATTCTTCAGATAGACGATCCTGTCGCCGGGACGGTATTCGCTTTTCGCGAAGATGTACGGGCCGGAGCCGGTGGCGTCGTCGATCTGCGTGTCGGCCGGGGTCATCGCGACCCGTTTGGGCATGATGAAGGGCGCGTTCGCCGACGGTTTCGCGAGCGCGTCGAGCACCAGCCCGAACGGCTGCTTGAACGTCATCTGGAAGGTGTTCGCGTCGACCGCGGTGATCGTGTCGAGCGCCGCGAACATCTGCTGGCCGAGGCCGTCGCGCTGGCCCCAGCGCTGCAGCGACTGGATCACGTCCGCCGTCGTGACGGGACTGCCGTCGTGAAACGCCAGGCCCTTGCGCAGCGTGAAACGCCAGTGCCTGCCGTCCGGCGCCGTGGTGTAGGTGTCCACCATCTGCGGCTTGACCTGGTTGTTCGCGTCCAGCCCGAACAGCGTGTCGTACACCATGTACGCGTGGTTGCGGGTGATGAAGGCGGTGGTCCAGATCGGGTCCAGCACCTTCAGGTCCGATTGCGGCGCCATGCGGATCACCTTCAGGTCGGCGGCGCGCGCCAGGCGGCTCGCGCCGCCCGTGGTCGCGGCGACGACGGCCGCCCCCGCCATGCCGCGTAGCGCGGCCCTACGATTCATCGACATCGATCAATGCTCCTAAAGAGTGTTATGCACTTCCACAGGCCCGCGCATGGCGCGGCAAGGGATGACATCCGGGGACGACGCCGGCGGGCAACGTCAGCGGCGCAGACGCGTCGTCTTCGGCATGCCCGCCTGCTCGCGTTGCAGCAGCAGACGGGAGGTGATCTTGTCGATGCAGTCCTCGAAGACCGCGCGTTCGTGCCCGGTCAGCGAGGCCAGCATCGCGCGTTCGAGGCGGCGGCCGGTGCGTTCGCAGTGCGCGACCGTTTCCTGCCCGAGCGGCGTCAGATGCAGCAGGGCCTGCCGGGCGTCGTCGGCGCTGCTCTCGCGTGTCAGCAACCCCCTGGCGGCCAGCGCGCTGACCCGTTTGGACAGCGAAGTCTTTTCGATATAGCACCGCTCCACCAGCAGGCCCTGCATCATCCCCGGCTGGTGCGCGACGTTGCGCAGCACGCGCAGGTCGCGCAGGCTCACGCCGCTCTCGCGTTCGTAGACGTGCGACGCATCTTCCTTGGCGATCGACACCAGAATGTCGAGCCGGAACGTGACATAGTCGATCGGAATGGCCAGATTCGGACGAGGCATGGGCGCATGCCGCAGTGCGAGCCGCGGAGTAGTTGGCAGGTTCAACTTAATTTAGCAACGAGCATGCCATGCGGGCCGATGACCACGCGCCTGCCCGCAGGTGGAGGACAGACGCAGGACAGGCGGGGTTCGGGCGAAGGTTGAAGGGCAAGGCGGCGGGCATGTCGCCCGGTTCCGGCACGGACGACGCTCACGTATGGGCCATGCACGCGCGTGAGCGTGCACGCAGTCCCGCTATTGGTGCGGGGCGGGGTCCACCGCGTCGGCTGCGATCAGCGCCAGGCCTTCGAGCACCAGGTGGTCGTGGCGGGTGAACGGAATCGTCAGCGCCTGGACGACTTCGGGCGCCGCGCCGCCGCTGACGATGCAGCGCACCGGGCCGTCCGCACGGGCGCGGGCCGCCTGCCATGCCGATTCGATCAGGCCCACCTGGGCCAGACGGCAGCCCTCCAGCAGCGCCGTGGCCGTGGTCTGCGCGAACAGCGGCGCGCTCATCGGCGTAGAGGGCGTGTCGAGCAGGCGCCGCGCGTCGTCCCGGCTCAGCGCCGGCAACTGCGCCGTGTGCTCGCCGAGCGAGCGCATCATCAGGGTCCAGCCGGGCGCGATCAGTCCGCCGACGAAATGGCCGCGGGCGTCGATCGCGTCGATCGTGGTCGCGGTGCCGAGCGTGGCGATCAGCAGCGCCTCGCCCGGGTACAGCGCATGGGCGCCGATCATGCCGGCCCAGCGGTCGCTGCCCAGTTTCGCGGGTTCGACGTACGCGTTCACCAGGCCGCATTGCGCGGGACGCGCGACGATGGTCGTGCGCGGGACGCCGGCCCATTGGCGGTCGAGCAGCGTCGCGAGCCGGGCCGCGGGCGCCGCGCCGGCGACGTTCGACATCCAGATCGCGCCGGGCCGGGGCAGCCTCGTCCACTCGGCGAGCAGGTCCGCTTCGGCGGTCTCGCCCAGGAGCCGGTCGAAGGGGCCGCCCCGGGTCTGGTTGCCGGTGGCGTCGAGCAGGGCCCACTTCACGCGGCTGTTGCCGGCGTCGATCAGCAGCAGGGGATAGGGCGGGGTCGAGGTGTCGGCGATCATTTCCGGGCGTCCGTGGCGAGTGCCAGCCGCAGCGAAACGTCGCCCGCCGTGATCGCCTGCAACGGGCCGGGCCTTGCGCCGGCAGCGGCGTCCGGGGCGATCATCAGGCGTCCGGTGGCGTCGATGCCGGACGCGATGCCGCGCAACTGTTCGCGGCCGTGGTCGAGGACCGACACCGCGCGTCCGGCGAAGCGGTGATCGGCCCACCAGCGCTCACGAAAGGGGGCGAGCCCCTCCGCCGCAAAGCGTTCCAGCGCCATGTCGAGCGCGGCGACGATGCCGGCGAGCGCGGCCTCGGGGAGTGCGTCGGATGCGTCGGCGACGTGCGGAACGTTCGCGACGCCTGCTGCATACGATGCGGCCGATGCGTCCGATGCGCCGCCGGGCAGGATCGAAGCCAGCACCGCGGGCGGCAGCGCAGGCGCGGTCCCGTCCGGCCCCGCCAAAGATGTTGCGGGCGGAGCAAGCACGATGTCGCCGCGCAGATTGAGGCCGACGCCGATCACCAGCGCCGTGGCGTGCGGCGCGCTCGCCGCGCTTTCGATCAGGATGCCGCCGAGCTTCGCATCGTCGAGCAGGATATCGTTCGGCCATTTCAGGCCGAGCCGCTCCGGCTGCGTGAGCGGCAGGCATCGCAAGCCTTCGAGCACGGCGACGCCGACCGCCAGGCTCAGCCCGGGCAAAGCGCTCAACGGACAGGGCATGACGACGCCCAACGAGAACAGCAGGCTGTTGCCCGGCGTCGACACCCAGGGGCGGCCGAGCCGGCCGCGGCCCGCCGACTGGCGCCGCGCGCGCCGCACCACCGGCGGGAAGCGCATGCAGGCCTCCCGCCAGCCGAGCGGCGCGGACAACGCCTGCAGGCGTGGCCGAATCGGTGCGGCGGGGTCGGCGAACGCGGCGAGCAGGTCGGCATTGGTGGAGCCGGTGACGTCGACGCGGTCGATGCGCCAGCCGGGGGTGGCAGCGACGGGTGGCACGGCATCGGGCGCCGCGGACAGCGGCAGGGGCGAGGAGGGCGAAGAGGGCGGCGTCGAGTTCATCCGGGTATTGTAACGAGGCGTCGTGCAACAGGCGTCGCGCAACAGGCGTCGTGCAACAGGCCTCGTGCAACAGGCCTCGTGCGACAAGCGTCGTGCAACAGGCCTCATGCAGCGGAATTGCCGACCGGTCCGGGCGACTGCGCCGCCCGCAGTCGCTACAATGTCGGCAACGCGGGCTTCCCGTCCGTCCCACCGCCTGGAGAATGGTTGTCCGTGAAACCCGACGCGCCTCCCCTACTGACGATCGATGCAGGCGGCGCCGAGCATGCGGATCGCATCGCGCGGTTGTCGGGACAATGGACGGCGCTCGCGCTGGCGTCAGACCGCGCGCGCGCGGCGGCACTGTTGCGGCGCGCGCACGATGCGCAACCGGCCGGTTGGGACCTGAGCGCGGTCGAGCGGCTCGACCATGCCGGCGCCCAGGCCCTGTGGCGGACCTGGGGCCGCGCGCTGCCCGAACGGGTCACGCTGAGCGCGCCGCAGCGCGGCATCTTCGAGCGCATCGCGGTGCTCGACGCGCAGCCGCACGATGCGCCGGACGCCGTCGCGCGGCCCGACCCGGTGACGCGGCTCGGCCTGCGGCTGCTCGGTCTCGCCGCCCATCTGCGCGACGGCGTCGCCCTGTTCGGCGCCTTCATGCTCGACCTGGCGCTGCTCGCCGTGCATCCCGGCCGGATTCCCTGGCGCGAGATCTCGGCGAACCTGTACGCCGCCGGCGCCCGCGCGCTGGGCATCACCGCGCTGGTCGGTTTCCTGATCGGCATCGTGCTGGGCTACCTGTCGTCGCAGCAGCTCGCCGCCTTCGGCGCGAACGCCTACATCGTCCCCATCCTGGGTCTGGCGATCATCCGCGAACTCGGCCCGGTGCTCGCCGCGATCCTCGTCGCCGGCCGTTCGGGTTCCGCGATCACCGCGCAACTCGGCGTGATGCGGCTGACCGAGGAACTCGACGCGATGCGCGTGATGGGCATCCCGCACGGGCTGCGCCTGATCCTGCCGCGCGTGGTCGCGCTGGCGATCGCCATGCCGTTGCTGGTCGTCTGGACCGATATCGTCGCGCTGTTCGGCGGCATGGTCGCGGCGAAGTTCAGTCTCGGGCTCGATTATGTGTTTTTCCTTCAGAACCTGCGCGGCGCGGTGCCGGCGTCGAACCTGTGGATCGGCTTCGGCAAGGGCGGCGTGTTCGGCATGCTGATCGCGCTGACCGCCTGCCATTTCGGGCTGCGCATCAAGGCCAATTCGCAAAGCCTCGGCGAGGGCACGACCGCCTCGGTGGTGACGTCGATCACGGTGGTGATCCTGGCCGACGCGCTGTTCGCGATCGCCTTCCAGAACGTGGGTCTGCGATGACGCTGATCCTCGACGCGGTGACGCGCGCCACCCCGAAACCCGCGATCGGCGAGCCGGTCATCACGGTGCGCGACCTGCGCAAGGTCTACGGCACGGCGGTGGTGCACGAGCACCTGAACCTGGAGGTGCGGCGCGGCGAGATCATCTCGATCGTCGGCGGTTCGGGTGCCGGCAAGACCACGCTGGTGCGCCAGATACTCGGGCTGGAGCGGCCCACGGCCGGCACGGTGCGCGTCTTCGGCGCGGACCCGGCGGCGGCGAACGCCGCGAGCCGCGCGCTGCGGCATCGCTCCGGCATGCTGTTCCAGCGCGGCGCGCTGTTCTCCGCGCTGAGCGTGTTCGACAATGTCGCGCAGCCGCTGCGCGAGTTCGGCCGGATGCCGGACGACCTGCTGCGGGACATCGTGCGCCTCAAGCTGGAAATGGTCGGGCTGTCGTTCCGGCACGCGTTCAAGCTGCCGTCGGCGTTGTCGGGCGGCATGATCAAGCGCGTCGGCATCGCCCGCGCGCTGGTGCTCGAACCGGAACTGCTGTTTCTCGACGAGCCCACGGCCGGGCTCGACCCGATGGCGTCCGAGGAGTTCGTCGAACTGATCGCGATGCTGCATCGCGCGCTCGGCCTGACCGTGGTGATGGTGACGCACGACCTCGACACGATGGTGTCGCTGTCGACCCGCGTCGCGGTGCTGGCGGACCGGCGGGTGCTGGCCGCGGCGCCGCTGGAGGCGGTGGTCGCGATCGACCATCCCTTCATCCGCGACTATTTTCTCGGAGAGCGCGGCCGGCGCGCGCTGGCCGCGGCCACGTAACAGGAGATTCATCGATGGAAAACAAGTCGCACGCGTTCGCTGCCGGATTGTTCACGATCGTGCTCAGCCTGGTCATCGTCGCGACGATTTTCTGGTTCCGCCGCGACACGACCGTGCGCGTGCCGTACGACGTGGTGACCACGGGCGCGGTCACCGGCCTGGCGGCGAACGCCGCGGTGCGCTACCGCGGCATGCCGGTCGGACGCGTGCAGCGCATCGCGTTCGACCCGGCGCGGCCGGACGACATCGTGATCCGCATCCTGGTGGACCAGGCCACGCCGGTCACGCACGCGACCGAGGCCAGTCTCGGTCTGCAGGGCGTGACCGGCATGGCCTTTCTGCAACTCGACGATCGCGGTGGGCCCGCGCGGGCCGGCGACGGCGGCGGCGCCAGCGACGAGGATCGGCGCCCGCTCGTGACGTCGATGCAGCAGGTGGCGGTGATTCCGATGCACGCGGGCATGTTCGAGGAACTGCAGCATCGCGGCGAAGCGTTGCTCGGCCAGATGGAAGTGCTGACGGCGAGCCTCGGCAAACTGACCGACGCCGACGCCCGCCGCCAGTATCTGGCGACCGCGGCCAGCATCCAGCATGCGGCGGACGGCATCGGCCAGCTCGCGCAGCGCGCCGCGCCGGCGGTCGACCGGTTGCCGCAGACGCTCGCGCAGCTCGACCGGACGCTGGCCTCCACGAACCGGCTGGTGACCGATCTGAACCGTCCCGACGGGCCGCTGCTCGGCAACCTGAACCGGATCGGGCGGGTCGCCGAGCACGCCGGCACCACGCTCGACGAGATGTCGGCGCGCGTCGGCTACGAAACGTTGCCACGGGTGGACGCGCTCGCCGACGACGTGCGCACCGCGTCGCGCAGCATCGCGCGCGTGGCCGACACCGTCAGCGACCATCCCCGCAGCCTGCTGTTCGGCGCGCCGGCCGCCGCCCCCGGCCCGGGCGAGCCGGGTTTCGCCTGGCCCGCCGCCGGCACCGAACGAGAATCGAAATGATGTCGTCCCGCCTTGTCCTGTCCGTCGTCCCGCTCGCGCTCGCCTTGCTGCTCGGCGGCTGCGCCGCGCCGAAGCCGCCGGCGCAGGACCGTCTCGTGCAATACGACCTCGGCCCGGCGGACGTCGCGACGTCGCCGGATGTCCCGTCCCTGGAGGCGTCTTCGAACGCGCCCTCGGATGCATCCCCGGATACGTCTCCGAATGCGTCCCTGAATACGCTTCCGAACGCATCCCCGAACGCATCCCCGAACCTTTCGCCTTCGTCCCCGGGCGCCGTTCCCCTGCCCCTGTTGAAGATCGTCGCCGTCACCGCGCCGACGGCGCTGGACAGCGACCGGATGATCTACCGGCTGGTCTATGCCGACCCCCGGCAGGCGCGCCGCTACGCCGGCAGCCGCTGGACGGCCACGCCCGCGCAGTTGCTGACCGAGCGTTTGCGCAACGTGCTGGCCCGGCAGGCGCGGATTCTCGACGGCGGCGACCCCGAACGCGGCGCGCCGTTGCTGAAAGTGGTCCTGCTGGATTTCTCGCAGCGCTTCGACGCTCCCGGCGCGGGGCAGGGCGTGGTAACCGTGCGCGCCTCGCTGCTGCGCGACGGGCATCTGCTCGCGCAGCGCGACTTCGCCGCCGCCGTACCCGGCGCCACCGCCGATGCCGCCGGCGGCGCGACGGCGATGGCGGCTGCGGCCGATGCCGTCGTGCGCGATATCGGTGTCTGGCTCGGTGCCTGGACCCAGGCCGGCGGGACCGGGAATGCGCAGTCGGAAACGCCATCGCCGCGGAGGCAATGAACGATGCCGCGCGAAGATGCCGACAAGCCCTGGCGCGCGAGCGCCTCGCCGCTTGCGCGCCAGGGGCTCGCGTGGTGGGTGGGCCTGGTCGTCTACGGCAGTCTCTATCCGCTGTCGGGCTGGACCGATATCGGCGTCGGCCCCTTCGCCTGGTTGCTGGCGCCGGTGCCGCGCTGGGTGACGCTGTTCGACATCTGGACGAACGTGCTCGGCTACCTGCCGCTGGGCGCGCTGGTGGTGCTGGCGGTGTATCCGGTGCTGCGCGGGTATCGCGCGGTGATGCTCGCGCTGCTGACCGGCGCGCTGCTGTCGGGAACGATGGAGGCGATCCAGACCTATCTGCCCACCCGCGTCGCGTCGAACCTCGATCTGGCGTCGAACGCGCTCGGCGCGCTGGTCGGCGCGGTGCTCGCGGTGCCGTTCACCAGCGCGTTGCTGGACCGCGGCGCGCTGCGGCGTCTGCGCTTCGAATGGTTCGAGCGGCATGCCGGCAGGGGCATCGCGCTCGCGCTGCTCTGGCCTTTCGCGCAGATGTACCCGCAGCCTTTCCTGTTCGGCATCGGCGACTGGCCGAGCCGCCTCTGGGCGATGGTCGACCCGTCGCTGCGCGACCCGGCGCTGGCGGCGCTGGGCCGTGTCCCGGGCCTGGTCGCCTTGCCCGCCACGCTCGCCGGACTGGCCGATTCGATGGTATGGGAGTCGTTCATCACGCTGCTGGGCGTGATCGGCGGCGGTCTGCTCGTGTCCCTGCCGATGCGCGCGAACGCACCGCGCGTGCGCATCGTGCTCGGCCTGCTCGCGTTCGCGCTGGTCCTCAAGACCGGCGTCAACGGGCTGCAGTCCGGCAGCCGCGCCTCGAGCGGCGACCCGCTCGACTGGCTGACCGGCGGCGCCGGCACCGGCCTCGCGGTGGGCGCGCTGCTGCTGATCGGCGCGGTGCGCCTGCCGCACGCGGCGCGCGCGATGCTGGCGTTCGCGGCGCTGTCGCTGTCGCTGCTGCTGATCAATCTGCTGCCGCTCAATCCGTATTGGGCCGGCGTCCAGCAGGGCTGGCGCGCGGGCCAGTACGAGCACCTGAACGATCTGGCGCAGTGGCTGGCCGCGGTCTGGCCGTATGTCGCGCTCGCCTGGCTGCTCGGCTCCGCCGAAAACGCCTTGCTGGCGCGCCGTGCGCGACGCCGTGCGCGCCGGCATGCATCTTCGGTCACCCCCCCGTCGCGGCCGCCGTCGTTATAATCATCGGGTCCCCTCTGCCCAACCCCGCCGCCATGACCTCGTTCTACAAACACCACGTCTTTTTCTGTCTCAACCAGCGCGACGCCGGTGCGACGCGGCCCAGTTGCGCCGGTTGCGGCGCGCAGGAGATGCAGGAATACGCGAAGAAACGCATCAAGAAACTCGGCCTGGCCGGCGAAGGCCAGGTGCGCATCAACAAGGCCGGCTGCCTGGACCGCTGCGAGCAGGGGCCGGTGCTGGTCGTCTACCCCGAAGGCACGTGGTACACCTATCTCGACGAATCCGATATCGACGAGATCATCGACTCGCATCTGGTCGGCGGCCAGGTGGTCGAGCGGCTGCTGGTGGACGCGCAATGAGTGCGCCGACCGAGCGGTATCTGATCGACGGGCCCGCCGGCAAGCTGGAAGTGGCGATCGATCGGCCGGACGGCGCCGGCCCGGCCGCGGCGGGCGACGGCGACCCGTCACCCCCGCGCTACGCCTTCGTCGCGCACCCGCATCCGCTGTTCGGCGGCACGATGGACAACAAGGTCGCGCAGACGCTGGCGCGCGCCTTCGTGCAACTGGGCTATGTCACCGCCCGGCTGAATTTCCGCGGGGTGGGGCAGAGCGAGGGCGCGCATGACAAGGGCGACGGCGAACAGGACGACCTGCTGGCGCTGATCGAACACGTGCGCGGGCGCGTGGACCCGGCAACGCCCGTGGCCGCCCGGCCGCTCTTCGTGCTGGGCGGTTTCTCGTTCGGCGCGTTCGTCACCGGCCGCGTCGCCGCCACGCTGCGCGAACGCGGCGACGCCGCCGTCCGCCTAGCGCTGGTCGGCACGCCCGCCGGACGGTGGGAGATCCCCGTCGTGCCGGAGGACACCCTTGTCATTCACGGCGAACAGGACGAGACCATACCGCTCGCGGATGTGTTCACATGGGCGCGCCCGCAGGAATTGCCGGTGAACGTGCTGCCCGGCGCCGATCATTTCTTCCATCGCAAGCTGCATGTCCTCAAGCGCATGATCACCGAATCCTGGCGCGTATAATGGCCCCACCCCACCGTCCATCCGCCGTCCATCCAACCTCTAGCCCAGCTCTCATTACTTCACCTATGCGTCTTTCTGCTCCCGTTTCCCGTACCGTCATCGTCGCGGCGCTTGCCGCCAGCCTGCCTGTCGTCTCCGGAAGCGCCCTCGCACAGGTCGCGCCGCCGGCCGTGCAGGCGCACGCGTGGGTGCTGGTCGATGCGACCAGCAATCAGACGCTGGCGTCCAGCAATGCCGAGGAGCGCGTCGAGCCGGCGTCGCTGACCAAGCTGCTGACCACGTATCTCGTCTTCGCCGCGTTGCGCGACAAGAAGATCTCGATGGAGCAGATCATCGAGCCGAGCGAATCGGTCCGACGGGTCGGCACCGACGAATCGCGGATGTTCATCGAGGCCAACAAGCCGGTGTCGGTCCACGATCTGGTGCACGGCATGATCACGCAGTCGGGCAATGACGCGGCGATCGCGCTGGCCGAACTGGTGGGCGGCAGCGAGGCCGGCTTCGTCGTGCTGATGAACAAGCAGGCGGCGGCGCTGGGCATGACGCACAGCCATTTCGCCGACGTCAACGGCATGCCGGACGCGGGGCACTACACCACCGCGGGCGATCTGGCCAAGCTGGCGACGCACCTGATCCGGGATTTCCCCGACTACTACCCGATCTTCTCCGAGCGGGATTTCACGTACAACAAGATCCGCCAGCCGAACCGCAACCGCCTGCTGTGGCTCGACCCGACGGTCGACGGCCTGAAGACCGGCCACACCAAGGCGGCCGGCTATTGCCTGATCGCCTCGGCGAAGCGGCCGCTGGCGAACGGCGGAGAGCGTCGGCTGGTCAGCGTGATGATGGGCGAGCCGAAGGAATCGCTGCGGGTGCAGGACAGCCTGAAGATGCTGAACTACGGCTACACCGCGTATGACGGCGTGCGCCTGTACGCCGCCAATCAGGTGATCGATACGCCGCGCGTCTACAAGGGCCAGGCGGATTCGGTGAAGATCGGCGTGAAGCGCGAGCAGTACATCACCGTGCCCAAGGGCACGGGCGACAAGATCAAGCCGGTGCTGGTGCGCAATGAGCCGATCATTGCCCCGATCGCCGACGGTCAGCCGCTTGGCGTGGTCAAGATCATGTCCGACGGTCAGGAGCTGACCCAGTTCCCGGTGGTGGCGCTGACGGCAGTGCCGCAGGCCGGCATCATCGGCCGTCTCTGGGATACCGCCATCCTGATGTTCCAGAAAAAGAAGAAGTGAAACGGGCCCAGGCCCATCACGGAGAACCCCCTATGACTGAACACGACATCCCCGACGGCGCCGCTGGCGGCACACAAACCGGCGCCCCGGCCGGCGCGCACGACGGCAACGACGAGCACGCCACCGAAACGGCGGCGCTGTCCCGGGATCTGGCGAATACGGATCCGGCAAGCAAGAGTCTGGCAAGCGACGACGGCAAGGAGGAGATCTTCAAGTTTCCGTGCGACTTCCCGATCAAGGTGATGGGCAAGACGCATCCGGACTTCGCCGAGACCATCATGGCGGTGGTCGAGAAGCTCGCGCCGGACCTCGACCGCTCGCGCACCGAGACGCGGCCGTCGAGCGGCGGCAACTACACCGGGCTGACGGTCAACATCAACGCCCGGAGCCGCGCGCAACTCGATTCGATCTACATGGCCCTCACCGGGCATCCGATGGTGAAGATCGTTCTGTAGAGGCGTGTTCCGTCGGGGCGGCGGGCGGCGGTTGTCCGGCGTCCGACGCCCGCACTTCCTCGTTCAGCCAGTCGAAAAAGGCACGCACGCGCGTCGTCTCGCGCAGCGCGACCGGGCAGACCGCGCGCGTGATTGCCCCATTGCTGGCATCCACGTCGAACAGGCGCAACAGGCGTCCCGTACGCAAGGCGTCCGCCGCCAGCGACGAGCGCACCAGCGCGATGCCCTGGCCGCCGATCGCCGCGTCCAGCAAATGGCTGGAATCCAGATAGCGCGGGCCGTGCACCGGCTCGGGCGCTTCACATAATCCCGCCGCGTCGAACCACAGGCGCCAGGGTTCGTCGCCGCAGGATTGCAGCAGGCCGGCCGACAGCATCTCCGCCGGCGTCGCCGGCATCCGGCCGTCGTTGAACGAGGGGCTGCACGCCGGAAAATACACATCCCGCATCAACGTTTCGGTATGCAGGCCCGGCGTCGGTGTCGGCCGGCCGTGCCGCAGTCCCACGTCGACATCGCTGCGCGCGAAATCCGTGATCTCCGACGAAGCGCGGATCTCGATATCCAGATCCGGATGCCGTTCGATGAAGCGTCCGATGCGCGGCATCAGCCAGCGCGCCGCGAACGACGGCAGGACGCTGACCACCAGCCGTTGTTCCCGTCCGCCACGCAGGTCCGCGGTCGCGGCGGCGATGGTTTGCAGCGCGACGCGAATCTGCGTCGCATAGCGTCGCCCGGCCTCGGTCAGCGCGATGCGCTTGCCGCGCCGTGCGAACAGCGGCGTCTGCAAGGCCGCTTCCAGTCCCCGGATCTGGTGGCTGACGGCGCCATGCGTGACGAACAGCTCGTCGGCGGCTTGCGAGAAACTTTCCAGCCGCGCGGCCGCCTCGAATGCGCGCAGGGCCGACAGGTTGGGCAGGTGCTGAAGATTCAATGTGAATTTTCCTCACAAGAGGCCGCGTGAAATCTCGTTTTTCAGGCGAACGGGTTTTTTCTATCATCGTGCCATGGATGCCTCCAGGAGAGCACGAAATGATCACGGCCCACAGCGGCAAGCGCGCGACGATCGCGGCGATCGCGACGCGGACGCTTTATGAGATAGCGCCCGGCGCGCCGGTACGCTGGATTCCCCGCGTGAACGGGCAGGTCCGCGTGCGTACGGGTCGGATCTGGCTGACGCGCGAGGGCGACGCCCGCGATTACTGGCTAGAAGCCGGGACGGCGATGCCGGTCATGGTGGGCGACGTCCTGTGGGCGAGCGTCGAAGGCGACGTCCCCGGGCGTCTCGAAATACGTTCGCAGGCGGTGCCGGCACCCGTCTGGCGTCAGGTATGGCGGGTACTGGGCGGGTCGATCGGATCTGGCGGGTCTGTCGGGACAGGCGAGGTGGGTGGCGCGACCTGGGCAGGAGGCATGGGCGAGACGGCGATCGGCGGCGCGTCGTGCGAGGCGGCACCGCGCACGCGCTGCTGACGATGCGGATGGCCCGCCCCGGTTTTCGGTACACTGCGAGGCATGTCGACGCCCCTCCGCTCCGACGCGGCCGCCCCAGCGGCGCCCGCGGCCCCTCTCCCGCCCGATGCGCCCGTGCTGCGCTGGCTCGGCCGGGCCGCCTACCGTCCCACCTTCGAGGCGATGCAGGCGTTCACCGACGCCCGCACCGCCGCCACGCCCGATGAAATCTGGCTGGTCGAACACCCGCCGGTCTACACGCTGGGGCAGGCGGGCAACCCCGCGCATCTGCTCACGCAACGCGGCGACGTCGAGCTGGTGCGCGTGGACCGGGGCGGCCAGATCACCTATCACGGCCCCGGGCAGGTTGTCGCGTATATGCTGATCGACCTGCGGCGGCGTGGCGTGATGGTGCGAGAGTTCGTTCAGCGAATCGAACAGGCGGTGATCGACACCCTGGCGGCGTATAATCTGCGCGGTGAACGTCATGCGGGCGCGCCGGGCATCTACCTGGCGGACGGCCCGTTGACGGGTGCGAAGATCGCCGCGCTCGGGTTGAAGATTCGTCATGGCTGCAGCTACCATGGCGTGAGCCTGAACGTGCAGATGGACCTGCGTCCGTTCGACGACATCAACCCTTGCGGCTACGCGGGTTTGCAGACCGTCGATATGGCACTGTCCGGGGTGAACGCCGGCTGGCAGGAGGTGGCGCAGACGCTTGCCGCCCGCCTCGCCGCGCATCTCCCCGCAATGTCCCGCGCACAGCAGCAGGAGCGGTGAAGCCGCTCGTGTGCGCGGGACCGGGCCGCTTCGTGACGCGTCGGATACGCGTGGCGGGGCCGCCCTGACCGGAATCCTTGAGATGACCACAGCACAAAACGGCGCCGAAGCGGCGCTGAACGTTCCGCCCGTCTATGACGCCACGCAAAAGCAGAAGGCGCAGGCGAAGACCGCGCGCATTCCGATCAAGATCATCCCGATCGAAAAGCTGAAGAAGCCGGACTGGATCCGCGTGCGCGCCGCCAGCGGCTCGTCGCGCTTCACCGAGATCAAGCAGATCCTGCGCGAGCACAACCTGCACACGGTCTGCGAGGAAGCCAGTTGCCCGAACATCGGCGAGTGCTTCGGCAAGGGCACCGCGACCTTCATGATCATGGGCGACAAGTGCACCCGGCGCTGCCCGTTCTGCGACGTCGGCCACGGCCGTCCCGATCCACTCGACACGAGCGAGCCGGAGAACCTCGCGCGCACGATCGCCGCGCTGAAACTGCGCTACGTCGTGATCACCAGCGTCGACCGGGACGATCTGCGCGACGGCGGCGCGGCCCACTTCGTCGAGTGCATCGAACGCGTGCGGGCGTTGTCGCCGCAGACGCGCATCGAGATCCTGACACCCGACTTCCGCGGCCGCGCCGATCGCGCGATCGGCATCCTCACCGCCGCGCCGCCCGACGTGATGAATCACAACCTGGAGACGGTGCCGCGGCTCTACAAGGAAGCGCGTCCGGGCTCGGATTACGCGCATTCGCTGAAGCTGCTGAAGGATTTCAAGGCGCTTCATCCGGAAGTGTCGACGAAATCGGGCCTGATGGTGGGGCTGGGCGAGACCGAGGAAGAGATTCTGCAGGTGATGCGCGACATGCGCGAGCACAACGTCGACATGCTGACGATCGGCCAGTATCTGCAGCCGTCCGAGCATCACTTGCCGGTGCGCGCCTATGTTCATCCGGACGTCTTCAAGCGCTACGAAACGGCGGCCTACGAAATGGGCTTCACGCACGCGGCGGTCGGCGCGATGGTCCGTTCGAGCTACCACGCCGACGTGCAGGCGCACGAGGCCGGACTGGTTTTTTGACGGTTCCGCGCTCGGACGGTTCCGCGCTCGGACGGTTCCGCGCCCGTTCAGGCCGCGTTCGGCCGGGGCGCCGCTGGCGCCGGTCGGGCGAGCAGCATCTGCAGGGCAGCCTGCCGGGTCTGGCGCTTGAGCGCGTAATCGGACGCCGCCACCTGCTCGTGCCGGCGTTCCAGCGAAAGGCTCGCCTGATCGGCCGGCGGCAGGGTCAGATAGGCGTCCGCTTCGCCATGGGCGTTCTGGATCGCCATCCCGGCTTTTTTCGCGATATGCATCATCGTGCCATTGCGCGACAGGCAATGCATGTAAAGCGACGATACATCGGTATTGCGGCAGCGGATCGCGGCACGGTGAAACAGATGGCTGCCGATTCCCTGGCCACGTGCCCGTTCGAGCACCGAAACGCCCAGTTCGGCGCTGCGCTTGTCGCCTTGCGCGCGCAGGTAGGCGAGATGGCCGACTCCCAGCAGCTGCAGCTGATCGTCGAACACGCCGAAGATCGAATCCGCGGCGAAATCGAGCGCACGCACGTAGTTCTCGACGACGGCGTCCGAGATCGTGTTGCCGAAGCGCAGCAGACGGTCGTCCGGGGCAAGCGCGAGGAAGTGCGCGATCAGGCGGTCGCGATCGTCCGCTTCCAGTTCCCGCACGGCGATCGTGGTGGCGCGGCACGCGTTGTCGGCCGCTACCTGATCCCTCACCTGATCCACGGCGACGGTGTTCGCGCCTTGTCGTACCGTATCCATGATCGCTCCCCGGTCACCGCGCCCACGTTGCGTGGGCCTGCTAGCGTATTGTAATCCAGCGGCAAGGTGGCGGCTAGGGAATACCCTTATTTAGACTTGTCTAATGGCGTTAATACGCCAGGTGTGCGGAAGCGCGATCTGTCTGCGTCAGGCGAATGCGCGTCGATCTTTCGAGAATCGGGTCGCCGTCCAGAGCGATCCTGCCGTGTGCGGCCAATTCCCGGCAGCGCCAGGCGATCAGCGCATCGGTTGCCACCGAGCCCGGGTCGACCGTGCGGATGCGCTGCGCGAGGCTCAGATAGGACTGCCATTGCAACGTGGCGAGCTCGATGATGGCGGCGTCGATGTCGCTGAAGGCTGCGCTCTGGAAGGTATTGTCGCGCCAGCGGCGCACTTCGTGGCCGAGGTGTTTCAACGCCTGCCATTCCAGTGCGAGACGGCCGATGCGCAGCAGCGAAATGGGCGCGATCGCATGCAGCCGCGCGGCGATCGCGTCGGGCGTGCAGCGTGGCTCGGCGGGCGTCTCCTTCGCGTTGCCGCCCAGGCTGCGAGCAGGCATGCCGATTTCGCTCAGGCGTTGCGGCGCATGGCGCAGGTGATAGGCGACGCGGCGCAGCATCAGCTGGTCGCCCGCGTTCTGCGCATGCCATGCGACCACTTCCCGGCCGTCGTCGACCGCCAGCGCGCGCAGCGCCAGCGTGCTGGCCTCGAACGCGTCGATGATGGTCTGCGACAGACCGTGCTCGCCGGCGCCGAGCGCGCGCTGCCAGAAGGCGATGCGCGCCGAATTCGATTCGTCGACGCTGCGTAGCGGACCGAAGGCGAGATCGTCGCGCAGGACGACGATACGGTCGCGTCGGCCTGCGGCGCCAAGTGCTTCGCCAAGAAGCCGGCCTGCAAGGTCGCCGTTGACGACGTGTAGATAATCCATGGGGGCTGGGGTGATTCCAGTAGTAGCGCGGTATGCAAGCTGCGACGGGATGGCGTTCAGAGCACCAGTTTACGATATTCCTCCGAAGGCCTTGGTTCGCCAGACCGCATAGCGCGCATCAAATTTCGCCAGACCGCATAGCGCGCATCAAATGGGCGCCAAATTGCGCAGCCCGCAAGGATAATGCGGGTTTTCTCTTCCGATGGAGCGCCCGCGCCATGTCCTTCGTGCCTCATGCCCCGCGCTCCGCGCCCCGCACCACGCTCGTGCTGGGCGGCGCGCGTTCCGGCAAAAGCCTGCACGCCGAACGGCTGGCGCGCGACACCGGCCTGCCGGTGCGCTACATCGCCACCGCGGGCCCTTCGCGGGACGACGCGGAATTCGCTGCCCGCATCGCGCTGCATGCCGCGCGCCGTCCCGACGACTGGGCCGTGACCGAGGCCGGGCCGGACCTGGCAGCGGCGCTGGCAGCGGCCGATACGCCGGCCGGCTGCATCCTGCTCGACTGCCTGACCCTCTGGTTGAGCGGCCTGTTGTGTCCGGGCGATGGCGGGGCGCCGCTGGCCGATTGGCAGGCGCACCTGACGCGCTTCGATGACGCCTTGCAGGCAACACGCGGCGTGGTGATCATCGTCAGCAACGAAATCGGCCTGGGCGTGGTGCCGATGGGGTCGCTCACGCGGCTTTACGTCGACGAGCTCGGCAGGCTCAATCAGCGGGTCGCAGCCCGTTGCGAGCGGGTCACGCTCAGTGTGGCGGGATTGCCGCTTACCATCAAATGAGGACGGAACACGTCAGTGCAAGGGGGAGGCGCGGTAAGGGCTGCGGTGAAATCTGCGGTGGGGGCCATGGCTGCGGCTGCGGCTGCGGCTGGGACTGCGGCTGCGGCTGGGACTGCGATAGGGACTGCGATCAGGGTCATGGCGGAAGACCCGGCACGATCAGCCGTTCCACAGCCCCAGGGTCCAGCGTCCCCCGTCCCGCGCGCGGCTGAGCCGGCAGATGCCGGTCATCTGCAGTTCCCAGTTCAGGCAGGTCAGCGTCGGTAGCGACAGGGCGCGCGCGGTCATCACGCGGATGACCCCGGCATGGGTCAGCACCACGATGGCGGTGCCGTCGGGGGCTGGCCGGGCGTCGATCTCGGCCAGCCAGCCATCCGTGCGCTTGGCCAGCTGCGCGACGGACTCGCCGCCATGCGGCGCCGCATGCTCGATATCGGCGGCCCACGCGTCCAGCGCCGCGCGGGGCACGTCGTCCCAGCGCCGGCCTTCCCAGTCACCGAAATCGAGTTCCGCCAGACGGGAATCCGGACGCGGTGCCATGGCGCCGCTTGCACGATCGTCCGCTTTATCATTTGCGTTGTTCGTGCCGGCCGCCTTGTCCCCCGCGTTGTCGGTGTCGGCGGCGTTGGCGTGCGCGTGCGCCAGCACCCGCGCCACTTCCGCGCAGCGCCGCAGCGGACTGCTATGGAGCGCGTAGGGCGCGATGCCGAGCCGCGCGAGCTTCGCGGCGATCGCGGCGGCGCCCGCGGCGGCGGACTCGCGCAGGGGCACATCGCTGCGGCCGTAGCACTGACCCGGCGGCACGGCGACCGCCGGATGACGAATCAGGACGAGATCCATCCCAGCACCACCAGATAGATTGCGATTTCGAAAACCTGCTGCGCGAGCCCCAGGCAGTCGCCCGTGTAGCCGCCGAGACGCCGTTTGAACCACCGTCCCAGCGCCATGTGCAGCGGCACCCCGACCACGAGGCAGAGCGCCCCCAGCCGTGCGCCGCCGCCGAACAGCCCGGGCAGGCCGAGCAGCAGCGCGACGGCGGTTGCGCGCCAGGACGGCTGCGCGAATGCGCGCGCCTTGCCCTCGATCCGCATATAGTCCAGTGTCGTCACATAGACGATGGCGCCGGCGCGACTGGCCATGTGCGCGGCGACCATCCAGCCGGCGGCGCCCAGCGGGGTGGATTGCGCCAATGCCGTCAATGCCTGCCATTTCATCAGCAGCGCGACGACGAGGCCGATGGCGCCAAAGGCCCCGATGCGCGAGTCCTTCATGATGCGCAGCACGGCGTCGCGGTCGTGGGCGCCGCCGAACGCGTCGCAGCAGTCGGCCAGCCCGTCCTCGTGCAGCGCACCGCTCGCCAGCAGCGTCGTCGCCATCGACAGCAGCACCGCCAGTGCGGGCGGCAGCACCTGCAGCGTCAGCCCGTAGATCAACGCGCCCGCGCCCCCGACCACCAGCCCGACCAGCGGCAGATAGCGGCCCGACGCCGCCAGCCGCGCCGGCGAAAACGCCAGCCGGGACGGCATCGGCAGACGGCTGAAATAGCCGAAGGCGGTCAGGACGACGCAGGCTTCCTCCCGCATGCGGGCCCGGGCGCCTTGCGCGCGATGTCTCCCGGTCATGGGCGGCACGCCGCGTCGCCCCGGCTGCGCATGCGCGCCGGCGGGCCGCTCGCCATGGCGACTTCGGGTGTCGCAACCGTGCTCATTGCGTCCCTGGCCAGGGACGGTTCGTCCTCGGGACGCCGGCCCTCGAAATCCTAGCCATCGAACCGCTCGCCATCGAACCGCTCGCCATTGGACCGCGTATCGACGCCTGCCGAGGCGAAGCTCGCCATATCGCAGAGGAACGCCGCCGCGGCGCGCACCAGCGGCAGGGCGAGCGCCGCGCCCGTGCCTTCGCCCAGGCGCAGGCCCAGCGCCAGCAGCGGGTCCGCGCCCAGCCGCTCGAGCATGATGCGATGCCCGGTCTCGTCGGACACATGCGAGAAGACACAGTAATGACGCACGTCGGGTGCGATCGCGAGCGCCGCGAACAGCGCCGCGGTCACCACGAACCCGTCGACCAGGATGACCATCCCGCGGGCGGCCGCTTCGAGAAAGGCGCCGGTCATCGCGGCGATCTCGAAACCGCCGAAGAATGTCAGCGTGGTCACTGCGCCCGCCTGCTGTGGATGATGTGACAAGGCTTTCGCCAGCACGCTGCGCTTGTGCGCGAGCCCGGCGTCGTCGAGCCCGGTGCCCCGGCCCACGCAGACATCGATCGGCAACGCGCAGTAGCGGCTCATCAGGCAGGCGGCGGCCGACGTATTGCCGATTCCCATCTCGCCGAATCCGATCGTGTTCGTGCCCAGCGCGGCGTGGTGCGCGACGCGGGCTGCGCCCAGCGCCATCGCGCGCCGTACCTCGTCGTCCGACATCGCCGGCGCTTCGCTGAAGTCGCGCGTACCCAGGCCGATCGGCGTGTTGATCAGCGTCGGCGCATCCGGCAGGTCGCAGGCCACGCCCGCATTGATCACTTCCAGCGTCAGGCCGGAGAGCGCGCTGAATACGTTGATCGCCGCGCCGCCAGCGATGAAGTTCGCCACCATCTGCGTGGTCACCGCCTGCGGATAGGGGCTCACGCCGTGCCGCACGATGCCGTGGTCGCCCGCGAACACCAGCATCGCCGCACGCGTGATGGCCGGCCGGGACGTCT
>JBPBQT010000146.1:0-50020 GCA_050955065.1 Janthinobacterium lividum | reverse complement strand
CATTGCCAGCAGCAGCGCGCCAAGCCCGAGAGCTGCCACGGCAGCGAGCAGGGCCAGACCCGTGGCGATGCCGGCCATCAATGGCATCGAGCGCGCGAAGCCGAACCGCACGCCGGATGCGGTGGCAAGCGTGGTGGCGCCACCGGGCGACGCGGTCGCCACCACGACGAACAGGAACAGCGACAGTACGGAGGAGGTCATGGATGAGCGTCAGGGTGATCGAGACAGGTACTCTACGGATCGCCCATGGTTTATTAAAGCCAATAATTCTGATGCCATGCATTAAGCGGCATAATGCATCGATGAACCGAAACTTCGATCTCGACCTGATTCGCACCTTCGTCAGCGTCGCCGATAACGGCAGCATGACGGTTGCCGCCAACCTGCTGAATCTGACGCAGGGTGCCGTCAGTCAGCAGGTGCGACGCTTGGAAGATCTGCTGGACTGCCTGTTGTTCGTACGCAAGACGCGCAGGTTGGAACTGTCGCGGCGGGGCGAGCAATTTCTGATCAAGGCGCGTCAATTGCTGCGGCTCAACGATGAAATCTGGGATGAGATCGCGGGTCAGTCGTTGCGCGGCAGCCTGCGCGTGGGCGTGCCCCATGATCTCGTCACACTGCTCGCGCCCGCCATGAAAGCGTTCGCCGAAACGCACCCGCACGTGGAAATCTCGCTCGTATGCGCGGCATCGCCGGAGCTGAGCGAGGCGGTGAACAGCGGCCGCGTGGACGTTTCGCTCGTGGAATATCCCGCAAGCAAGGCCGAAGGCGAAGTGATCCGGGTCGAACCGCTGGTATGGGTGCAGGGTCGCGGCAGCGACGCGTGGCAAAAGCGACCTTTGCCGCTGTCGATGGTGGATGAACGCTGCGCGTTTCGCCCGGTGGTGCTCGGCGCACTGGCGGACAGGGGCATCGTCTGGCGCACCGTGTTCGAAAGCGGCAGCATCGAGGCCACGGCCGCAACGGTGCGCGCCGGCCTCGCGCTCACGACCTGGCTGCTCTCGACACTGCCGGCCGACCTGGAAACGCTCGCGCCGGAGGCGGCGGGTTTGCCTGCGTTGCCGTCATTTGCGATCAGCCTGCGCTTGCCCGCGACGGCCTCGCCGGCGGCGACGGAGTTCGCGCGCCGTGTGCGCGAATCGATGGTGCGCGGCGAGTCTACCGACAGGTCGCGAAAATCACATTAGTCGAGCGTCCGGTCATCCGGAGATCTGCTCGCGGAAATCTCGCGCGGGCGTCTTCAAGAACGTACTTGTGCCACATCGAGACGGGTGCGGGTCGGCCACGATTTCCTCGCGCTGCACACCATCGGAGTCCAAAGGAAAAGGGGCCCGAGCGTAAGCGGTTTCCCGGTAAGATGAGCGTACCCCGTCATGCAAACCCGCTGATGATGAAGCGCATCACGCAACCCGTTCAGGCAGTTCAACGATGATCCGCGCCTTTGTCGTGCTGTTGTTCTTTCAATGCGTGGGAGAGGGCCTGTCGCATGCGTTCCATCTGCCGGTGCCCGGCGCCGTGGTCGGCATGCTCCTCCTCCTCGTATCCCTGCTGCTTCGTCCGGCCACGGCGACCGTCATCGAGCCGGCCTGCCTGCAGCTGTTGCGCAATCTGTCTCTGCTGTTCATCCCCGCGGGAGTCGGGATAATGGCATCCGCATCGACGATGCGCAGCGATGCGGTCGCGATCGTCGTTTCCGTGGCCGTCAGCACGGTGCTGGCGATCGCGGTCGCGGCGCTCGTCACGCGTGCGTTGCTGCGCAGACAACGGCGGATCGCACAATCGAAAAGGCCCGTGTGATGTCGATGCCCGCCAATTTGAACGCGGTCTGGGCCGCGTTGCAGACGACGCCTCTTCTGGGCCTCACCCTCACCCTGAGCGCGTATCTGATCGCACAGGCGATCCATTCGAAAGCGCGTTTCCACCCTCTGGCGAATCCCGTCCTGATCGCCATCGCGCTCGTGGTGGCCGTGCTGGAAATGACCCGCACGCCGTATCTCACCTATTTCCAGGGCGCGCAGTTCGTGCATTTTCTGCTCGGGCCGGCGACGGTCGCGCTCGCGTTGCCGCTCTACCGGCAATGGCCCATCCTGCGCCGCACCGCCGTTCCGCTACTGGGCGGGCTGATCGCCGGTTCGCTTGCTGCGATCGTTTCCGCGGTCGGAATTGCCGCGTTGTTCGGGGCGTCTTCCCGGACCATCGCCTCGCTGGCGCCCAAGTCGGCGACCACACCCATCGCGATGGCGGTCGCCACGGAGATCGGCGGCATACCGTCGCTGACCGCGGTGCTGGTCATCGCCACCGGGGTCTTCGGCGCGGTTTTCGCGGGGTCGATCCTGAATGTCCTGCGTATCACGGAGGTGGAGGTCCGTGGCTTCGCGCTCGGCATCGCCTCGCACGGCATCGGGACCGCGCGCGCATTTCAGGTGAGCGAGGAGATGGGTGCGTTCGCGGGACTGGGCATGAGCGTCAACGGCCTCTTCACCGCATTCGTCGTCCCCGTTCTGATGCCGTTTCTTGCGGGCTGGATGTTGCATTGAGGCCTGCACGAAGCAATCGCGCGACAACCGGCGCCGGCCAGCTTTCCGCGGCAGATGGCTGTCGCGAAAGGGAAAGACGTGCAATTCATCGCTTGAATCGTTTCCACCTGTCCGCTTCAACCCAGCCGCTTCAACCAGGCCTCGTACCACTGCGGCCACATCGCCGTGGGCGAGCCAGCGTGCCCCATGCCGAAACCATGCCCCCCGGCGGGCAGGTGATGCAGTTCCACCGGCACGTTCGCGCGCCGGCACGCCTCGGCCATCAGCGTCGTGTTCACCGGATTCGATATCGGATCGTCCTCGGCCTGCACGAGCAGCATCGGCGGGCAACCGGCCTTGACATGGGTATCGACGGACCATTCGGCGGTGAGCGCCGGCGATGGATCGTTGCCGACCAGTTCGCGGCGCGTCGAGGTGTGGTCGTACGGCGGCGCGAGGGTGATGACCGGGTAGATCAGCGCGGCCGCGCATGCGTGTGCCGGCTCGCGATCGATCGCGTCGCCGGCAGGGTAGGACGCGAATGCCGCGCGGGTGGCGGCCATGCCGAGCAGATGACCGCCCGCCGAGAAACCGAGCAGGCTGACGTGATCGCGGTGCACGCGGAATTGTTCGGCCTGGGCGTGGATGATGCGCAGCGCTCTTTGGGCGTCCTGCAGCGGCGCCAATGGCCCGGCATGCCACCCTTCGCCCGGCAGACGATAGGTGAGCACGAAGACGGTGAAGCCGCGCGCGACGAGCCATTGCGCGGCCGGATGCGCTTCGGCCGCCATTTCGATACGTTTGTAGCCGCCCCCGGCGGCGACCAGCACCGCCGCGCCGTTGCCCTGCGCGGGCAGGAATACGTCCATCGATGGCGACCGGACGTTCGATACGCCGCCGTGCCGGTTCGTGCGTTCGTCGCCATCGGGACCGCCGCCGCCCGGCGGCACGTCCGGCCACAGGCGGATGACCGGGCGTTCGGCGGAGGCGAAGGATGCCGCGGGGCGCAGCGCCGGGAGCAGGCCGGCGCCCAGCGAGAGCGTGACGAACGATCGGCGTGTTGTCATGAAAAGGGCGTGTGGCGGGATTTTTCAGGAAGGGATGGCCGGACGCGAATGGCGGGCGCGTGGCGGACACATCGGGTGCACATCATGCCGCCTCCCATTCGACGTGCACGACGCGCATCGGCATGTCGTGCGCCGCGCAGTACGCCAGCCAGCGGATCTGGTTGTCCTGGAGCCGGTCGCCCGGCCCCTTGATCTCGACCATCTCGTAGCGG
Source organism: Janthinobacterium lividum (assembly GCA_050955065.1). Classification (GTDB taxonomy): domain Bacteria; phylum Pseudomonadota; class Gammaproteobacteria; order Burkholderiales; family Burkholderiaceae; genus Robbsia. The sequence goes on along the minus strand of JBPBQT010000146.1, from coordinate 46,225 downwards.
CCCTCGTCGGGCCAGAAACGGATCAGGTCGGGGAAGCCCGTGCGGTTCGCCACGACGTCGGCCATCAGGCGCTCGAAGCAGCGTTTCAGGTGCGCGGCGGGCAGGCAGTGCAGCGCGAGCCGGAGCAGGTCGTCGGTGAGCCAGCCCCAGAAGACGAACGGCGATTGCAGGCCGGCCTTCGCGTGGAAATGGCGCAGGATCGTCGCCTTGTAGTCGTCGCCATCGAGTTGCGCGAGCGCGGCGGCGAACCAGGGCGCGCGGCGCGCTGCGAAGTCGGGCGCATGCAGGTCGGCCGGGCCGCTCTGGAACGGATGGAAGAACGCGCCGGGCACCGCGGCGAAGATCGCCTCCCAGCATAGCAGGCCGAACAGGGAGTTGAGCAGCGCGTTCTCGACGTAGAGGACCACCGCGCCGGGTTCGGCCAGCGCCTCGCACGCAACCCGCTCGACGCTGAACGCGCCGCTTGGCCGGGGCAGCACCAGTCGGGTCTTGGCAAGCGGCGGCGCGGCGGCCTTGCGCGCGAGCGGTTTGCCCAATGCGCGGTGCAGACGCGGCAGCATGCGCGCGATGCGTTGCGCCTCGGCGTCGCTCTCCGGCGCGTCGAGCGCGGACTGCGCAAGGACGAGCGCCGCGTCATGGCTGCCCGCGCGCTCCAGCACGCGCATGCGCCGGTGCCGCGCGCCCGGGTAAGCGCTATCCTGATAAACAGCCAGCGCGCGCGCCCAGTCCTGCCGCCGCTCGCAATGCTGTCCCAGGCGGAACAGCAGCTTGTCGCGGCGGTGCGCGAGCCAGGAATTGGCGCGCGTGGACGCCGCGGTCAGGCCCGTGTCCGACAGGGCGGTGTGCAGCAGCGCGTCGAAGACGGCGTCGTCGTGCTCCGCGCCCAGCAGGTCGAGCGTTTCGCGACACGCGTGCAGGACGAGATAGGCGTCGACGTCCGCGCGGGACTGGAACGCGCGCGACGAGCGTTCGAACGCGACCTGCTCGTATTGAAACACGCCCAGATCGGCCAGCACGAACTCGGTCCAGTCCTGATGCAGGTTGCCGAAAAACAGCAGGCGCAGCCGGTCGACCAGCGCGCCGATCGTGACTTGCAGTACGGCGTCGTCCGCCGCCGGATGCCATTGCGCATAGGTGCGGGCGTCGGCATGGTCGCACCGCAGCGCGTCGAGCGCATCGGACTTGCGCCCTCGCAGCGCGGCGCGCTCGTCGGGAAACACCTGGGCGAGTTCGGCTTTCGTCACCAGCCGGAAGAGGTCGTCGAGCGAGAGCAGCGGCGCGGCGTCGAGCCACCCGTGCGCGCACAGCGGCGCGCTGGCGGCCACCGGACAGCCGATCTCGTCGTAGAGCAGGCGCGCGGTCCGAAACAGCGCGCCGCGGCGCATCACCATGCGTACCAGCAGCGCGCGCGCCGCGCGCGGCAGCCGGGGGAAGTCGCGAATGAACGCGCGCTCGTCGTCGGCGAGCAGATCGTCGCTGCGCTCCGCGACCCAATGGATCGCCCGCTCGAAGTTCGCGAGGTAATAGTAGGGATCGGGGAAACTGGCAGGCACGAAGAGGGACGCAAGCGAATGCGGGTGCGGTGTATTCGTACGACGATGATAGCACTGCCGGATGCCCGGCGTGACGGCTTGAGCCCGATTCCGCCGTGCCGATTCCGCCGCATCGATTTCGCTGTGCCGATTCTCCCGTCTCGATCGGGCGTGCTGCCCACGGCGGGTCCCCGATCCGCAGATCGTACGCACGGGCCGTCCCGGTTCTGGCAAGATGCCGCGTTGCGCGCGCGATGCGCGTGATGTGGCACCGAATTTCCGATCCCGATCCCCGACCTTTCTTCACGCCGGACTCTCATGCATGTTGTCACAGGCGGCTGGCTGCCTCTTTTCCTCCATCATGCCCTGTTCCTCGCCGTGACGGCGGTGGCCACGCTGACGCAGACGCTGACCGGCTTCGCGTTCGGGCTGGTGTTTCTCGCGCTGATGGCGTGTCTTCATCTCGCGCCCCTGCCCGCCGCGGCGAACGTGGTGAACGTGATGGTGCTGGCGAACGCGGCGCTGCTGGTGCGGCACCGCCCGCAGCTGCCCGCCGGTGTGTCCCTGCCAATTTATGGCAGCAGCCTGGCGGGCGTGGCACTCGGCGTCGCCCTGCTAGGCTGGATCAGCGGCAGCGCGGTGATCGTGCTGCGTCTGCTGCTGGGGATCGCGGTGCTGGTGTGCAGTCTGTTGCTGGTGGTGGCACGCCGCCGCCGCGAGACGGTCTCCGGCAAGAGGTCGTTCGCCTTCTTCGGCGCGCTGTCGGGTGTGATGGGGGGACTGTTCGCCAGCGCGGGTCCGCCGATGGTGTTCCAGATGTATCGGCAGCCGCTGGCCGCCGGGACGATCCGGGACACGCTCGTGCTGCTGTTCGCCGTCAACGCGGTCCTGCGCCTGCTGCTGATCATCCCGCAGGGCCGTTTCGACGCGCTGTCGCTGACGTTGTCGATCGAGGCGCTGCCGGTGGTGCTGGGTCTGACGTGGCTCTGCAAGCGGCACCCGCCGCGCCTCTCGCCGACAGTGGTGAAACGCGTGGTCTTCGTCCTGCTGCTGGGCGCCGGCCTGAGTCTGGTGGTGCCGGCGGCGCACCACCTGCTGGTTGCCTGAACGGGGTGGGACGCCTGCCGGGCATCCCTTCCCGTATGCAGGGATTCCCCGATAGATCCGGCGCTTGTTTAAAATGTCTTAATATTTCCTTGCCTGGGCCGTTACCGGGAAGGGGAGGGGCGAAACGCGCGGCGACAGCCCGCGAGGCGTATCCGACGGAACATGCCGGATGGTGCGGCCGGTCCGTACCCGACAGCAGCCCGCCGACGCGGGGAATTCGAACGAGACGATACGATGGACTTTTCGGGACCGGGGGCGCCCGCCGCGCATAGGATGACGGCGCTCGAGCATCTGCTCGTGGGCGCGGTCACGACCATGGAGTGTGATGCCGGGGCGATCTACCGCATCGTGCCCGGGAGCGTGCAGGAATCCGGCAACGAACCTGGCGGCCACGCACCCGGGAACGACGCCGGCACCGCGTGGCCGGCCGCGGCGGTGGTCGGTGCGCGCGCGGAAGCAGGTGCGAACGGCGACCCGGACGCGGTGCCGTGGCGCATGGCCGAAGTCGGCAATGCGACGCCGGACACCCCGCTGTTTTCCCCAACCTTCATCGTGCAGTGTCTTGCCCGTTGTTCGCCGCGGGAACCCGCCTATACCGCCTGCATGGCGCCGACGCGGGAACCGAGGGATTTCGGCGCCGGCGCGCCGGACGCGCTCGCGTTCGTGGTGGTGGCGGGCATCCACGACGACCAGGGCGTGCGTCGGGCGCTGCTGGTGCTGGGCGGGTTTCGCGAAAAACCCGGCTTGAGTCCGGCGCAGCATTTCGTCCTGGGCACCCTGAACAAGCAGTTCCTCGCGTATGTGGACGCCGATGCGCCGGTCGTGCTGGCATTGCCCGACAGCGGTGCCACGCTGCGCCACAGGGCGACCGAGCGACAGCGCCTGCTGGAGTCGGCCGTCAACAACACGCGGGACGCGATTCTCATCACCGAGGCGGAGCCGATCGACCTGCCCGGCCCGCGAATCGTCTATTGCAACCCGGCGTTCACGAAGACGACCGGCTATGGCGAGGCGGACGTCATCGGCCTCACGCCGCGGATCCTGCACGGGCCGCAAACGGACCGCGCGGCGCTCGACGTGCTGAAGGCCGCGTTGCGCGCCTGGCGGCCGATCGAGATCGAGCTGCTCAATTATCGCAAGGATGGCACGCAGTTCTGGGTGGAACTCAGCATCGTTCCCGTCGCCGACGAGACCGGATGGTTCACGCACTGGGTGTCGGTGCAGCGCGACACCACCGAGCGCAAGGAAGCCGAGGCCATGGCGGCGCGGGCCCGTTTCGCCGAGCGCGAGCACGAAGCGCTCGCCGAACGGCTGGCGGAACGGCAGCGCGCGCAGATGGCGCTGGTCTACGCGGCGACGCACGACGAACTGACGCAGCTGCACAACCGCGCCTACGTCATCGAGCAGCTGAATTTCGAACTGGAGCGGGCGCGGGGCAGCGGTGGCGCGCTGCTGTACCTCGACCTCGACGGCTTCAAGCTGGTGAACGACAGCCTGGGTCACGCGGCCGGAGACAGCCTGCTGGTCCAGGTGGCCAGGCGGTTGCAGCACTGTCTGCGGCCGGAAGACGTGCTGGCGCGCTTCGCAGGCGATGAATTCGTGATCCTGATCCGGCAGGACGCGGACGCCGTCCATCTCGAAAGCATCGCGCATCGCATCCGGGAAGCGCTGAGCGGCGCGTTCCCCATGCCTGCGCGGGATGTCTTCGTGTCGTGCAGTATCGGCATCGTACGCCTGTCCGCGCGCTATACGACGGCTGCCGAGGTGCTGCGCGATGCCGACACCGCGATGTACGCGGCGAAACGCTCGGCGGCGGGCGGGTTCCTGTTTTTCGAACCGTCGATGCACGAGCGGGCGCTGCAGGCGCTGGCGTTGCAGTCCGATCTGCGCGACGCGGTGCGCCACGGGGATTTCACCATCTGCTATCAGCCGATCTTCGACGCGCAAACCCGCGTCATCACCGGCGTCGAGGCGCTGATTCGCTGGACGCACGAGGCGCGCGGCCCGGTTTCGCCGGACGTTTTCATTCCCATCGCGGAAAGAATGGGCCTGATCGGCACGATCGATCAGTGGGTGCGCGAGAGCGCCATCGCGCAGTTGCAGGTCTGGCAGCGGCAGTTTCCCGCGTTGAGGATCCGGCTCAACGTCAACGTGTCGGCGCTGAATCTGCGCGACCGGAGCTTTCTCGCGAATCTGGAAGCCCTCACCGAAGCGAACGGGTTCGATCTCGCCGACCTGCAGATCGAGATCACCGAGGGGCTGCTGCTCACCGATTCGCCCGCCACGGAGCGCCTGCTGGTGGCGCTGCGCAAACGCGGCGTCAAGATCGCGCTCGATGATTTCGGCACGGGTTTTTCGTCGTTGTCCTATATCGACCGCTACCCGATCGACACCATCAAGATCGATCGCACCTTCGTCACCCGGATGCTGCTGAAACCGCGCACGATGTCGATCCTGCGCAATGTGATTTCACTGGCGAAGGATCTCGATCTGGACGTGGTCGCCGAAGGCGTGGAAAACGAAGCGCAATACGAGGCGCTGGCTGTGATGGGTTGCAGCCACGTGCAGGGCTTTCTCTTCTGCAAGCCGCTGCATGCCCCGGAACTCGCCGGGATTCTCGCGAGCCAGACGCCGCCCGGACCGGCGCCGGCCTGAACGGATCCGGCGTCGGCCTCAGCTTTTCGGGAAATCGGTGGCGAGGCTGGTTGCCTGCCACTGTTCGAGATCGGCCAGGCTGCGCTTGAGTTTGGCGGTCACCGCGTCGATGCCGAACGCGCCGAGGACGAGGTGGCGGGGCGGTTCCGCCTGCTCGGTGATGTCGATCATCGCCTTGGCGCCGCGTACCGGGTCGCCCGGCTGCTGCCCGCTGCCGCCCGCCGTGCCGGTCAGCCGCACGCCCGCGGTGCTCGCATACGCCTCGATCCGGTTCGGCGTCTGCTTGAGCGAGCGTCCCGCCCAGTCGGTCCGGAACGGGCCCGGTTCGATGCAGGTCACCTTGATGCCGAGCGGCTTGCCCTCGGCGGCGAGCGCGTCGGACCAGCCCTCCACGGCGTGCTTGCTCGCGGCGTAGTAGCCGGAACCGGGGAACCCCACCAGCCCCGCGACGGAGGTGACGTTCAGCACATGCCCGCTGCGCTGCGCGCGCATCACCGGCAGCACGGCCCGCGTCATCGCGAACAGGCCGAATACATTCGCGTCGAACTGCGCGCGGATCTCGGCTTCCTCGCCTTCCTCGATCGATGCCTGATAGCCGTAGCCGGCATTGTTGAGCAGCACGTCGATGCGCCCGAAGCGTTCCTGGGCGGCCTGCACGGCCGCGGCGATCTGCGCGCCGTCGGTCACATCCAGGCTCAGGGCCAGCGCGCGCTCCGGCGCATCCTGCGCGAGTTCGGCGACGCTCGCCTTGTCGCGTGCGGTGATGACCACGCGCCAGCCGCGCGCCAGTACCTGGTTCGCGACTTCCCGGCCAAAACCGGTCGAACAACCTGTGATGAACCAGACGGGAGAATCGTTCGATGCCATGGTGTGTTGCTCCGTAGAAGAAAGGGGGTGCGACCACTGTATTACAAATAGGGTTTTGCGTTCGCCGCCGCCCGCGCCGGTCGGAGGATTGCGGCATGCGCCGGGATCACGTAAGGTGCACACCTTGCCGGTGGCATACCGGCCCCTCGCCCACCGGTCCGACCCCATGAACCCCAGCGCAGGTACGCGTTCCCCTTTCCTCTCCCCGTTGCTGCCCTTCACCGTCGCGGTGTTTCTGGGTTTTCTGGCGATCGGCATGCCGCTGACGGTGTTGCCGACGCAGGTGGGCCACGTGCTGGGCTTCGGCACGGTGGCCGTCGGCAGCGCGATGGGTCTGCAGTCGCTGGCGACCTTGCTGACGCGTCAATACGCCGGCCGCCTGTGCGATACCCATGGCGCGAAGCCGATCGGACTGGCGGGATTCGTGACCGCGGCGCTGGCCGGCGTCCTGTATCTGCTGTCGGCGCTGTGCACCGGGCGTCCCGTTCTGAGCCTGCTGGTGCTGTTCGCCGGCCGGCTGGTGCTGGGTTTCGGTGAAAGCCTCTTCATCACCGCGCTCGCCAGCTGGAGCATCGCCCGCGTCGGGCCCGCGCATGCCGGCAAGGCGATGGCCTGGCAGGGCATGGCGATGTACGGCGCGCTCGCGTTCGGCGCGCCGCTGGGCGGCTGGATCGCGCAGCGCGGCGGTTTTACCGCGGTGGCGCTGTGCGCGCTGCTCGCGCCCCTGCTGGGCGCGGCGCTGGTGACGCGCTGGGAAGGCGTGCCGGCGGCCGGCGGGCAGCGGGTTTCGGCGGGGCGGATCATCCAGGCCATCTGGGTGCCCGGCGTCGGGCTCGCGCTCGCGTCCTCGGGCTTCGGCGTCATCGCGGCCTTTCTCGCGTTGCGCTACGGCGAGGCCGGATGGTCGAACCCGGGCATCGGCATCAGTTGCTTCGGCGCCGCCTATCTGCTGATGCGCGTGTTCTTCGCGGGCCTGCCGGATCGGGTCGGCGGGTTCAAGGTCGCGATGGTGTCGCTGCTGGTGGAGGCGGCCGGCCTGATGCTGCTCGCGCGGGCGGACAGCGCGGGGATGGCGCTTGCCGGCTGCGCGCTGACGGCGATCGGCTATTCGCTGATCTTCCCGTCGCTGGGCGTGGAGGCGATGAAGCGGGTCGCGGCCGAACACCGGGGCATGGTGCTGGGAACGTATTTCGCGTGCTTCGATCTCGGCCTGGCGCTGGCCGGCCCGCTGGCGGGTCTCGTGGTGCAGCGTTTCGGCCTGTCGTCCGCGTTCGTCACGGGCGGCTGCGCGGCGTTGCTGTCCTTTCTGCTGATCGCGGTGGCGCAGGGGGCGCGGCGCCGGCGGGCATGAGCGGTCCTGATCGACGATGGGGGCAGTGACGGTGCTGGCGGTGGCCCGCGCCGGCCGGTTTTTCCGCTGCCGCCACGCGAACGGCATGAGAGAATGGATGCCGTTTCCCCGGATGAATTCATGAACCAGATAGCGCCGGATGCCATCGTTGAGCCGTTGACGCACGACACGGCGTGCGCGAGGGAGGCGATCCATATCCCGGGCGGCATCCAGCCACACGGGTATCTCGTCAGTCTGACGCGCGCGGGCACCGTCGCGCAGGTCAGTGCCAATTTCCCGGAATGGAGCGGCGTGCCCGTCGCGGCGCTGCTGGGCGCACCGTTGCCGCTGGCGATCGGTGCGACCGCGGCGGCCTGGGTGCGGGCGCGCGTCGACGAATTGCGCGAGGGCGAGATCCGTCTGCTCGGCACGGTTCCCGCGCCGGCGTCGGCGCACCTGTCGGGCGATGAAGACGGGGCGTCGGTATGGGCCGTGATCATGCATCGCTGTGACGGCATCGTGACCGTCGAGCTGGAACGCGCGCGCGGCGGCAACGACGGCCTCGAAACGATCTACCCGACGGTGCGGGCCTTCCTGAACGATGTCCAGCGCGCGCCCTCGATCGCCGAACTCGGTCGCCTTGCCGCGGCGCGTATCGCCGCCATCACGGGTTTTGGCCGCACGCTCGTGTATCGTTTCGATCGCGACGGCCACGGCCATGTCTTCGCCGAGTGTCTGCAGGACGATTACACGTCCTATCTCGGGCAGCGGTTTCCGGCGAGCGACATTCCCGCGCAGGCGCGCGACCTCTACCTTCGCAACCGGATCCGGCTGATCGCGGATGCGGATTACGCGCCCGTGGCGCTCGTGCCGCGCGTGCACCCGCAGACCGGGGCGCCCACCGACCTGACGCTGTCGTCGCTGCGCAGCGTGTCGCCCATTCACCTGGAATACATGCGGAACATGGGCACCGCCGCGTCGATGTCGATGTCGATCGTCGTGGGCGAGCGTCTCTGGGGCCTGATCTCCTGTCATCACGCGAGCCCGCGCACGCCCGCGTTCGAGTTGCGCACCGCGTGCGAGCACGTCGCGCAGATTCTCTCGCTGCAGATCGAGGCGAACGAGGCGCAGTCCGAGGCGACGTACCGGCTCGACCTGCGCCGCACGCTGGGCGCGCTCCTCGCGCAGATGGCGAATACCGAAAATTTCGTCGACGCGCTGGTGGCCGACGCGACGGACCTGCTGGGTTTCACCGCGTCGGCGGGCGCGGCGATCGTGTTCGAGGGACGGATCACGGCGGTGGGCAGCGTGCCGGCGGAGGACGAGGTATGGCGGCTCGTCGACTGGCTCGGCGCGCAGCCGCAGGACGTGGTGCATAGCGATGGGGTCCGTGCGTGCGGCCCCGGGCTCGGGGAGCAGGCGGGGTGTGCGGACGGGTACGCCGGCTTCCTGGCCGTGTCGATCTCGAAGACGTTTCGCAACTACGTGATCTGGTTCCGTCCCGAGGTCATTCAGACCATCGAATGGGCGGGCGATCCCCGTACCAAGCTCGCGTCGCTGGCGGCGTCGCTGTCGCCGCGCGAGAGCTTCGACACCTGGACCGCGATCGTGCGCGACCGCTCGGCGCCCTGGCGCGCGGCCGAGGTGGAAATCGCTGTGGAATTCCGTGCGGCGCTGCTGGGCATCGTGTTGCGTCGCGCCGACGAACTCGCGCAGTTGACGATATCGCTGGAGCGCGCGAACCATGCGCTCGAGGACTTCTCCTATACCGTCTCCCACGACCTGCGCGCGCCCCTGCGGCATATCCACAGTTTCGCCGCGCTGCTGCAGGAACTCGACGGCGCGACCTTGAGCGCGCGCGGCCGCGACTTCGTGCAGCGCATCGTCGATGCGGCGGATTTCGGCGGCCGGCTGGTGGACGACCTGCTGGCGTTCGCGCAGCTGGGCCGCGCCGCGCTGGCGGTGACGACCGTCGACATGGATGCGCTCGTGCGCGCGATCGCGCAGGGCGAAACGGCGGAACGCGGCGCGCGCGTCGACTGGCGCATCGACGCATTGCCGACGGTGCGGGGCGATCCGGTGTTGCTGCGCATGGTCATGCAGAATCTGATCGAGAACGCGCTGAAGTTCAGCGCCGGACGCGCCACGCCGCGTATCGACATCGGCTGTCTGCCAAGCCCGGCGTCGGAAGGCGGGCACCCCGTGCTGTTCGTGAAGGACAACGGCGTGGGATTCGACATGCGGTACGTGGACAAGCTGTTTCGCGTGTTCCAGCGTCTGCACCGGCAGGAGGAGTATGCCGGCACCGGCATCGGTCTGGCAAACGTCAAACGCATCGTCGAGCGGCATGGCGGCCGGGTGCGGGCCGAAGGTCGGCTGGACGAGGGCGCGACCTTCTTCGTGTCGCTGCCCGATGACGCGCATTTGCAGGATGGCGAGCGGCCCGAGACGCCGGCCGCCGCCGCCGCCCGGTTGATGGCCACGGGGATGGCCAGCGGACTGGCCGCCGGGGCCACCGCCCGCCTGGCTGCCGGTACGCCCGCCACGGGCGACCGACCGAAGATCACGCCGCGCGGCAGACACTGAACCACGGAAAATTTCATGCTCAAACCCATTTTGATTGTCGAAGACAGTCCGAACGACCTGGAACTGATCCTGATCGGTCTCGAAAAAAGTCGTCTCGCGAATCCCGTGGTGACCGTGCGCGACGGTGCCGAGGCGTTGGACTACCTGCATCGCGAGGGCGAATGGGAAGGCCGGGAAGACGAACATCCGGTCGTCATCCTGCTGGACAAGAAACTGCCGAAGCTCGACGGCCACGAGGTCATCGACGCGGTGCGCGCCGACGATGCGCTCAGATACATTCCGATCGTCATGCTGACCTCGTCGCGCGAGGAGCAGGACCTGCTGCGCAGTTACGAACTGGGCGTCAACGGCTATGTCGTGAAGCCGGGCCAGCTGAAGGACTTCATGCAAGCGGTGAACGACATCGGCATGTTCTGGGCGGTGCTCAACGAACCGTCGCCGCGGCCGCTGAAACCGCGCGGCACGGGGATGGAGGTCACGTCGGTGAACCACGACAGCGGCCTGCGGCAGACCATCACCCGCAAGGCGACGGACTAGCGGAACGCATGACGCCGGAGCATGCGAGCGCCAGCTCGTCATCCGGCTGAAGGGCGTCCGGCTTCGCCGGGATGACGCCATTGGCGAACGCCATCGTCGCCGCGTATGACGCGTTTTCCCGTCTCCTTCAAGAAGGCATCGAGGCGAAGACATCATTCCGGGAATATATTACGTTCTGCTTACATCGCGGACGGGGGCATGTCTTACATTACGCCTGCAGCGCGTCATTTTCATTTTTCCGGGACACTTGCCTGAACGGAATGCGACGCATCGGATCGGGAACGCCCCTTGCTGAGTTTCGTCGAGCGCCGATCCGTAGTTACGCGCTTCATCAAGCATCGTGTCGCCGTCCCTCGTAACCCACGACCATGCGTAACCGAGATTTCGGCCCGGTAAATCGCATCCCTCTACCTACATGCAAGGAAATTGCCATCAAAACGACTCCTCGGCGAGTGGGAAGCCCCATTCCGGCCTGGGCGGCCATGGCGGCGGCCCTGATGCTCAGCGCGTGCGCGGGCGACAGCCATCTTTCGTTTCTTGATCCGCAAGGCCCGATCGCAGCGCTGCAACGAAAACATTTCATCGAAATGGTGGCGTTGCTCGCGATCTTCGTCGCGCTTCCCATCTTCATTCTGATTCCCTGGCTCGCGTTACGCTACCGTTATGGTGCGAAGACCGCACGCTATACGCCAAAATGGGGCGGATCGAGGTTCATAGAGATCGCCGCATGGGCCGGCCCCATCGTGATCGTGGCCTTCCTGGCGCTGCTGGTATGGCGCAGCACCCCGTTGCTCGATCCCTACCGGCCGCTGCCGTCTTCCCGTGCGCCGCTGCGCCTGCAAGTCATTGGCTACGATTGGAAATGGCTGTTCATCTATCCCGACCAGGGCGTGGCCAGCATGGGCGTGCTGGCGCTGCCGGCAGGCCGACCGGTGAGCATCGAGATCACGTCCGCGACGGTCATGCAATCGTTGTACATCCCTGCGCTCGGCAGTCAGATCTACGCGATGGGGGGCATGGTTTCCCGGTTGCATCTGCAAGCGGATGCGCCGGGCCGTTTCATGGGCGAAAACACCATGTACAACGGCGACGGTTTCCATCAGGAAAAGTTCACCGCCGTGGCAATGACGCCGCAGGCATTCGATGAATGGGTCCGACATGCGCAGAGTGGCGGCATACCACTCGATGCGCAGGCGCTCGGACTGATTTCAAGACCCACGACCTTCACGCAGCTCGAGACCGCATTGAATCAAAACACCAGCAGCGAGGGCAGCCTCTACTTCAGGAACGCGAGCCCGGACGTTTTCTCGAAAGTCGTCATGGCGACCATGAGTGGCGCCGGCGGGCAGCCGGGAACCGCGATCAACACCGTGTCGCATGAACAGGCGAAGGACATGTCCATGTCCTCGCCCATGGAGCCGAAGCCGTGATTCTTTCCTCCCTGTTCGCGCATCCTCTCGGGAGGATCGGCTTCGAAGCGCTGCCTTTCTGGACGATGCTGCACAATCCCACGAAAGCCAACGTCATCAACGGCATCATTGCCACCGGCGCGGCGTTGATGGTCGTCCTGGGCGGCCTCGTCACGGTCGCGTTGATCACGTACTACCGGAAATGGGGCGTGCTGTGGTCCGAGTGGCTGACCAGCCCCGATCACAAGAAGATCGGCATCATGTACGTGGTGCTGGCCCTGGTGATGCTGGCGCGCGCGCTGATCGAGGCGCTGCTGATGCGTACCCAGCAGGCGGTGGGGCTGGGCGGCGGCTTTCTGACACCCGACCATTTCGCCCAGTTGTTCAGCACGCACGGCACCATCATGATCTTCTTCATGGCGATGCCCTTTCTCACCGGCATGATCAACTACGCGGTGCCGCTGCAGATCGGCTCGCGCGACGTCGCGTTTCCCTTGCTCAATTCCGTCAGTCTCGCGCTCACGGCAGCGGGCGCGGCCCTGGTGATGATTTCGCTGTGCATCGGTGAATTCTCCACGGGCGGATGGTTCGGCTATCCGCCGTACACCGAGGCGACCTTCAGCCCGGGCGAGGGCCCCGACTACTGGATCTGGGCACTCACGCTCGGTTCCTTCGGGTCCACGCTCACGGGGATCAATGTCGCGGTCACGATCTATAAAATGCGGGCGCCCGGGATGCACTACATGCGCATGCCGCTCTTTACCTGGACGGCGTTGTGCACGAGCATTCTGATGGTTTTCGCCATGCCGCCCCTGACCGTGGCCACGGTGCAGCTCGCTCTGGACCGTTATCTCGATTTTCACTTCTTCACGAACGAGCTTGGCGGGAACATGATGCACTTCGTGAATCTGTTCTGGCTGTTCGGTCATCCCGAGGTCTACATCCTGATCCTGCCGGCTTTTGGCGTCTACTCGGAGGTCATTCCGACATTCTCGGGCAAGATGCTGTTCGGCTATCGCACCCTGGTGATGGCGACGATGGCCATCGCGATTCTTTCCTTTACCGTCTGGCTCCATCATTTCTTCACGATGGGTCAGAGCGCGAACATCAACGCCGTGTTCGGCATCGCGTCGATGTTGATCGGCATTCCCACCGGCGTGAAAGTCTACGACTGGATGGCGACGATGTTTCGCGGGCGGATACGATTCACGGTACCGATCATCTATTCGATCGGCTTCATGCTGCTGTTCGTGCTGGGCGGCATGACCGGCATCCTGCTGGCCGATCCCGGTATCGACTATCAGGTGCACAACAGCGTCTTCCTGGTCGCGCATTTCCATAACGTGGCGGTGCCCGGCCTCCTGTTCGCGATGATCGCCGCCTACCACTACTGGTTTCCGAAGGCCTTCGGCTTCCGCCTGCACGAGGGCCTGGGCAAAATCTCCGCACTATGCTGGATCGTGGGTTTCATGTTCGCGTTCTTTCCGCTGTACGCGCTGGGTCTCATGGGCATGCCGCGCCGCACGCTCGCGTATACCGACCCACGATACACACCGCTCGAGGGGGTGGCATTGTTCGGAGCCGTCATCCTCACCGTGGCGCTCGCGCTTCTGGTATTGCAATTGTGGATATCGATCAGGCAACGCCACGCGAACCGCGTCTTCGTGGGCGATCCATGGGATGGACGCAACCTCGAATGGTCGACGTCCGCGCCGCCGCCGGAATACAACTTCGCCGCGCTTCCCGAAGTCGGCGACCGCGATACGTTTGCGTTGGACAAGGAAACGGGACGCGCCTACCGGCTGCTCGACAAATATGAAGACATCGAGGTGCCCAGGAACAGCGCGGTGGGGCCGGCGATCGCCGCCGCGTCCTTCTTTCTCGCCTTCGGCCTCGTATGGCATATCTGGTGGATGGTGATCGCGTCGTGCGTCGCGGTCGTGGTCACGATGATCGTGCGCGGCTTCGCCCGGAATACCACGCGTGTCATCGACGCGCGGACGATTCGTGACGAGCATCACCGGTGGATCGCCGCCGTCAGGGCGGCCACGCCCATACGCCGCATCGACGAGACGAAGGCAGTCAATGCCGGGCTGGCACAGCACACCAGCGATGGGGTGGTGCAATGAGCCGCGAAGACGCCAAATATCCGGGGTTGAACCTCGATTCATCCCATGGCGAGGACCACGAGGATGCCGAAGGCCTGATGTTCGGTTTCTGGGTGTTCCTCATGAGCGACGTCATTCTGTTCGCCATGGTGTTCGCCAGCTACATAACCTCTCTGCAAGCCGGCGCGGGCGGTCCGGGTCCCCTCCAGCTTTACGATCTCAAAAGCGTTTTTTTCGAGACGATGATATTGCTGGCGAGCAGCTTCACCTTTGGCATGGCGTCGCTGTCGGTCAAATACAAGCAGGGTGTTCCAGGGCTTTCGGTCTGGCTGGTGGCAACGTTGTTGCTGGGGGTGGGATTCCTCGCTTTCGAATTGCATGACTTCAGCGTCATGTTCGCAAAAGGCGGTGTGCCGAGCCGCAGCGGTCTGCTCTCCGCATTTTTCGGTCTCGTGCCGCTTCACGGCGTGCACGTCGCGTGCGGCTGCATCTGGCTGGTTTGTTTGTTGGGACAGATCGCACGTTACGGCCTGGACAGCGAAACGAAGAATGGCATCATGCGGCTCGCGCTGTTCTGGCACTTCCTGGACATCGTCTGGGTGGCGGTCTTCTCCATCGTTTATCTCGGAGGGTTGGCATGACCGACAAAAGCGAGAGCCGTGATTCCCCGGCAACGCGCGCCGCGCAGGAGCGGGAAGACTTTCGCTCGTACGCGTGGGGCATGGCCATTGCGCTGCTGCTGACATGCGTGCCGTTCGCGATGGTGCACTGGCACCTCATGTCGCGCAGAGCGCTGTTCATCACCATCGGGGTGTGCGCGTTCGTGCAGATCGTCGCGCATTTCCGTTTCTTTCTCCATATCGGCTGGAAGCGCCAGCGGGAAGATCTGCAGCTGATTCTCTTTTCAGCGCTGATCATGGGGATCATGGTTGCGGGCACGCTGTGGATCATGGGCAGTCTTTCCGTACGCATGGCCATGCCCGGCGCTTCCTAGAAGCGCCGGGCGTCGCGCTACGAACGCGCCGGCGCGATGCAGAGCTGGCGCGCCAGGTAGGGCGCCGTCGCGCTTTCGGCGCAGCGCGCGACCGTTTCCGGCACGCCGGCCGCCACCAGTCGCCCGCCCCGGGCGCCCGCGCCCGGACCCATGTCGATCACCCAGTCGCTTTGCGTGACCACCCGCATGTCGTGCTCGACCAGCACCAGCGTATTGCCGGCATCGGCGAGCTGCTGCAACTGACGCATCAGGCGGTCGACGTCGGCTGGATGCAGCCCCGTGGTCGGCTCGTCGAGGATATAGAGCGTGTTGCCGCGTTGCGCGCGCTGCAGTTCCGTCGCGAGCTTGATGCGCTGCGCCTCGCCGCCGGAAAGCTCGGTCGCGGGCTGGCCGAGCCGCAGATACCCTAGCCCGATGTCGCGCAGCACGCCGAGCGGCCGCGCGACCGCGGGCTCGTCGGCGAAAAAGACGCAGGCTTCGCCCACCGTCATGCCCAGTACCTCGGCGATGTTCCTGCCGGTCCAGGCGATCTCGAGCGTCTGGGGGTTGTAGCGGGCGCCCTGACAGACCGGGCAGGGCGCATAGACGCTCGGCATGAACAGCAGTTCGATGCTGACCGAGCCTTCGCCCTCGCACTTGGGACACCGGCCTTTCGCGACGTTGAACGAAAAGCGGCTGGCGTCGTAGCGTCGGCGGCGTGCTTCCGGCGTCGTGGCGAACAGCTTGCGCACCTGATCGAACAGGCCCGTGTACGTCGCGAGATTCGAGCGCGGCGTGCGTCCGATCGGCTTCTGGTCGACTCGTACCAGTCGCGTCAGGCGTTCGATGCCCGCGACGATGCGGCCGCTGCTGGCCGCGTCGGCCGCGTCGGCCGCGCCGCCGCCGGCCGCATCGGCCACCCGTGGCGTATCGCCCGCGTCGTCCGGCGTCGGCTCGTCGGCGTCCTCCGCATCGCCTTCGCCGCCGCTGTCCGTCTGTCCGAGATGGGCGCCGACCAGTTCCGGCAGGACCTGACTGACCAGCGTCGATTTTCCGGAACCCGAGACGCCGGTCACGGCCGTCAGGCAGCCCAGCGGAAAACGCGCCGCCACGTTCCGCAGGTTGTTGCGGGTGATGCCGTCGATCTCCAGCCAGGCCGCGGGGGTCCGCCGCGTGCGGGCCGTGGATGCCGCGTCCGGGGCGCCGGACGCCTCGTCGCCCGTTGCGGCGGGCGGGAACAGATAGCGCCGGGTCTCGGACGCGGCGACGTCGGCCAGCCCGGCGGGCGGGCCGCTGTACAGCACTTCGCCGCCCAGTTCCCCGGCACCGGGGCCGACGTCGACCAGCCAGTCGGCGCGGCGCATCAGTTCCGGATCGTGCTCGACGACGAAGAGCGAGTTGCCCGCTTCCTTCAGACGCGCCAGCGCGCGGATCAACGCTTCGCCGTCGGCGGGGTGCAGGCCGGCCGAGGGTTCGTCGAGCACGTAGACGACGCCGAACAGCTCCGAATCGAGCTGCGTCGCGAGGCGCAGGCGCTGCAGTTCGCCGGGCGACAGCGTCGGCGTGCTGCGGTCGAGCGACAGATAGCCAAGCCCGAGATCGATCAGCGCCGCCACGCGCGCGAGCACGTCCTGGCAGATGCGTTCGGCGGCGATGCGCTCGGCGGCCGTCTGCTCCGGCGCGTCCCGGTTCGCGGCGCGCAGCGCGGCGTGGGACTTGGCAGAGGACTTGCCAGTCGATGCGGTGGATGCCTCGGCGGGTTCCGCGACGGATGTTGCGGTGGATACCTCGGTGGATGCCACAGCGGATTCCGCGGCGGACGTCGCGGAGCCCTCGCCGCGTGCATGCGTCTTCCTGCCGCTGGCGGCATTTTCGCCGTCGGGCGCGTTGCCGGCGATGGGCGTCGCGCCGTGCGCGGCGGGGCGCAGCACCGCTTCGAGCTGGTCCAGCGGCAGCATCGACAGCGCGCCGATGTCGTAGCCGTTGAACGTCACGCTCAACGCCGCGCGCTTGAGACGCTTGCCGTCGCATTCCGGGCAGGCGCGGCTGACGAGATAGCGCGCCACGCGCTTCTTCATCAACGCGCTCTGCGTGGTGGTGAAGGTGTGCAGCAGATAACGCCGCGCGCTGCTGAACGTGCCCTGGTAGCTCGGCTCGCGCCGGGCTTTGAGCGCCGCGCGCGTCTGCGCGGGCGACAGGCCGGCGTATACCGGCACCGTGGGCTGTTCGTCGGTGAAGAGGATCCAGTCGCGCACGCTTTGCGGCAGATCGCGCCAGGGCGTGTCGACGTCGTGGCCGAGCGTGACCAGGATGTCGCGCAGGTTCTGTCCGTGCCAGGCCGGCGGCCAGGCCGAGACCGCCCGTTCGCGGATCGTCAGGGTGTCGTCCAGCACCATCGAGCGCTCGGTGGCCTCGTAGATGCGGCCCAGGCCGTGGCACACTGGGCAGGCGCCCTCGGGCAGGTTCGGCGAGAAATCCTCGGCGTACAGCATCGGCTGCCCGGGCGGGTAGCGGCCGGTACGCGAATACAACATCCGCAACAGGTCCGACAGGTGCGTGACGCTGCCGACCGACGAGCGGCTGTTCGGCGTGCCCCGCTGCTGTTGCAACGCCACCGCGGGCGGCAGGCCGTGGATCGAATCGACGGCGGGCGTGCCCACCTGATCGATCAGGCGGCGCGCGTACGGGGCGACCGATTCGAAATAGCGGCGCTGCGCCTCGGCGTACAGCGTGCCGAACGCCAGCGACGATTTGCCCGAACCGGACACGCCGGTGAAGACGACCAGCGCGTTGCGCGGAATGTCGACGTCGACGTTTTTGAGATTGTGTTCGCGGGCGCCGCGCACACGGACCCGGTCGTTGATCGCGGGTGGCGTGGATGGCGTGCCTGTTGCCACGCTTGCTGCCGCCGTCGCGGCGGTGGCCGGCGTTGCCGCAGCGTGGTCGGCGGCGCGTTCCTGTTTCTTTGTCATGCGTGGTGCGGCGCGATGGCCTGAGAAGAAGAGGGGTTCGAACGCTGAATCCGCTCGGGCTGTATGCCAGCATACCGCGAACGCCCTGTACGGATGCGCGTGCGCGCTAGCCGCCTGCCGCGGCCGGTACCCGCGTCCCCGGCAAGCCGGGCTTTGTGATAGCGTCGTCGTTTCGATCAACCCTTCGCAAGGATGCAATGATGGAGTACAGGAAACTCGGGGACAGCGGCATCGATGTCAGTCTCATCGGGCTGGGCACGATGACATGGGGCGAGCAGAACACCGAAGCCGAAGCGCACGAGCAGCTGGATTACGCGCTGGCGCACGGCGTGAACCTGGTCGACGCCGCCGAAATGTATCCGGTGCCGCCGCGCCCGGAAACGCAGGGGCGCACCGAGGAATATATCGGCACCTGGCTCGCGAAGACGCCGGGCGCGCGCGAGAAGATCGTGCTGGCGACGAAGATCGCCGGCCCGGCGCGGCAGCCGCACAACCCGCGCCACATTCGCGGCGATGCCAACCAGTTCGACCGGCCGAATCTGGTCGCGGCGGTGGAATCGAGCCTGCAACGGCTGCAGACCGACCGCATCGACCTGTATCAGCTGCACTGGCCCGACCGCAGCACGATGACCTTCGGGCGGGTCAATTATCCGTGGGTCGAGGATGCGTACACGGTGCCGGTCGAGGAAACGCTGGGCGTGCTCGCCGATCTGGTCAAGGAAGGCAAGATCCGTCATGTCGGACTGTCGAACGAAACGCCGTGGGGCGTCGCCCAGTTCCTGCGCGCCGCGGAGAAACTGAACCTGCCGCGGGTCGTGAGCATTCAGAACCCGTACAGCCTGGTGAACCGCAATTTCGAACTGGGACTGTCGGAATTCAGCCATCACGAGGGCATCGGCCTGCTGGCGTACTCGCCACTGGCCTTCGGCTGGCTGTCGGGGAAGTACGAGGGCGGCGCGCGGCCCGCGGGCGCCCGCATCACGCTGTTCGAACGGTTCCAGCGCTACAGCAAGCCGGAATCGATCGCCGCCGTCAGCCGCTACGTCGCGCTCGCGAAACGGCACGGGTTGACGCCGGCCCAGCTTGCGCTGGCGTTCGTCAACAGCCGGCCGTTCACCACCAGCAACATCATCGGCGCGACGTCGATTGCCCAGTTGCGGGAAAACATCGACAGCGTGAACGTGACGCTGTCCGACGAGGTGCTCGCCGAGATCGACGCGCTGCACCAGATCCAGCCCACGCCCGCGCCGTAAAATCCCGGCAGGCGGCTTTCCCCGCGGATCGCATCCTGCCCTCCGGTCCGCTCCGCCACCGCGCATGCCTGCGGCGGGGCGGCGCGCTCGCGCCACCGCCGACCCGCCCCCCTCCTTATTTTGCCCTCCAGCCTGCCTGGTGCACGCGTCGGCCCATGGCACGCAAGCGCGTACGTTGACAAGATAGTTTTCCTTGAGTGTGAACCCAGTCCGGAGCGCTTTATCTTCGGTGCGGGCTTGTCTAGACTGATTCTGCCGGATGGTCGAAAGTCGCAAGGCGAACAGGCGGACGCCGGAACATGGCGCGTCGTGGCAGGTTCGGAACGGGCGACGCGGCGGAAAAAACAGGAGGAGACAAGAAATGTCGCGGACACGCTCGATACCGGCGCTGGCATGCGATGCGCACATGCATGTCTACGATGCGGCGTTCGCCCATGCGGGCATGCTTGCCAATGAGGCGACCGCCGATGATTATCGCCGTCGTTTCCAGGAGCGGGTTGGCACGCGGCGCACGGTCGTCGTGACGCCGCGCCCCTATGGCGTCGACAACGCCGTCACTCTCGACGCGATTCGGAAACTGGGCCCGGCGCATGCGCGGGGCGTCGCCGTCGTGCGCCCGGACGTGAGCGACGCGGAATTGCAATGGCTGCACGCGGGCGGCATACGCGGCGTGCGCTTCACGCTCTATACGCCGTCGCAGGCCGCCGTGGGATTCGACATGGTCGAGCCGGTGGCGCAACGCATCCGGGCGTTGGGCTGGCATGTGCAACTGCACTGGACCGCCGACCAGATCGTCGCGCACGAGGCCCTGCTGCGGCGTCTGCCATGCGGCATCGTGTTCGATCATCTGGGCCGCCTGCCCATGCCACAGGGCATCGCCCACCCCGCCTTCGCGATCATGCGGCGCCTGCTCGAACGAGGCCGGACGTGGATGAAACTGTCGGGCCCATATCTCGATTCGCGGGTCGCCGGTTATGCCGATGTCGCGGCGGTCGCCCGGGCCTGGATCGCCGCTGCGCCCGAGCGCCTCGTCTGGGGGAGCGACTGGCCCCATGTCACCGAAACGCATGGCAAGCCCGACGACGTTTTTCTGATGGAAACATTGTCGGATTGGGTCGAGGACGACGTGACCTATCGAAGAATACTCGTGGAGACACCGGCCGAGCTATACGGTTTCTAGAGGGAGCCGGAGCGACGGGTTGCCGGGCCCGTAAAGCGCATATCCCGTTGCGATCGCATTCACAATAATCATAAGGAGACAAAAATGGTTTTTCATTCCCGCATGGGCGGCACGCGATGACCCCCGCGAGCGGCAACCGCGACGGTCGTTCGAGGACGCGCTTCACTGATGCCACCATCAACCTGTTCGAACGCGTCATTCCCGATCCCTTCGTCCTTGCCATCCTGATCACGATGGTGGTGGCGGTCGTGGC
Source organism: Janthinobacterium lividum (assembly GCA_050955065.1). Lineage (GTDB taxonomy): Bacteria > Pseudomonadota > Gammaproteobacteria > Burkholderiales > Burkholderiaceae > Robbsia. Next base: position 25,463 of record JBPBQT010000146.1, on the reverse strand, counting down.
CGCGCTGGTCGCGCCGCACGCCTCGTTCGGCGGCATCGTCGGCGGATGGTACAAAGGTTTCTTCAACATCCTCACCTTTGCCTTTCAGATCACGCTTGTGCTTGTGACGGGCCATGCCTTCGCCCATGCGCGGCCGGTGCAGGCGCTGTTTCGCGCGGTCGTCTCGGTGGCGCGCACGCCGGTGCAGGCAGCGACGCTGACCTTCCTGTCGGTGGCGGTGGCGTCGTTCTTCAACTGGGGATTCGGCCTGGTCGTGGCCGCACTGCTGGCGCGCGAAGTGGCGAAACGCATGCGCGTCGACTTCGCCTGGATCGTCGCCGCCGGATTTTCGGGATGGGTCGTGTGGGCCAGCGGCATCTCGAGTTCGATCGCTCTCGCGCAGTCGACCCGCGGCAGCGCGATGAATGTCGTCGAGAAGCTGACCGGCCGGGTGCTGCCTTTCAGCGAGACGGTATTCACCCGCTTCAATCTCGTGCCGGTGCTGGTGATGCTGATCCTGACGCCGGTCTTGCTGGCCCTGATCAAGCCGCGCGATCAGGACGCGATCGTGCTCGACCTTGAGAAAAATCCGGATCCGCCCGTGCGTCGGCGTCTTCGCGGCCGCGTCACGCCCGCGCAATGGATCGAGAACTCATGGGTGGGCAGCGTCTTCATCGGGCTGGCGGGCGTGTCGTTCCTGCTGATGGCGTTTATCCAGCACCTCACCGTGTTTTCGGGTGTGAATGCGGTGATCTTCGTGATGTTCGTCGGCGGCGTGGTGCTGCACGGCTATCCGCTCGCGTACGCGGACGCGGTCAAGAACGCGGCGCGCCAGACCGGCTCGATGATGCTGCAGTACCCTCTCTATGGCGGCATCATGGGCATCATGGACGCGACCGGCCTGCCCGACGTGCTGTCTCATTTCTTCATTCAGATATCCACCGCGCACACGTTGCCGTTCTGGAGCTACATCGGCTCGCTGATCGTCACCTTCCTGGTGCCCAGCGGCGGCGGCCACTGGGCGGTGCAGGGCCCCTTCGTGGTGCCCGCGGCGGTGGCGTTGCACGCGTCCGTGGCGGGAACGACGATGGCGGTGGCGATGGGCGAGCAGGTGTCGAACATGCTGCAGCCGTTTTGGGCCGCACCGGTGGTGGCGATGGCAGGAGTCGGCGTGCAGCGCGTGCTCGGCTTCACGGTCATGACTTTCCTGCTCGCGGCGGCGGTGTTCGGCGCGGCCTTGTTGATCTTCATCTGAAGCATCTGCAGCGTCGGCCGGAACCGGCGGATGCATGCCGCTTTCAGTGACCGCCGCCCGCATGCCGCACGGCGGTGTCGATGAAGCGATGGATCAACGGTTCGCGCACGGAAGCCCGCTTCCACAGCATCCCGAACCGGCGTGGCTCGGACGCTCCCGGCAGGGGAAGGCGGGCGAGATCGAGCGCGCCGGTGAGCGGCGACGCGACATCCGGCGCGAGCGAGACGCCGAGACCGCGATCGACCATCATCGCGATCGCGAGAAGCGAACTCAACTCGAGCCGTTCGTTCGGCACGATGCCCATGCGGCGCAGGTAGCGGTCCGCCTCGCGTCCGCCCGAGAGCGCGCGGTCATAGCGGATCAGCGGCGCGTGCGCGAGCAGCGCGTGCGGGTCTCTCGCGGCGAGCCGCCGCGGCGCGATGACGACCAACGGCTCTTCCCGCAGCAACCTCCATACGAAAGCCTTCGGTACCGAGAACACCGGATGTGTGCAGACCGCGGCGTCGACCTCGTCCTGGTTCAACGCGTCGTAGAGTTCCGCGGAGGTGCCGGACTGGATGAAGATCTTGACGTGCGGATTGGCCTCGGTGAAATCGGCCAGGATGTCGGGAAGGAAATTGTGCAGCGCGGTGTTGATCGTGCCGAGACGCAGTTCGCCCGTCGCGTACTGGTCGTTCGCCACCACCTTGATGTCCGCCAGTCCGCGCAGCAGGGCGCGCGATTGCGCGACGATCCGGCTGCCCGCCGGCGTGACCGAAACGGTGCGTCCCGCGCGCGCCAGCAGCGGTGCGCCGAACTCGCGCTCAAGCGCCCGGATCTGCTGCGCGATCGCGGCGGCAGAGAGATCCAGCCGTCGGGCCGCCTCGGCCATCGACCCGGTATCGACCACCAGCAGGAAGCTCGCCAGGAACGTCGTTTCCATGAACACAGTTTTTCTTGGGTCTGAAAGAACATTATAGGGATTTATCTTGTGTCCCTGTCTATCTAAACTGAAATAATGAAAAGCAAACTATTCGTTCCCGCTTCGCGCCCCGAACTGTTCGCCAAGGCATTGGCCGGACAGGCCGACGCCGTGTCCTTCGATCTCGAGGACGCCGTGGCCGAAACAGCCAAGCCCCAGGCCCGCGAGCAGCTCAAGCGGTTTCTGCTCGATGCGCAGCAGACCGATGCGCGGTTTTCCGGAAAAACCGTGATCGTTCGGGTCAATCCGATCGACACGCCGCATTTCGACCACGATCTCGCGGCGGTTGTGCGCGACGGCGTCGCGCTGCTCAACCTGCCCAAACCGCGCGGTCCCGACGACGTCGTCGACGCGGTGCGTCGCATCGAGCGGGCCGAACGTGCCAATGGTGTACAGGTGCCGATCGGTGTGCTGCTCAATATCGAGTCGCCGACGGCGCTGCGTCAGGCCTACGCGCTGGCGTCGAGTCATCCACGCGTGAAGGGTCTGCAACTGGGTCTGGGCGACCTGTTCGAGCCGCTGGGTATCGCGCGGCGCGAGACCGCGGCGGTGCAGCAGGCGATGTTCATGATGCGCATGGCCGCGGGCGAGGCGGGTGTCTTCGCCTACGACGCCGCATTCGCCGATATTCGCGATCAGACGGGATTCGAGTCGGAGGCGCGCCTGGCGAAGCACCTGGGCTTCCTCGGCAAGAGTTGCATTCATCCGAGCCAGGTGGCCCTTGCGAACGCGGTCTTCGTCCCGACGCCCGACGAAATCGCCCATGCGCAGCGGGTCGTCGACGCTGCGCGGGGCGCCCAGGCGAACGCCGTGGGCGCCTGGGTCGTCGACGGGAAGATGATCGACATGCCGTTTCTCGCCCGGGCGCGCGCCATCCTGGCGCAGGCCGGCCGTGTCGAGGAACAAGGAGACGGGACATGAACGGACCTTCCCGCAGACCGGCGGCGACGCGCGCCGCGCGCGGGCCGCTGAGCGGCATTCGCGTGCTCGATCTGAGCGCATACATTGCAGGCCCCTACGGCTGCAGCTTGCTGGCGGACCAGGGCGCCGAGGTCATCAAGATCGAGCCGCCCACCGGCGACAATTTGCGTAAATATCCGTCGACGCTGGAGACCGAAAGCCGTGCCTTCCTGGGCGTCAATCGCAGCAAACTGGGGATGGTGCTCGATTTGAAGCAGCCCGCGGATCTCGACATGCTCGAGGTGCTGGTGGGACAGGCCGATGTGCTGGTGCACAACTTCCGGCCGGGTGTGCCGCTGCGCCTGCGCATCGACTACGAACGGCTGCGGCAGATCAATCCGCGGCTGGTCTACTGCGCGGTGACCGGCTATGGCGAAACCGGGCCGTTGAAGGGCAAGGCGGGTTACGACCAGGTATTGCAGACCATGACGGGCATGTGCGCAATGCAGGGCAAGCAGAACGGGCCACCCGAAATCCTGTACGGCTCGGTGGTGGACTATTACGCGGCCTCGCTGGTGGCCGGCGCGGTGGCATCGGCGCTGTTCGAGCGCGAGCGCAGCGGCGAAGGCCAATACGTCGGCGTATCGTTGCTGCGCAGCGCGCTGGCCATGCAGTCCGCGCGGCTGATCTGGGCCGAGGACGAGCCTCGGGAACTCAATCGCGACATGCGCTCGGGCGGCATTACCGGGCTGCACCCGACGCGCGACGGGTATATCTATATTTCCGCGAACACCCCGCATTTCTGGGAGGCGCTGTGTCGCAAGACCGGGTTGGAAAACCTGGCGAGCGACAGCCGTTTCGATTCGGTCAGGAAGCGCGCGCTGCACGTCGACGACATCGTGCCGCAACTCCATGCCGCGTTGCGCGCGAAGAGTGCGCTGGAATGGGAAAGCCTGTTCGGCGACGACGTGCCCTGCGCTGCCGCGCGCACGGTGGAAGACATGTTCGATCACCCCCAGGTGCTGGCGGAGGACATGATCGCCCATTTCGACCATCCGGCCGTAGGTGCGTATCGCGGCCTGAAGCGCGCGGTCCACTTCGGCCGCACGCCCGGTCCGGAGCCGTATGCGGCGCCGGCGTTCGGACAGGATTCCGAGTGGCTAAGGCGGGAATTCTGCAAGACACGGGACTGACTGTGTTTCCCCGCCTTTCCCAATATAAAAAACCAGGAGACGACGATGGAGGAAAAGCAGGGGGGAGCCATGCCGGCCGGAACGGCGCGCGGCGACGGGAAAGAGGGGTGGTGGGCCCTGTTCGATCTGCAGATCGGTGTCTTGCCGCTGCCGGTCTATATCGTGCTGATCGGCGTGCTGGGGGCGATGACTGCCTGGGGCAAGCTCGCCGCCGATCTTCCCACCGGCATCGCGCTGGTCGCGGTGGGCGGTTTCACTTGCGCCGAACTGGCGAAGCGCATTCCGTGGATCCGCCACGTCGGCGCGACCTCGATCTTCGCCGCCTTCCTGCCATCGGCCATGATCTACTATCACGTCATGCCCGGCGCCATCACGAGATCGGTGACGGCGTTTACGAAAAACACGAATTTCCTGTATCTGTTCATCGCGGCGATCATCGTCGGCAGCGTTCTCAGCATGGATCGGCAGACGCTCATCCGGGGTTTCGCGAAGATCTTCGTTCCGGTGTTCGCCGGTTCCGCCGCGGCGGCCGTCGTGGGAACGGGGGTGGGCACGTTGCTCGGGCTCGGCGCCCGCCATACCTTGTTCTTCATCGTCGTGCCGATCATGGCGGGCGGCGTCGGCGAAGGCGCGCTGCCCTTGTCGACGGGATACGCCCAGACGTTGGGCGTCCCGCAGGGACCACTTTTCGCGCAGGTCCTGTCCGCCGTGATGTTGGGAAATATCGTCGCGATCTGTTGCGCCGGCGCATTGCATTATCTGGGAATGAAGCGTCCCCGGTGGACCGGCGACGGTCGGTTGATGCGCGCCGCGGAGACTTCGCATGTCGTCGGCGCGGTGGCGGTGGGGAACGGGTCCGATGCAAGCTCGCTGACGGACGTCCGCTGGCTGGCCGCGGCGGGCGCCACGGCGATCGCCATGTATCTGATCGGGGAACTGAGCCACCAATGGCTGGGCTGGCCCGCGCCCGTCGTGATGTTGCTGCTGGTCATCGCGGCGCAGCTGTTTCACGTCGTTTCCCCACGGGTATGCGGCGGGGCACGCGTCATGTATCGCTTTTTCTCGACGGCGGTTACCTATCCGCTGATGTTCGCGATCAGCGTCGCGATGACGCCGTGGGGAGAGGTGGTCGCCGCGTTCCAGTGGGCGAATATCCTGACCGCCGTCGCCACGGTGCTGACGCTGGTGGTGACGGGTTTCTTCGTCGGCCGCGGCGTCGGCATGCATCCGGTTGAAGCCGCGATGGTGAATGCGACGCATAGCGGCTTGGGGGGCACCGGCGACGTCGCGATTCTGACGGCCGGCAACCGGATGGCGTTGATGCCCTTCGCGCAGATCGCGACGCGCATCGGCGGCGCGATAACCGTGATGCTCGCGCTGTCGATATTTGCCTGGCTGGGTTGAAGCCAGCTTCGACGGTCAAGCGGCGACACCGCTAACACGGCCGCATGCCGTGCCGCGCGCCGCCGTTCCCGTTTCGCGGGAAGTGCCGCGGAGGACCATGGCAACGGGCGAGGGGCCACATCCTCGACAACGAAAAACGCCATCGTCGCGTTCAACTCCTGCCCCTGGTTTTCGAGCGACTGCGATGCCGCGGCAGCTTCCTCGACCAGCGCCGCGTTCTGCTGCGTCACGTCCTCCATTTGCGCGACCGCGTGATTGATCCGCTCGATGCCGCGGCTTTGTTCGACCGACGCCGTGGCGATCTCCCCCATGACGCGGGATACGCTCGCCACCGTCCGCGTGACGTCGGCCATCGTCTCGCCGGCCTGATTCGCCAGCAGCGTGCCATCGTGCATCCTGCTCGTCGAGGCCGAGATCAATGTCTTGATTTCCTTGGCCGCGCTGGCCGAACGTTGCGCGAGACTGCGCACCTCGCTGGCCACCACGGCGAAGCCGCGTCCCTGTTCCCCGGCGCGCGCCGCTTCCACCGCCGCGGTCAGCATGCTCCATGCTCGCCGCCGTTTCCTCCAGCGCGGCGGCCTGTTCGTCGGTGCGCTGGCTGAGGTCGATGTTGCCGCTGGCGATTTCCCGCGCCGCGCCGCCGATCGAGGTGCTGCCTTCGCGAACGCGTCCGACCGTGTCGATCAGGCATGTGTTCATGTCGCGCAGTGCGCGCAGCAGTTCTCCCGTTTCATCATCACGGTCGACGACGATCCGACTGCGCAGGTCGCCGCGTGCCACGGTGCGCGCCACCGCGACGGCGGGCGGTGAGCGGAACGGTGATCGCGCGCGTGAGGACTCATCCCGCGGCAGTGGCCAGCCCGAGTGCGGCCAGGCAGACGACGATCTGGAGATTGCGCTGCATCCGGGCGATATCCGAGTGACGCTGCACCAGCGCCTGCTGATGGGCATGGGTCTGCTGCGCGTACGCGTCGGTGGCGCCGATTAGAGCGGCGAGCAGCGGCCGGCATTCGTTGTCGAGCTTGGCGATCCCGGCGTCGCGCTGGTTTGCCAGCGCCAGCGCGACGATGACGGCGACGACGACGGGCCGGTACAGCGTTTCGACGCGAACCATTTCGCCGACCAGCGCGCAGCCCTTGTCGCTGGCGTCCCGTGCCGTCGACATCATGCCCTGCAATTGCGCGAGGTCTGCCTCGACGTCCTGTTCCGCCTGGGTCATCGCGGCTTTTTCGACGACGAGATCCACCGGCTTGCTGACCAGTACCAGATTGCGCGCGGTGATGGCGCGGCGGCCCACGGCGGTCTGCGGGTTGGCCGAGAGATCCGCGCGGGCGATCACCCCGTCCACGAGATTCGCGAAATCGTCGGCCGACTGGTTGAGCGCGCGCGCAAGGACAAGCCGGACACCAGCGACACCATCGCGGCGAGGAGGCCGAATCCGGTGATCAGTTTGGTCTTGATGCCAAGGTGTCTGAACATGTCGAGCTTTTGGTGAAAAATGAATAGGTTCGAGTTGATATGGCTGCGTCGTTGTGGTATTTCGTCAATCAAGCTGTACCCTTGAACCAGGATGACGGCTGGTGTATTTCTCCCTGAAGAGAGGTGACTTGAAAATGGTGGAAAATATTCAACTATTCATATCGGTTTTCATTAAATTATTTCAGGATGTTGATTGTAAATAATTTTTTCCATATTTCATGGTCGTTATCGATAATGTTCAAAAAATACAAACGATTGTTTAATTCAGCTGGACGACGATCATCTTGTAATTGTTTGTAAGGAAATTTGCGCTGCAATGATTTTTCTCCGAATAATGTTTTCCGAATGATTTTAAAGTCCGGTGTTGCAATCCGTTCGTGCGTCAGGGGTTGCCGGGCACCCCGAAGACGATTCGATCAAAAGCGTGTGCCCCGCTCAGCAAAAGCCATCCAACAAATCCGCTACACGTGTCCAAGCTAGATTTTCGTCACCTGTTCGATGCTTCACCCAATGCGTATCTCGTCCTGGATGAACGTCTCCATATCGCAGGAGCCAACCGCGCGTATCTCGATAGCGTAAGGCGCGATCTTGCCGATCTCGTGGACCGTCGGGTCTGGGACGTCTTCCCTGCGGACGACGGGACCGTCCGTCAGACCGTCGCTTCCGTCGAGCGCGTGATCCGCACGAAGCAGCCCGATACCATCGTGTTGTCGTGGCCCGCGCCATCGTGCGCGGCAGTCGACGATGACGGGTTCATGGCGCGGTGCCGGGGTTTTGTCCACACGCCTGTTTTCGACGCCGAGGGCGACGTGGCATTCGTGCTGCAGCATCCGACCGGGGTGGTGGCGCGGGAACACCCGCTCGAACACCCGCTCGAACACCCGCATGAACACCCGCTCGGCACCCGGACGGATGACCGGAGCGCGGCGGCCCACGCGTCGAATTCAACTCACGGACGCAGTGTCGATTGCACGTCGGAAGCGCGCGGGAGCGACGTCGTTCTCGAAGGGGAACGCAGCCGGCTCGAGGACGTGTTCGTGCAGGCGCCGGGCTTCATGGCGCTCCTGCACGGCCGCGAGCACCGGTTCGAATCGGCGAGTCCCGGCTTCATGCGTCTGTTCGGCGACCGTCCGGTTCTCGGCCGGAGCGTCGCCGAGGCATTGCCGGACGCCGTCGCGCAAGGCTATCTCGCCCTTCTCGATCGCGTGTTCGACAGCGGCGAGCCCCATGTCGCCCGCAGCACCCGCTACGTCCTGCCAGCCTCGCCGGGCCAAGCGGCGCGCGATCTCTATCTCGACCTCGTCTACCAGCCGGTAAGGGATGCGGGTGGACGCGTCACGGGCATTTTCGTGGAGGGCGCCGACGTCAGCGATATCCGGGCCAGCGAAGCGGCGCTGCGCGCCAGCGAGGTCCGCAATCGTCAGATCCTGGACAGCGCGATCGACTACGCCATCATCGCGACCGATCTCGACGGCCGGGTAACGCGCTGGAACGAAGGCGCGCGCCGCATCCTCGGTTGGACGGAGGAGGAAATGCTTGGCCGGAGCACGGCACGTTTTTTCACCCCCGAGGACGTGGCGTCGAACCGGATGGATATCGAGATGCGGGTGGCGCTGGAAAAGGGGCGTAGCAACGACGAGCGCTGGAACCAGCGCAACGGCGGCGAACGGTTCTGGGCTTTGGGCGAGATGACCGTGCTGCGCGACGAGGCGGGGGAGGCGAAGGGCTTTGTGAAAGTCCTGCGTGACCGTACCGGGCAGCATCAGGCCGAACGCGCCCGGGAGGCGGCCATACGCGACCTCGAAACGGAACGCACCCTGCTGCAGACCGTTTTGCGCAGCGCACCGATCGGCATCCTGGTTGCCGAGGCGCCTTCGGGACGGGTTCTCGAGCAGAATGCCCGGACGGGCGCCATTTTCGACCATGGCGGGGTTCGCTGCGAAACGGTGGGCGATCTCGGCAGGTGGCCCTTGCTCCACCCGGATGACCGGTTGCTCGAGATTGCCCGGCATCCGCTCGTTCGGGCAATCACGCTGGGCGAGACCACGCAGGCGGAAGAATACCGCTACGTTCGAGGCGATGAAGAAACCCGCTGGGTTCAACTCACCGCCGCGCCGATCACGGACATGGCGAAGCGCATCACCGGCGGCGTGATGCTGGTCGAGGATATCGAGCCGCGCAAGCGGGCCGAGGCGGCGTTGCGTGACAACCGGCAGCGCCTGGCTGCATTGGTGAGTGCTTCCACCGAGGTCCTCTACTCGATGAGCGCCGACTGGAGCGAAATGCGCCAGCTGACCGGAAGCGGCTTCCTCGCCGATACCCGCACGGCCAACGCGAGCTGGTTGATCGACTACATCCCGGCGGAAGAGCATGCGCGCGTTCAAGCGGCGATCGGCCAGGCCATCCATACCAAAAGCGTCTTCAGGCTGGAGCACCGCGTCTATCGCGCCGATCGCACGTTGGGGTGGACGGTGTCGAGCGCCGTGCCCTTGCTGGACGCAGGCGGGACCGTGACGGAGTGGTTCGGCGCGGCGAGCGACGTGACCGACCGCCGGGATGCGGCGGAGGCGATGAGCCGCTCGAATGAAGACCTCGAGCAACAAGTGGTCGAACGCACCACGGAGCGAAACCGGCTATGGGACTTTTCTCCCGATCTGTTGTTGATCATCGACTTTCACGGCATGTTCCACCGCGTCAATCCCGCCTGGACGACCTTGCTGGGGTATGCGGCCGATGAACTGATCGGCCATCATGTCAACGAGTTCGTCCTGCCCGAGGACCACACGGAAACGACGCATGCCTATCGGGAAGCCGCCACGGGCGGTTTGCCCAGGATCCAGAATCGCTACCGGCACAAGGACGGCTCGACGCGATGGATTTCCTGGGTGGCCGCGCCGCAGGGGGAGCTGGCCTATGCGACGGGGCGCGACATCACCGCGGAAAAAGCCGCGCTCGAAGCGCTTGCCCACACGCAGGATGCGTTGCGCCAGAGCCAGAAGATGGAAGCGGTCGGTCAACTCACCGGCGGTCTGGCCCACGACTTCAACAACCTGCTGACCGGCATCATCGGCAGCCTGGAATTGCTGCAGACCCGGATCGCGCAGGGCCGCACCGCGGATGTCGACCGATATGTCCACGCGGCACAGGGGTCGGCTCGGCGGGCGGCCGCGTTGACGCACCGCTTGCTGGCGTTTTCGCGGCGGCAGACGCTCGCGCCGAAACCCACCGACGTGCGGCAACTGGTCCACGGCATGGAAGAGCTGGTGCGCCGCACCGTGGGTCCGGAGATCGCCGTAACCACCGTCATGCCCGGGACGCTGTGGAGCACGCTGGTGGATCCGGGGCAGCTCGAAAACGCGCTTCTGAACCTGTGCATCAATGCGCGCGACGCCATGCCTCACGGCGGAGCGATCGTCATCGAAACCGTCAACTGCCGGCTCGATGCGCGTTCCGCTCGCGTGTATGACATGACGCCGGGAGAGTATTTGCTGCTGTGTGTCTCGGATACCGGCACGGGCATGTCGCCGGAAGTGATCGCCAAGGCGTTCGATCCATTTTTCACGACCAAGCCGATCGGCATGGGTACCGGCCTCGGTCTGTCCATGATCTACGGCTTCGTGCAGCAGTCGGGGGGCCAGGTGCGCATCTATTCCGAAGTGGGCAAAGGCACCACCGTGCGCCTGTACCTGCCTCGTCACCTGGGCGAAGCGGAGCACGCGGACGTGCCGGCCGAACTGGCCGACGCACCTCGCGCCGGGGTGGGCGAGACCGTGCTGGTCGTGGACGACGAACCCACGATCCGGATGCTGGTGGTGGCCGTGCTGGAAGACCTGGGCTATACGGCGATCGAGGCGGCCGACGGCGTGGCCGGGCTCGCGATATTGCAGTCCGACGCCCGCATCGATCTGGTCGTCAGCGACGTGGGTCTGCCGGGCGGGATGAACGGCCGTCAGATGGCCGATGCCGCCAGGGTGGGGCGGCCCGAACTGACGGTGTTGTTCATCACCGGTTATGCGGAAAGCGCCGTGTTCAGCCATGGCCACTTCAACCATGGCATGCACGTACTCACCAAGCCGTTTGCGATGGAAGTACTCGCCAGCCGTATCAAGGCTTTGATCAATGACACATAGCTCCGGCCGGGGCGAGGAGTCTGCGGCGGCTGAGGCGGCACTCCGGCGCGTCATGCGGGTCGCTCACGGCGGTGACGTCCATCTGGAAAAGGGAACGATCATGCTGGGGCAATTGGACGACAGAACCGTGTCGAACGGCACCTGGCAATTCTGATTGCCATGACGAATCCCCTGCCGGGGAGGCGAGCGGGGCGATGCTGCGCATCGCGACCCGCCTTTCATCTCGCCGGACGGGGCGCACGGTTCCGGGGGTCGCCCTTGATCAGAAAAGCAACGGCCAGCGCGCCGAGCACCGCCAGGCCGCCGGCGATCTCGAACGCGGCCGTGTAGCTATGCGTGCGCTCGATGATGAGACCGGTCAGCGCGGGCGCCACGACGCCCGACAGATTGCCCAGCCCGTACATCAGACCGCTTGGCGGTGCCCACCGCCTTGCCGGGAACAATGACCGGAATCAATGCCCAGTACGCGGTGGAGGTCAGCACGATCAGCCCGACCGCGATCGACATCGTCACGACGGCGGGCCGTGCGGCATCGATCCGCCCGGTTGCCGCGATGCACAGTCCGCCCGCGGCCAGACACGTGACCAGGACGATCTTGCGCGACAGCAGCGCTTTTCCGGTCAGGCGGAACAATGCGTCGATCGCCACGCCGCCGAGGATGTAGCCCAGCGCCCCCACCAGCCAGGGGAACGACGACACGACGCGCATTTCCGCCAGCGTCAGATGCTTCTGTTCGATCAATGCGCATTCCGCCGCCGACACGCGAGGGTTGCCGCGCGGATGGTCGCTCGCGAACCGGTGCCAGGCGAGCACCCAGATCAGTCCCAGCGCTCCCACTACGATGAAGGCCGGGCGCCAGCCGAACTCGATCGCCATGAAGCCCACGACCGGACCCGCGAGCGCGCCGCCCAGCGGTCCGCCCGCCTGATTGAACCCGACGGCGCGCGCGCGTCCCACGGTCGGGAACCAGTTCGCGACGGTGCGGTTCGCCGTCGCCGAGATCGGGTCCTCGCCGACGCCGAACGCGGTGCGGATCACCAGCGGCGACATGAAGCCGGTCGCGGCGGCCGTCATCGCGCATGCGAACGACCAGCCGACCATCGCCCAGGTGAACACGCGCTTCGGACCGAGCCGGTCCGCCAGATAGCCGCCGACGATGTCGAACAGCGCATGGCCGACGAAAAAGCTGCTGAGGATCAGGCCTTTCTCGGACGGCGTCAGGGTGAATGTCCTGGCGATGAACGGCATCGCGATCGACAGCGCCGCGCGGTCCATGTAATTGATCAACATCGCCAGGAACAGCAGGGCCAGTACGAACCAACGAAAGCGGCTACGCATCAACCGCCGGATATGGCGGCGCGTGGCGGATGCATCCCACGCGCAGTTCACGTCGACGGACAGCGGCGCGCGTCCGTCGACCAGACGATGACACGCCTCCACGTAGCGCAGGTCGATTTCGTGCAGTTTGATGTTTTCGAAGCCCTCGTCCAGCGCCTTGCCGCAGATGGCCGGCGCGACCTCGGCATCGCCATATCGCACCAGGCTGGCATACGTGGCGATGGGCGCGGGCGTGGCGTGCGCCTCGCCCAGCAGGCGGTACAGCGGCAGCCGCGCGCGTTTCGCCCGCAGGTCCCAGAGTGCCATGTCCACGCCGGAAATCGCGAACATCGTCACGCCGTAGCGGCCGAACAGGCGCAGTTTTTTCTGGATATCGCGATTCCAGGCCTCGATCGATTCGACCGTCGATCCTTCGAGCAGGGGTCTGAGCAGCCGCTCGACGACGGCGCGCGTCGCGTCGGCCAGGAAGTAGCCGAAGGCCTCGCCCCAGCCCACCACGCCATCGGTATCCTCGACGCGGATCAGGACGGTTTCGAGCGTGTTCCAGGTGGTGGGCGTGATGCCCAGCCCCCGGCCACCATCCCGAAAAGGGATCTCGACGATCCGGCTGGTGAGGGAACGGATATTCATGTTTTCTCTTTGACGATCAGGGGTTGCGGGACGTGCGCGCCGCCGGTGTGACGCGGGCCGTCCTGTGCGTGTGCATTGCGTGGCGCCAACGGTTTCGTCATAGTGCACCGAAAACGGCATGCCGCCCAACCCCGATACCGGCGTGAACTGGAAAACCGGTTGTCGGGTTCCGGACTATGGAAATGCGCTGGTGCAGGGGGCGTGAGTTGGATGTGCCGAATCGGCAACCAAAAAGAATTTTGGAGTGCGAATGAAATATGATGGGTAAAAAACGGTAACAAGAACAAACACGGATGGCGGGAAATGCATCGTTTCGATATGCGCCGGCGTCGCGGTTCGCGTAATATGGACGTCCGGCAATTTGGAGACGAGGCGATGACGGAGCGGGGCGTGGGAACGGTGGTGGTGGTGGGCGCGGGAATCGTCGGCCTGTGCATCGCATACGAGTTGCGCAAGGCCGGCTTCGGCGTCACCGTGCTCGACCGCAGTCCGGTCGCAAGCGAGTGTTCGTCGGGCAATGCGGGCGCGATCTCCTCGCGTTCGGTCGTGCCGCTGGCGATGCCCGGGTTGATGAAATCGGTGCCGGGCATGCTGCTCGATCCAACTGGACCCTTGTACCTGCCGGCGAGTTATCTGCTGCAGGCCGCGCCCTGGCTGGCGCGCTTCGTCGCGGCGGCCAAGCCGGCGCGGGTCGCGGCGATCGCGCGCGCGCTGGATGCGCTGCTCTCGGAATCCGTGCCGCTGCATCACGCGCTCGCGGCCGAAGTCGGCTGCCCGGGCCGCATCCACGACACGGGTCAGCTGCATCTCTATCCGGACGCAGAGGCCATGCGCAAGGACCGGCAGGGGTGGGCGATCAAGGAAGCATATGGGTTGACCTCGGAGTTCGTCGAGGGAGACCGGATCCGGGAGCTCGAACCGCAGGTGGGCACCGGCTATCAGGCGGGGTTGTTTCTGCCGGATCAGGCTTGGGTATCGAACCCGCTGGAATACGGCCGGGCCATCGCGCGCGCGGGCCGTGAACGGGGCGTGACGTTCGAGCAGAGCGCGGTGCGGGCGATCCGCCCGGCGGGCGCGGCATGGGAGATCGACACCGAGGCGGGCCTGCGCCGCGCCGATCAGGTCGTGCTGGCCGCGGGGGCCTGGTCGGCCCGCCTGCTCGCCCCGCTTGGCGTGAGGGTGCCGCTCGAATCACAGCGTGGCTACCATGTACAGGTGAGCGACCCGGGCCTGCATCTGCAACGTCAGGTGGTGCTGGTCGACCGCAAGGTTTTCATCACGCAGATGGAAAGCGGTTTGCGGGTGGCGGGCACCGTCGAATTCGGCGGTCTCGCGCGGCAGGCGGATGCGCGTCGCGCGGCGTTGCTTTTCGAGCACGCGCGCCGCGGTCTGCCGGCCCTGCGGCCCGACGCGCCGCACGAGACCTGGATGGGCCATCGGCCCTGCCTGCCCGATTCGCTTCCGGTCATCGGGCCGGCGCCGCGACACCCGGGGCTGTGGTGCGCATTCGGTCACGGTCATCTGGGTTTGACCGGTTCGGCGTCGACCGCGCGGCTCGTCACGTCGGCGCTGACGCGGCGGAGCGATCCGGCACGCTTGCTGCCCTTTTCCGCGAGCCGCTTCTGAGTCCGTCCCGAAGTCTGCTTCTAAGACTGCTTCCAAGACTGCTTCTGCGACTGTTGTCGAACCTGCTTCCAGGCCCGCCTGCGAGTGCGTTGCCGAGCCGGCCGCCGCCGTTGTTTTCAGACCGAGGTCCGGTCCGCCCGCCGACCCGCCGCGCGGCCTGGACTCAGCCGAGCGTGGTGGTGGATGGTTCCCACGCCGGGCCGCCGTCGACCGGCCCGGGTTTTTGCAGGGACTCGATCGCCGCGATGGCTTCGTCGCTGGTTTGCGACAACTCGGCGCCATGCGCGCGGATGGCCGCGATCAGTTCCGCCGGGGTGATCTCGTAGCAGACGGCGCGCATCACCCCGGGCTTGCGCTGGTCCAAGTCGATCATGACGATCGTCTTGCCATCCCGCGAGGTCTGCAGCCGCACCTGCCGGCATAGTGGGGCGTCTTCCGAAACGCGTTCGGAGAGCAGGGACATTGCGCCGATAGCGCCGGTCTTCAAGGTCATGACGGGTTTTCCTATACGTCTACATGAAACGCAACTAACGAGTTATACGCATCACATGGGTCCGACACGTGCGCGCGAATTGCACGTGCGGGATGACGTCCGGCGAGAAAGGCACTGGGAACCGTCATTATGCGGCAAGCGGCGCACTTCGGGAGCATGTCGATATCGTCGGTGACGAGGGCTTTACAGGAAATTGAAAGTAGTGCAGGCAAGCTTCCGAGAGGCTGTATGGGCATACAGTAACGGTAAATGGCGCAGGCGTCAAAGGTGCATTGAGCGGGGCGCGCGGGGGAATTTTGTTGCGGCAAGATGAGGCCGTGCGTTTTACCGCTTGCCTTTCTTTCCCACCCTGGAACACCTTATCCATGAAAATCCTGATCGCCCGGATGAATCACGAGACCAATACGTTTTCGCCGGTGGCCACGCCGCTGGCGGCCTTCGGCAGCGACGGGCCGGCCTACGGCACTGCCGCTTATCTTGAAAACAAGGGCATGCGCGTGGCGATGTCCGCCTTCATCGACGCGGCCGAACATGCGGGGGCGGACATCGTCACGCCCATATCGGCGTCGGCCAACCCGAGCGGACCGGTCGCCGCTCGGGCCTACGACGCCATCTGCCAGGCAATTCTCGACGCGGCGCCGGGTTGCGACGCGGTGATGCTCGATCTGCACGGCGCGATGGTCGCCGAGAACTCGCCGGACGGCGAAGGGGATCTGCTGGCGCGGCTGCGTTCCCTGCTGCCCGCCGCGCCGATCGCGGTAGCGCTCGATCTGCATGCCAACGTGACACAGAAAATGATCGATCACGCGGATGTGATCGTCAGCTTCAAGACCTATCCGCACGTCGACATGTACGAGGCGGGCGAGCACGCGGCGCGCGTGCTGTTCGATCTGATCGCGGGCCGGGCCCGGCCGGTGATCGGCTGGTCGCAGATTCCGCTGCTGTCCGATACCCTGTGCAGCAGCACGCTGGATGGCGCGATGCGGCGCGCCGTCGACGCCGCGCGCGCGGCCGAGGCTGGGGGCGAAGGCGTGCTCGCGGTATCGGTGCTGGCGGGATTCCGGCTGGCGGATATCGCGGCGCCCTGCGTGAGCGTGGTGGTCGTCGCCGATGGCGATGCCGCGCTGGCCGAACGCTGCGCCCGGCGCATTGCGCGGCAGATCTGGGAGCAACGCGCGGACTTCGTCTATCACGGTGCGTCGCTGGCCGCGTCGGTGGCCGAGGGGGCGGTGCTCGCACGGGGCGCGGACAAGCCCGTGCTGCTGCTGGACCACGGCGACAACTGCATGTCCGGGGGCACCTGCGACACCATGGATCTCTTCGAGGAGGCGCTGCGCCAGGGACTCGACGGCATCGTCGTCGGACCGATCTGCGATGCCGCGGCGGTGGCGGCGCTCGGCGCCGCGGGGGTGGGCGCGACCGTGACCCTGCCGGTGGGCAACAAGCTGTCGGGCGGCGCCGCGCGACCCCGCACGCCGGTGACGCTGACCGGCGTGGTGCGCGCGCTGACCGACGGCGAATACGTGATCAGCGGCCCGACCTACACCGGGCAGCGCGCCCATATGGGACGGGCCGCGGTGCTCGACACGGGCACCGCGCAGGTGCTGCTCACGGAACGCACGCACGAGCCGTGGGATCTGGGCGTGTTCGAGAGCGTGGGCATCGATCCGCGACGCGCGACATTTCTGCTGCTGAAATCGCGGATGTACTGTCGTCCGGTCTTCGTGCCGCTGGTGGCGGCGCTGGTCGAATGCGACAGCGGCGGCGTCACCAGTTCCGACGCCAGTCTCTTCGCGTTCCGGAACACGGCGTTCCCGGTCTATCCGCGTCATCCGGATTTGAACTGGGAGTGACGCTCCGGCACGCTCCGGCGGTTTCAGCCGTCCGGTGGCGCGGCCGCACGGCTGCCGGCCGCCTACTTTCACGGTAGCATCCTTTCAAAGCAATATCGTCGTTAAGGAAACAGAAACGCATGCACGTGACATCGAATCACCGGCGCGGTATCGTCGCCGCGGTACTGGGCAACGCGATGGAGTGGTACGACTTCACCGTTTTCGCCATCATGACGCCGATCATCGGCAAACTGTTTTTCCCGGTCGACGCCGCCACGCCCGGCAGTGAATTGAACGCGATCCTCCTGACCACCGCGCTGTTCGGCGCGGGTTTCTTCATGCGGCCGGTGGGCGGCGTGCTGCTGGGTCTGTATGGGGACCGGCGCGGCCGCAAGGCCGCGATGACGCTCGGCATGGCGTTGATGGCCCTGTCGATCCTGCTGATGACGTTCGCGCCCACCTACCAGCATGCCGGCGTCGTCGCGCCGCTCGTCGTCCTGGTCGCGCGCTTGCTGCAGGGTTTCTCGGTGGGCGGCGAATTCGGCACGTCGACCGCCTTCCTGATCGAACTCGCGCCGCGGGAGCGCACCGGGTTCTTCGGGTCCTGGCAGATCAGCGGGCAGCTGATGGCGAACGTGCTGGGCGCGGCGATGGGCATGCTGGTCACGCAATGCTTCACGCCGGCGCAGCAGGCCGCCGGCGCCTGGCGCATACCGTTCGCCGCGGGTCTGGTCATCGTGCCGATCGCGCTCTATCTGCGGCGCAGCGTGCTGGAATCGGAGGCGTTCGTGCAGGCCACGCGGCAGGCCGCCGTGCGCGCGCAGGGTTTCGCCGTGGAACTGAAGCAGCCCGGCCGCAAATACCTGGTGGGCATGGGCATGGTGGTCGCGAGCGCGGTGTCGTTCTATGTCACCTTCGGCTACACGGTCACGTACGCGAAGCAGGTCCTCAAGCTGCCGCTGACGCAGAGTTTCATGGTGCAGATGCTCGCGGCCATCGTCATGTTGATCGTCGTGCCCATCGCCGGCGCGGCAGCGGACCGGCACGACCGCAAGACGCTGCTGCTCTGGTCGCTCGGCGCCTATCTCCTGACGCTGTATCCGCTGTATTCGTGGGTCACGAGCGAGCCGTCGATCGCGCGCCTGCTCGTGACCCAGGTGATCGCCGGCGTCTTCAGCGCTTTCTTTCTCGGCGTGTACTGCACGACGCTGGCCGAGATGTTTCCGGTGCGCGTGCGATCGACGTCGTTGTCGATCGTCAACAACGTGGCGGTGCTGATCTTCGGCGGCTTCGCGCAGTTTTTCGTGACCTGGCTGCTCAAGCTGACCGGCTCGCCGCTGGCGCCGGTGTTCTATGTAATGATCGGGCTGTCGATCGGCTTCGTCGCGGTCGTCTTCATGCAACGCGCGCCGCGCGCGGCGTCCGTCGATGTCGACTTCGATGCGCCTGGCCGCACCGCTCGCCCGGAGGACCCCGCGTCATGAATCAACCGTTTTTTCTGAAAAGATCACGAGGAGTGTCAGCTTGAACCGACCATGGACCCCGGAGACCCTGGGCGATGTCATCGACCGGATCGCCGATCCGGCGAATCCCGCCGCGGCGGCGGCGCTTCGGCAACACCGTCCGAAGATCGTGGCGGCCGTGCAGAGCGCATTCGACGCGTTGTTCCGGGACGACGACGGGACCCTCGATCTGAACACGCGTTTTGCCTGCGCGGCACGGGTCGCGCGCCTGACGCCGGAACCGGCGCTTGCCGCCTTCTATGAAGCTGCGGCATCTGCTGCCGGTGACGATGCCGGTGCTGATGATGCGGCGCAGACGCCGCTGCGGCTGGCCGTCCTCGCGCATGCCCGGCGCGTGACGCTTGCGCCGGAGGAGGCCGGGTCGGCCTCGCTGGCGACGCTGCGCGTGGCAGGGCTGGGCGAACGCGATATCGTCACCCTGTCGCAGCTGATCGGGTATGTGGCGTTCCAGGCGCGCGTGATCAGCGCGATACGCGCGCTGCGGGGCACCGACGCCGACGCGCCGGACAGCGGCAGCAATACCAACAGCGACGACACCGCGGTGGATCTCGCTTCGTTCAAGCGGTTTCAGGGCTTTACCGCCGCCGCGCTCGACTGGCAATCCTGGCTCACGCCGGTGAATGCCGCGCAGGCGACGCCGGACCAGAACGCGGTGCTCGACGAAAGCGGTCCCACCGCGCGCGCGTCGGCCTACTATCTCACGCTCGTGCACAACCCGGATGTGCTGCGGCAACGCAGCAGCGCGTACAACGCGATCATGTACGCGCCCGGCGGCCTCGGGCGCGCGGACCGCGAGCTGGCCGCGCTGGTGGTGTCGATGCTCAACGGCTGCCCGTACTGCGCGTCGGTGCATGCGCAGCGGCTCAATCAGCTGACGCGCAACGGTGAGCTGGTCGAACGCATTTTCGCGGATCCCTTCACCGGCGGCGCGAATGCGCGCGAGCAGGAGCTGCTGCGCTACGCGCGGCGCCTGACGCTCGAAGTCGGCGCCTTCGACCAGGGCGACGTCGCCCGGTTGCGCGCGCTGGGCATGAGCGACGACGAGATCGTCGATTTCTCGCAGGTCGTCGCGATTTTCGGCTGGGCGAACCGCCTGATGCAGACGCTCGGCGCGCCGGCGCCGCACGTCGATCCAGCGCCGGCGCCGCACGTCGATCCAGCGCCGGCGTCGCCTTCCGATGCACCGGCGCTGCCGCCCGTGCGCGGAGCGTCGCATGACTGACGCGGGCATGCCTCCCTTGCCGGCGACGGCGATGTCTTCCGGAACCGCGCCGCCACCCGCGTCGCTCGCGGCGCTCGAGGCACGTCTTGCCCAGGACCTGAAATGGCTCGCGCTGCCCGCGCCGGCGTGGTCGCCGCGTCGCACGCACCGCGGCGCGGCGGTCAGCGACGTGCTGATCGTCGGCGCCGGCATGTGCGGTCTCGCGGCCGCCGGGGCGTTGAAGCTGCTGGGGATCGACAATCTGCGCATCGTCGACCGGGCGCCGGCGGGTGTCGAGGGGCCGTGGGTGACCTTCGCGCGGATGGAAACCCTGCGCTCGCCGAAAGAGCTGACGGGACCCGCGCTCGGGTTGCCGTCGCTGACTTTCCGTGCATGGTACGAGTCCCAGTTCGGCGAAGCCGCATGGGCCACGCTCGACAAGATTCCGCGCACGCAGTGGATGGATTACCTGATCTGGTATCGCCACGCGCTGGGTCTCGCCGTCGAAAACGCGATACACGTGGTGCGGGTGCGTCCGCTGCACGGTCTGCTCGAAGTAACGCTGGCGAATGCGCGCGGCGAAGAACGGCAGGCGTGGGCGCGGCATGTGGTGCTCGCCACCGGCCGCGACGGCGGCGGGCAGCCGCAGGTGCCGGCGATCGCGCGGCAGTTGACCCGCGATCGCTGGGCGCACTCGGCCGACGCGATCGATTTCGCCGCCCTCGCGGGCCGACGGGTCGCGGTGGTGGGCGCGGGCGCGTCGGCGATGGACAACGCGGCGGCGGCGCTCGAGGCCGGCGCCGCGCGCGTCGACCTGTTCGTACGGCGCCATGACCTGCCGCGCATCAACAAGCTGACCGGCGTCTCCAGTCCGGGCTTCGCGCACGGTTTCGCGTCTCTGTCCGACGACTGGAAATGGCGCATCAACCACTACGCGATGCGGTCGCAGACGCCGCCCCCGCGCGGCAGCACGTTGCGCGTGTCGCGCCACGCGAATGCGTATTTCCACCTCGGCAGCCCGATCGAGACGATCATCGACGGCGCGTCGCATCTGCTGGTGAAGACGCCGCGCGGCGAGTACCCGGTCGATTTCCTGATTTTCGGGACGGGGTTCCGGACCGACCTGCGGGCGCGTGGCGAACTCGCGCCGGTGGTCGATGCGATCCGGCTCTGGGAGGATGTCCTCGACGCGCCGCAAGATGGCGAAAACGGCGAACTGGCCCATTCGCCCTACCTGGGTGCGGCGTTCGAATGTCTCGAAAAGGTGCCGGGAAGCTGTCCGGGCCTGCAAGGCATCCACCTGTTCAACTATTCGGCGCTGGCGAGCCAGGGCAAACTGTCCGGGGATATCCCCGCGGTCAGCATCGGCGCGCAGCGGATGGCCCAGGGCATCGTCGCGAGTTTGTTTCGCGAAGACCGCGAGCACCACTACGCGGCGTTGCAGGCTTTTGCGAAACCGGAACTCTTCGGCGACGAATGGACCGATGCCGATGCGCCCGCCGGAATGGCTGCTGCGACCACTTCGGCCACTTCGGCCGCTCCAAGCCTTCCAGACGCGCCGTCCCCCGAGGCTAGTGGTCCCGAAGCCCTGATCGATCGCAGCATCGACCTGCGGGCCGCGGAACGCGGGGGATGAGCCACCCGGTGCCAGAGCGTCCGAAGCGTCCGGCGCGTCCGGCACGTCCGGCGCGCAGTGTGGCACCGGACGCTTCGGTCGTGCCGGCGGACACCGTGCAGGCCTATCGCGAAAGCGACTATCGGGTTGCCGCCATCCCGCCGCTGGTGCTGCGCGTGGACTGCGCGAGCGCCGCGCTGCGCGCGTTGCACGCGGCACACGACGTGACGTCGAGCGTTTTTCTCACGGCCTGTAACCCATGGGGCCGGCTCTGCGACGCCGAATACAATCGCAGGCGCCAGGTGGAACTCGCAGTGGCGTTGCGGCAGCAGGGTTTCGTCCTGATCGACGGCATCGGCCGGCACCCGAGCAACGACTGGCCGGGCGAGCCCAGTTTCCTGATCCCGGGACCGGACCGGGACGCCGCGCTCGACATGGGGCTGCGTTACGAACAGAACGCGGTGATCTGGTGCGGCGCGGATGCCGTGCCGAGGCTGCTGCTGTTGCGGTGACGCAGGTCCCGATTCAGGGAATCCGGCGGCTACGCGAGGCTTTCAGGATCGGCGCGTCCGGCGGATTCCGTCAAAAGGGGGCATCGCCTTCGATCGTCGTGCGATGCAGGCGCCGCCGCTGCGATGCCGGGCAGCCGGCCGCGAGGTGCTGCAGCGAGCGGTTGTCCCAGAACACCATGTCGCCGGCACGCCAGACGTGGCGGTACTGGAACGCCTGCTGCACGCTGTGCGCGAATAGGGCATCGAGGATCGCGCGGCTCTCGTCCTCGGGCAAACCGACGACGCGGGTCGTGAAATGCTCGCTGACGAACAGCGCGCGACGCCCGGTCTCGGGGTGCACGCGCACGATCGGGTGTTCGACCGGCAGCACCTGTGCCCGCTGTGCCTCGCTCAGGTTCGGCCGCCACGGGCTGCGCGCCTGCAATTCGGCGTAGCGCGCCAGATAGGTGTGTTCGGCGCGCCGTCCCGCCACCGCCCGGCGCAAATCCGCGGGCAGCGTTTCCCATGCCAGGTGCTGGTTCGCGAACAGCGTATCGCCGCCCTCGGCCGGCAACTCCCGTGCGTAGAGCATCGATCCCAGGCTCGGTTTTTCCTTGTACGACAAATCCGAATGCCAGAAATGACCTGCGTCGCCGAGTCCCACGGGCGCGCCGTTCTCGACGATGTTCGAGACGATCAGAATTTCGGGATGGTCGGCGAGCTGGAACTGGTGCAGCACATGGATCTGCAAGGGCCCGAAGCGCCGGCTGAACGCGATTTGCTGCTCGGGCGCGATGTCCAGGTCCCGGAAGATCAGCAGGTGGTGGTCGAGATGCGCCCGATGCAGCCGGGCGAAATCATCCGCGTCCCATTCCCGATCGAGACGCAGGCCGAACACCTCGGCGCCGAGCGCACCGCCCAGGGGGCGGATGTCGAGCGGGGTGGCACGTGCGTGGCGTGCCGTCGCGGGATATGCGGCGGAAGATGCAGCAAAAGGCGCGGCAGAAGGTGCGGCCGGGGTGGGGAGAGGCGAAAGAGACGATTGCATGGAAGACATCCAGGGAGTCATGGGTCATTCTAGGAATGCCTTGACGCCGGTGCAAACAAGCAATCGTCCTATGCATCGAAGAATTCGAGATAAGGCGGCGCGCATGGGAGCGGGTCCCGCGCGTCGGGTCGTTCAGTGCGTGGAGGCGGAGCGCAGCATCGCGGACAAGGCGGCGATCTTGCGCCGGTAATCGTCCTTCATCGCGCTGGCGACGTGCTGGAGCACGGGATTGCCGGGATGCCGGGCCACGCTGGAATCGATGATCCGCGCGATCCAGCGGTTCGCGCGCTCCACGCTTTGGGGGTCGCCGCTGAAAGTGACGAGGCTGAGTTCGCCGTGAAGCGCGTTGAGCGCCCGATCGGCTTGCTCGACATGCCGTCCCATTGTCAGTGCCATTGCGTCGATCGACATGCTTACCATCCTGTGCTGTTCAACAACAGTTCCGACAGCAACTCGCGCCGCACCGGGTCGAGAAGGTTGAGATCAAGAAAATCCGTCAGCCCGCACTGTTGACGCAGCCGTACCGCCTCGTGCGGGTTGTAGAGCGAGAGCAATGCGGACAGAAACATCTGCTCGGTGCACTCCAGCGTGCCGACGCCATGACGGATGGTCGAAAGGCGCGGCACGAGATCCCACTTGCTGGCCACCTTCTCCATGTCGCCGGCCTTGCCGGTACCGAAGAACCGGACGCCCACGATCGCGACGGATTGCCGCCACGCGCGCAGGAACCGCGCCTCGACGCTGCGGATATGGGGTTCGCCCGTCTCATCGGCGTAGGCGGGAATGGCCCGGCGGGTGCCTCTGCGTTCCGCTGCCGAATGCGATCCTTCATGGTTCAACATGTTGCGGTTCCTGTTCATGTTTATCTGCCGATGAGAGCCGGATGCGCGGGTTAGGCATGAGCGGATCTCCATGTAGGCATTATGATCAGGACGATATCGGCGCAATTCGCCGAACAACGCGGTTATTACCGAGCATTTCCCTATCGCACGGCGGTGGCGGTGGCGGTGGCGGTGGCGGTGGCAGCAACGGGGAGCGGGGATGTCGTCGGGTACTTCTTCCGCGTTGTTTCCCGTATTATTCGAACCATGACGAATATCGCTCCTCCCACCGACCAAATCGTATTGCGCGCGCTCGGCGCGTTGGCGCACGAGTCCCGTCTCGCGATTTTTCGTTTGTTGGTGGTCGCAGGCCCGGATGGCATGCCGGCGGGCGAAATAGCCGACCAACTGGGTGTCTCGCCGTCCGGGTTGTCCTTCCACCTGAAGGACTTGTCGCACGCCGGACTGGTCGACGCGCGTCATGCCGGGCGCTTCGTCTACTATTCCGCCAATTTCGATGCGATGCGCCACCTGATCGGTTTTCTGACCGACAACTGCTGCAAAGGCCAGACCTGTTGAGGACACATCGATGGATGTCACGCTTTACCATAATCCGGATTGCGGGACGTCCCGCGCCACGCTGGCGCTGATTCGCAACGCTGGGATCGAACCGCATGTCGTCGAGTACCTGAAGGCGCCGCCGTCGCGGGTGGTACTGGTCGACATGATCGCGCAAGCGGGCCTGACGGCGCGCGACGCGGTCCGGGAGAAAGGCCCCCGATACGCGGAAACGGGCCTGGACGACCCCACGTTGCACGACGATGTCTTGCTTGACGCGATGGTGCGCGAACCGGTCCTCCTCAACCGGCCGTTCGTCGTCACGCCGCTGGGCGTGCGCCTGTGCCGGCCCTCGGACGTCGTCCTCGATATTCTGCCGGCGCGGCAGTAGCCAGGACCCGGCGGCGCTGCGGACCGCGTCAGGCGAATCGCAGCCGGACCACCAGGGCGACCAGCGTCGCCAGAAGGATCGGCACCGTCAGCACGATGCCCGTCCTGAAATAGAGGCCCCAGGTGATCGTCAGGTTCCTGCGCGCCAGCACATGCAACCAGAGCAGCGTCGCCAGGGAGCCGATCGGCGTGATTTTCGGCCCGAGATCGCTGCCGATGACGTTCGCGCATACCATCGCTTCGCGTACCGCACCCGTCGCCGTGCTCGCGTCGATCGACAACGCGCCCACCAGCACCGTGGGCATATTGTCCATGATCGATGATAGGAACGCGGCGAGAAAGCCGGTTCCCAGCGCCGCCCCCCCCATGCCGCCTGCAGCGAAGCGGTCGAGCAAGCGCGCGATGTAGGCCGTGAGCCCCTGGTTGCGTAGTCCGTAGACCACCAGATACATCCCCAGGGAAAAGATCACCACCTGCCACGGCGCGCCTTTCACTATCCTGCCCGTGGCGATGGTCGCGCCGCGTGCGGCGACGACGAGCAGGATGGCCGCACCCGCACCCGCACCCGCACCCGCACCCGCACCCGCACCCGCACC
>JBPBQT010000145.1:0-1846 GCA_050955065.1 Janthinobacterium lividum | reverse complement strand
ATGCTCGAAGTGGTGCTCGAACGCGCGAGCGGCAACCAGTCGCTCGCGGCCGAGTATCTCGGGATCAACCGCAATACCCTGCGCAAGAAGTTGCAGCAGCACGGCCTGCTGTAGTGGCGCGTCTCGTCCGCCGCCGCCGCTGCTTTTTGTTGTCCGCACCACCCGCATTGCTTCCTGTCGCCTCCTCTATCGCCGGTCTTTTTCTTCGTCATGATCAAACAAGCGCTTATTTCCGTATCCGATAAATCGGGCGTCGTCGATTTCGCCCGCGCCCTCGCCGACCTGGGCGTGTCGATCCTCTCGACCGGCGGCACCGCGAAGCTGCTCGCCGAATCCGGCATCGCCGTGACCGAGGTGGGCGACTACACCGGTTTTCCGGAAATGCTCGACGGCCGCGTCAAGACCCTGCATCCGAAGATCCACGGCGGCATCCTCGCGCGGCGCGATCTTCCGGAACACGTCGCGGCCATCGATGCGCACGGCATCCCGACGATCGATCTGCTGGTGGTCAACCTCTACCCGTTTCGCGAGACCATCGCGCGGGACGACGCGACGCTGGAGGAAGCGATCGAGAACATCGACATCGGCGGCCCGACGATGCTGCGCTCCGCCGCGAAGAACCACCGCGACGTGACCGTGCTCGTCGACCCGGCCGACTACGCGGGCGTGCTCGACGAAATGCGCACGAACGGCAACACGGTCGGCTATCCGACCAACTTCCGCCTCGCGACCAAGGTCTTCGCGCATACCGCGCAGTACGACGGCGCGATCACGAACTACCTGACGAGCCTGGGCGACGCGCGCCTGCACAGCGAGCGCCACGCCTACCCGGCGACGCTCAACGTCGCGTTCGAGAAGGTGCAGGACCTGCGCTATGGCGAGAACCCGCACCAGAGCGGCGCGTTCTACCGCGACCTGGCGGCGCCGGTCGGCGCGCTGTCCGCGTACCGTCAGCTGCAGGGCAAGGAACTGTCGTACAACAACATCGCCGACGCCGACGCCGCGTGGGAATGCGTGAAGACCTTCGACGTGCCCGCCTGCGTCATCGTCAAGCATGCGAACCCGTGCGGCGTGGCGATCGCCGACGCGCCCGCCGGCGCCTACGCGAAGGCCTTCGCGACCGATCCGACCTCGGCGTTCGGCGGCATCATCGCGTTCAACCGCGAAGTCGACGAGGCCACCGCCGAGGCCGTCAGCAAGCAGTTCGTCGAAGTGCTGCTCGCGCCGTCGTTCACGGCCGGCGCGCAGCAGCTGCTCAACGCCAAGCAGAACGTGCGGGTGCTGGCGATCACGTTGCCCGCGGCGGGTGAATCGTCGACCAACGCGCTCGATTTCAAGCGCGTCGGCGGCGGCCTGCTGGTGCAGTCGGCGGACGTCAAGAACATCCAGCCCGAGGAACTGCGGGTGGTGACGCGGCGTCAACCCACGCCGAAGGAAATGGACGACCTGCTGTTCGCCTGGCGCGTCGCCAAGTTCGTCAAGTCCAACGCGATCGTCTTCTGCGCGAACGGCCAGACGCTGGGCGTCGGCGCCGGCCAGATGAGCCGGATCGATTCGGCGCGCATCGCCAGCATCAAGGCCGAGAACGCCGGCCTGACGCTGGCCGGTTCGGCGGTCGCGTCGGACGCCTTCTTCCCGTTCCGCGACGGTCTCGACGTGGTCGTGCAGGCGGGCGCCACCTGCGTGATCCATCCGGGCGGTTCGATGCGCGACAACGAGGTCATCGCCGCGGCCGACGAGCAGAATGTCGCGATGGTGCTGACCGGCACGCGCCACTTCCGCCATTGAGCACCGCCGTGCCGACGTACCACATGCCGGTCCGGGCCGCGATCGGTCGGGCCGCGAT
>JBPBQT010000144.1:0-2147 GCA_050955065.1 Janthinobacterium lividum | reverse complement strand
TCACGACGCCTCGCCCGCGCGTTGCGCGAGATAGATAATCGTCTCGAACGGCGTGTCGGCGATCGCGCGCACGCGCACATCGTCGAAGCTCTCCCGGAGGATGCCGGTCAGCGTCGCCCCGGGCGGCACCTCGAAAAAAGTACGGATGCCCCGCTCGTACAACACCGTCATCCCGTCGTGCCAGCGCACCGTATGCGCGACATTGCTCGCCAGATCCTCGCGAATGCCCTCGGCATCACGTAGCGCCCGTGCATTGACATTGCTGATGTATGGCACGCGGGGGCGCTGCAGGGGCAGTGCCGCCAGCGCACGATGCAGGGTATCCGCCACCGGCGCCATCAGTTCGCAATGCGAGGGCACGCTGACCGCCATGCGTTGCGTGTGCCGGGCCCCCATCTGCCGGGCCGCCGACAGCGCGCGTTCGAGCGCGGCGTCGCTGCCGGCCAGCACGATCTGCGTGCGCGCGTTCAGGTTGGCGATATAGAGCGGCGTCGCGGGCGAATGAATGCCGGCCACCAGTCGGCCGACCTGCGACTCGTCGAGGCCGACCAGCGCCGCGAGCCCATGGCCGCGCGGATAGGCCTGCTGCATCGCCTGCGCGCGCAGCCGGACCAGCGGCAGCGCCTGTTCGAAGGACAGCGTGCCGCAGGCCACCGCCGCGGTGAACGCACCGCTGGAGAGGCCCGCCACCGCATCGGCGTGCACGCCCAGCGCCGTCAGCGCGCGCACCACCGCGACGCCGGCGATCAGGCCGCTCAGCTGCACGCCGAGCGTGCCGGCAAGCGACGCCTCGCTGTCGATCGCGGCGGCGTCGGCGCCCAGCACCTCGCCCGCCTCGCGCAGCGTACGCGCCACTTCCGGGTGCGCGGGCAGGCGCGACAGGAAGCCCGGCGTCTGCGCGCCTTGTCCCGGAAACAGGCAGGCGATGTTCATGATGTCCTCCTGCACGCGGCGGTGCGGTTCATGATGCCCCTCAATGCGGCGCGAGCAGCAGGATCGCCAGCGACAGCGTGACGATCGCCGACAGCGACGACACGACCAGCGTCGAGCCGGCCACCGGCGGGCGCAGACCCGCGCCCGCGCCGAAGACCAGACCGAAGAAACCGGAGGGTATCGCCGTCAGCAGCACCGCCTGCGCGCCGATCGTCACGGGAATGTCGAACAGCCGCACGAGGCCGTAGACCAGCAGCGGTTGCAGCAGGTTCTTGATCGCGGTGCCCAGCAGCACGTCGCTTTCCAGCCGGATCGGCTGCGCGGACAGCATGAGCCCGGTCAGGAACAGGCCGATGCCCGCGGTCACGCTGGTCAGCGGCCCGAGCGCGACCACCCCCAGCGCGGGCAGATGCAGACCCGACAACGCGACCACGAGCCCGAGCATCGGACCGAAGAAAATCGGTTTCGACACCGAGTGCCCGAGCGCGCGCAGGAATTGTTGCGCCGCCGAGACCGCCGGCGCGGGGACTGACGCTGTACCCGGTGCTACACCTGGCGCCGCACCGGGTCCGGTCACCGCCCCGGACCCGGTCACCGCGCTGGCACCGGTCGCTGTGACGAATCCGGCTGCAATGGTCCCGGCCCCGGCCGCGTTCGCCTGCGCCTCGCGCGCCTTGTGCAATTCGAGCAATGCCAGCGTCAGCGGCGAGATCGTCACCGAACCGGTGGCGATCGCAATCGCCACCGGCAGCGCCGCCTGCGGCCCGAACACCGGCAGCAACAGCGGCAGGCCGATCGAGGCGAAATTCGGGAAGGCGATCGTCAGGGTCTCGACCGCCGCATCCCCCAGCGATAATTTGAAGACATGACGCTGCAGATGGAACACCACCGCGTAGGTGACGATCATTCCCAACCCCAGCACCAGCGCGAGCATGCCGTTCGCCAGGATCACCGCCCGCGAGGTCCGCGCGATCGACACGAACAGGGTCAGTGGCAGTGCGAACTGCATCAGCAGCACGTTCAGGCTGGCGACGTTGCGGTTGTCGATGAGCTTCCGGTAACCGGCGAAGTATCCCAGGGCCAGCGTCAGGAACACCGGCAGCAAGGCGGTGGCGATCAATAGCGGCATGCCGTCCTCCCATGGCCGACCGGTATCGGGCGGCGGCCTACCATTGCTGCGCCAGACGCTTGCGGACCTCGATCGACGCGGCGCG
>JBPBQT010000143.1:0-2243 GCA_050955065.1 Janthinobacterium lividum | reverse complement strand
ATGCCCGTCAGGCGAACGAGTTGGCGCTGTCGGCCAGCACCGTGGCGACGCGCGGCGGCGGTGCGGTCGATCACGCGGTCAATACGATGAATGCGATCAACCAGTCTTCGGCGAAGATCGTCGAGATCATTTCCCTGATCGACGGCATCGCCTTTCAGACGAACATCCTCGCGCTCAATGCGGCGGTCGAGGCGGCGCGCGCCGGCGAGCACGGCCGCGGTTTCGCGGTCGTGGCGACCGAAGTGCGCAACCTTGCCCAGCGCAGCGCCGCGGCCGCGAAGGAGATCAAGGAACTGATCAATGACTCGGTGGGCCAGGTGAGCCTCGGCAAGCAGAGCGTCGAGGAGGCCGGGGCGATCATCCGCGAGGTGATGCTGAGCATCCGCCAGGTGACGGACATCGTCTCGGGCATCAGCGTGTCGACGCAGGAGCAAAGCGACGGTATCGGGCAGATCAATGGCGCGGTCATGCAGGTGGACCGGGTGACGCAGGAAAATTCCGCGCTGGTCGAAGAAAGCTCCGCCGCGGCGCATGCGCTGCAAGAGCAGGCCGGGCAACTGACCGAGATGGTGCGCACCTTCCGCCTGGAACATTGAGTTCTCGGCAGGCATGCGGGTCCTGCCACCGGCAGCTCCCGCATGCAACGCCGCGCGCCCATGTTCCGGTGCGGGCGGCGGGCGGCGGTCGAGGAAGACGCCGCAGAGAGGAGACATCGGGACGGGGCGCAGCCGTATCCGGTACAAGAAAGTCGGGCGATACGCTCCGCGCGATGCGGCGTATCGACTTGATCGTGGTCCGCGACAACACCGGTTGCGCAGTCGAACGGAGGGCTCTCCGACGACGCCGGCGCTGCCGATAACGACTACTTTCCCATTGGATTCTACAAAGTCATGACACTCCATTCGTCCGACGACGCGATTCGTCCGCACGCGCACACCGATTCCTCCCCCTCGTTCCATCCGTCGGACAAAGCGAGCGGCCGTCGCGCGCGCGTTGCGAACTTCATCGCGGCCTACCGCGATCACGGTTACCGCGTCGCCCGGATCGATCCCCTGGGTCTGATGCCCGCCGTCGCGGTGCAGGAATTGACCCCGCAATGGCACGGTCTGCCGGCCGAAACGCTTTTCCCCGAAGACTCCGCCGACCAGAATTCGGTGATGGGCATTGCGGGTCTGCGGGAACGGCTGCAGGACGTCTATTGCGGTCCGGTCGGGCTGGACGCGAGCGGCGTGCGCGACGCCGTGCGCCGCGAATGGCTGTTCAACGCGATGGAATCCGGACAGGCCCTGGCGCGCCCGACGCCGACGGATCAGGTCGGGTTGTTGCGCCGCCTGCTCGCGGCCGAGGAGTGGGAACGCTTCGTTCAGCGCGACTTTCCGCAGGCGAAGCGCTTCTCCCTGGAAGGCTGCGAGAGCATGGTGCCGCTCATGGACACCCTGGTCGAAATGGCCGCCCTGCATGGCATCGGTAAGGTCTTCGTCGGCATGCCGCATCGCGGTCGTCTCAACACGCTGGTCAATCTGATGGGCTATCCGCCCGAGCGGATGATGGAGTATCTGGACACGAAATCCGCCCGGTCCGTCGCGCAGCAGGATCTGCCGTATCACTTCGGCGGCCTGTCGGCCAAGGAAACGTCGTACGGGAAGGTCATGCTGTTCCTGGCGCACAATCCGTCGCATCTGCAAAGCGTGCATCCGGTGGTGAGCGGCATGAGCCGCGCGGTCGCCGACGACGATGGCGCGAACGGCGCATCGTGCGTGCCGATCGTCATCCACGGCGATGCGGCGTTCGCCGGGCAGGGCGTCGTGATGGAGACGCTGAACCTGACGCAGGCGAGCGGGTATTCGCTGGGCGGCACGGTCCACATCGTCGTCAACAACCAGATCGGCTTCACGACGCCCAACCCGCTGAAACCGGAAGTGAATCGCTATTGCACCGACATCGCCCGCATGATCGACGCGCCGGTCTTCCACGTCAACGCCGATCACCCGGAAGACGTCATGGCCGTGGCGCGTGTGGCGTTCGATTACCGGATGGCGTTCGGCGTGGACGTGGTCATCGACCTCGTCGGCTACCGGCGCCTCGGGCACGCGGAGCAGGACATTCCGTCGGTGACGCAGGCGGCCCTGCACGCGGTGATCGACCGGCATCCCACCGTCACGGAGCTGTACGGGGATCAGATGGTCGCCACCGATGTGGTGTCGACCGCGGTGCTGGGCGAATTGCGCGCCCGGGCCGTGACC
>JBPBQT010000142.1:0-2252 GCA_050955065.1 Janthinobacterium lividum | reverse complement strand
GCACAAGATGGGCGCCTGGAGCGCGGACTCCGCCTCGCATGTCGCGCACATGTCGGAAGGGGATTTCTACGGCAGCGAGCGTTCGGTGCTGATCGAGACCGCCGGCAGCGTCAGGATCGAACTCACTGCCAAGGATGGCGCGGTGACCGTGCTCAAGGCGAAGACCACCGTCAAGACGGGCGAGATCATCGACGCGTCGGTGCTGAGCAAGAAAGCGCTGCGCAGTTTCATCGCCGCGGAGATCGCCGACGCGAAAGCGAAGAACGTGCTGCTGTCCGTGCACCTGAAGGCGACGATGATGAAGGTCTCCGACCCGATCATCTTCGGTCAGATCGTCTCGGAATACTACAAGGACGTGCTCGAGAAGCACGCCGACGTATTGAAGCAGGCCGGCGTCGACGTCAACAACGGCATCGGCGACCTGTACGCACACCTGAAGGACCTGCCGGCCGACAAGCGCGCCGAGATCGAGGCCGACATCCAGGCCGAGTACGCGCAGCGCCCGCAGCTGGCGATGGTCAATTCCGACAAGGGCATCACGAACCTGCACGTGCCCAGCGACGTGATCGTCGACGCGTCGATGCCCGCGATGATCCGCGACTCGGGCAAGATGTGGGGCGCCGACGGCCAGCTTTACGACACGAAGGCGGTGATCCCCGACCGCTGCTATGCGGGCGTCTACCAGACCGTCATCGAGGACTGCAAGAAGCACGGCGCTTTCGACCCGGTGACGATGGGCAGCGTGCCCAACGTCGGGCTGATGGCGCAGAAGGCCGAGGAATACGGCTCGCACGACAAAACCTTCCAGATCCCCGCCGACGGCGTGGTGCGCGTCACCGACGACGCAGGCACGGTGCTGCTCGAACAGGCGGTGGAGACGGGCGACATCTGGCGCATGTGCCAGGTCAAGGACGCGCCGATCCAGGACTGGGTCAAGCTCGCGGTCAACCGCGCGCGCTTCTCCGGCACGCCGGCGGTGTTCTGGCTCGATCCGGCGCGCGCGCACGACGCGCAGGTCATCAAGAAGGTCGAGGCCTATCTGAAGGATCACGACACCACGGGACTGGACATCCGCGTCATGTCGCCGGTCGAGGCCACGCAGTTCTCGCTCGACCGCATCCGCGCCGGCCAGGACACGATCTCGGTGACGGGCAACGTGCTGCGCGACTACCTGACCGATCTGTTCCCGATCATGGAGCTGGGCACCAGCGCCAAGATGCTGTCGATCGTGCCGCTGATGAGCGGCGGCGGGCTGTTCGAGACCGGCGCGGGCGGCTCGGCGCCGAAGCACGTGCAGCAGTTTCTCGAGGAAGGTTTCCTGCGCTGGGATTCGCTGGGTGAATTCCTGGCGCTGGCCGCGTCGCTCGAACATCTCGGCAACGCGTACGGCAACCCGAAGGCGAACGTGCTGGCGAAGGCGCTCGACCAGGCCACCGGCAAATTCCTCGACCTGAACAAGTCGCCGTCGCGCAAGGTTGGCGGTCTGGACAACCGCGGCAGCCATTTCTATCTGGCGCTGTACTGGGCGCAAGCGCTCGCCGAGCAGACCGAGGACGCGGCGCTGCAGCAGGAATTCACCGGCGTCGCGAAGGCACTGGGCGACAACGAGGAGAAGATCGTCGCCGAACTGGCCGCCGCGCAAGGCAAGCCGGTCGACATCGGCGGTTACTATCGCTCGGACGCGGCGTCGACGCAGCGGGCCATGCGGCCCAGCGTCACGCTGAACGGCGTGATCGACGCGCTGGTCTGACCGCCTGGCGCGACCGCTTGCGCTGCTTCACCGTGCTGCACGCCCCGTAGCGGGCGTGCCGGGATGCCGGACAGCCTCGCTGCCCGGCATTTTTCATTCTGCTTACGGCGGGCCCGCGCGCTGAGCAAAAAAGAAGAATCGGCTAGTATGGGAAACCGACTGCAGAGATTCGCCATCTGCCTGCCACCCGCCTCACCCCCCCCGCATCGCCCCCCATTTACCGGAGCGCCTCATGATGAATCGCAACAATCCCGTATGGTTGATCACCGGCTGTTCGACCGGCTTCGGCCGCGAGCTGGCCAAGCTGGTGCTGGCGCGCGGCTGGCGCGCCGTCGTCACCGCGCGCGACCCGTCGACGTTGCAGGAACTGGTCGACGCGCATCCCGACAACGCGCTGGCGCTGCAACTCGACGTCACCGACCGCAAGCAGATCGCGCACGTGGTGAGCGAGTCGAAACAGCGCTTCGGGCAGATCGACGCGCTGGTCAACAATGCCGGTTAC